>DATEKH010000085.1:0-22287 GCA_035277525.1 Allostellaceae bacterium
GTTCCACGCGCTCGCCGTGTCGTAATAGAAGCGCCGCAATTCGGCATGCATGCCGGCGGGAAAGTTCTTGCCGATCGGACGATGGTCGAGCTCCTCGATCCGCCCGATCAGCATCGGCGTCGCGCCGCCATTATGCGCGAAGATCCAGCGGAGATGCTTGAAGCGCGTGGTCGTGCCGCTGGTGATGAGGCTCACGATCGTGCGCGTGGTCTCGAACGGGAATTCGAGCGTCTGCATGACAAGACCAGGCACGGTCCGGGTGCAGCAGGGCGTGAAGGTCGGATGCACATAGATGACCGCCTTGCGCCGGTCGAGCTCTTCGAGCACCGGCGCGAAGGACGGATCGCCCAGCCATTTGCCTTCGTAATTGGCGAGCAGGCCGATGCCGTCGGCCTTCAAGCTGCCGAAGGCGTAGTCGATCTCGCGCAAGCTGCCCTCGGTGTCGGGCAGGGGGATCGGCGCGAAGAGGCCGAAGCGCGTCGGATGATCGCGGATCACCTCCGCCGCTAACTCGTTCCATTGCCGCGCGAGACGCCGGCCGAGCTCGATATCGCCATACCACACGCCGGGCGTCGAGCTCGAGGCGAAGGCAAAGGCGATGCCGGCCTTGTCCATCTCCTCGAGCGAGCGCTCTGGCGTCCAGCCGAGCATGTTGGTGTTGTGCGTGGCGGTGGTGCGCTTCTGCTCCTCCTCCATGTAGCGCCGCGGCAAAAAGTGATGATGCAGATCGATGCGCCAAGCGGGCGTTTTCGCTCGAGACGCGGTCTTTGCCTTCGCGCGTGTCTTTTTAGCGGCCATGCGTTGCTCCAATGTTGCGAGTGCGGGGAGGGGCTCAGATTGCTTCGATGCGCGGCAGGGCTGAATGGGGAGGTGCCAGCGCGGCGATGAATTGACGGCGCGAGGCGCCGCCCAAGGCGAAATCACCATCGTTCATCGCTCCCTCCCTTTGCGCCGCCGTCGCACGGGACGGCGGAGGCTTCTTCGTCAGGCCGTACCCGCTCCGCCCAGCTGCTGCTTCAAGAGCCGCCAAATATCGTTGCGGTATCGGATGAATTTGGCGCTCGTCTTGATGGCTTCGTCGTCCACCCAGCGCGGCCGCGGCAGGTCGATCGTCAGATCGGCGACGACGCGGCCCGGGGAGGCCGCGAACATCACCACGCGATCGGACAGGAACACCGCCTCGTCGACGCTATGCGTCACGAATATCACGGTCTTGCGGTCGCTGTCCCACAGCTTCGTCAGCTCGATCTGCATCATCTCGCGAATCTGCGGATCGAGCGCGCCGAAAGGCTCGTCCATGAAGAGATAGGAGGGGCCGACCCCGAGCGCGCGCGCCAAGCCGACGCGCTGCTTCATTCCGCCCGACAGCTGGTGCGGGTAAAAGCCGGCGAAGCCTTCGAGCCCGACCCGCGCCAGGGCGTTGGCCGCGCGCTCGGCCCGCTGCGCCCGGCCGACGCCCTGCATCTCCAGCGGGAACTCGACATTGCCGCGCGCCGTGCGCCAGGGCAGAAGATTGAATTCCTGGAACACCATGGCGCGATCGGGCGCGGGCCCGGTGACCCGCCGGCCATCGATCCACACCTCGCCTTCGCTCGGCGCAATCAGCCCGTCGGCGATGCGCAAGAGCGTGGTCTTGCCGCAGCCCGAGGGACCGAGGAACGAGACGAAAGTGCCGGCCGCGACCGTGAGCGAGACATGGGCGAGCGCCTGAAAGACGTAGCTGCCGTCCTTTCCGGCATAGCCGTGCGAGACGTCGCGGATCTCGATCATGAAGCGGCCGCCGCCATGACCCGCGCGTCACCCGGCCTGAAGGTGCTGCCAAGGCGCCAGCCGCTTCTCGAACCAGCGCAGCAGCGCGTTGAAGAGCATGCCCGCCCCTGCGAGAATGACGACGCCGACGAAGACTTGGGCGGTGTCGTAAAGCCCGCCCGCCTGGAAGATGAGATAGCCGAGGCCCTTGGTCGCCGCATAGATTTCGGCGACCACGACCATGACGAGGGTGCGGCCGACGCCCAGGCGCATACCGGCGATGATGTAGGGCAGCGCCGAAGGCAGCACGATCTTCAGCAACACCTGGCGCTCATTCGCCATGAA
The DNA here is from genome assembly GCA_035277525.1 of Allostellaceae bacterium. GTDB lineage: Bacteria > Pseudomonadota > Alphaproteobacteria > ATCC43930 > CGMCC-115725 > CAIKMD01. Next base: position 2,095 of record DATEKH010000085.1, read on the forward strand.
GGAGCGCGCAGTCTCGACCAGGCGGCGATCCACTTGCGTCACGCCGGCTTCGGTGTTCACCACCATGATGATGACCGAGCCCAGGAACACCAGCGCGACTTTCGAGGCGACGCCGATGCCGAGCCAGATGATGAGCAGCGGCAGAAACGCCACTTGCGGCGAGGCGTTGAGCGCGGTGGTAAAGGGCTCGACCGCGGCGCGGATATTCGCCGAGCGGCCCATCGCAAGCCCGAGCGGCACGCCGACGAGCACCGAGAGCCCGAAGCCCAGGCCCGCGATATTGGCGCTCGCCAGGACATGCGGCCACAGGCTGCCATCGGCGATCATCGCCGCGAGCTTTTCGATGATGAGCGCGGGGCTCGAGGCAAAGAGCGGGTCGAGCCATCCGGCACGCGAGCTTCCTTCCCATGCCGCGAGAAAGAGCACGACTCCGCCGACGCGCAGAAGGCTCTGCATGCCGGCCCGCCGCCACCAGCGCAGCAGCGCGCCGGGGCGTCGCGCGGCCCCTTCGAGCGGAAGCGACGCTGCGGCCCGCTCGCTCATGCGCTACCCGCGGTGAAGCCGGTGAGCAGGGCTTCGAACGCCGCGGCTTGCTCCCACTGGACCCAATGGCCGGCATCGGCAACGGTCTTGCAAAAGCAGTGCGGCTGGATGGCGCGCAGAACCGAGAATTTCTGCTCGATATAGGGCACGCAGGTGCTGTCCTTCTCGCCCCAGATCGCGCCCAGCCGCGCCGTGGCGCGGGGCAGCGTCGAGATCAACGTGTCGGTGAAGGCGATCGGACGGCTGTCGAGCCGACCCCGCCGCGTATTCTCGTCCTGGAGGTGAACGGCGAGCGCGTCGATGCGGCCCGCCTCGCCGAACATCAGCGCCGCGAGATTGTGGCGCTGGATCGCGATGATCGCCTCGCGGCTCATGCCCGGCTCGACGCGTTTGAGATCGGCGCGCGGCGGGCGCGGCAATCCCAGCCCCGCGGCGCCGATCAGGAGACAAGATTCGATCCGCTCGCCCATCAGCGCCGCGACATGTCCCGCCATCACCGCGCCGAAGGAAAAGCCCGCCATCGCGAGGGTTGCCGGCGCGGGCGCGATGCGATCGAGGCCCTTGGCGATGATCGCCGCCAGCGCCTCGGCGCTGTGCGGCGGCGGAGGAACCGCGGACTCGCCAAGCCCCGGCAGATCGGGGACGATCACGGTGTAGCGCCCGCCGAGGCTCTCGACATTGCGCAGCCAATGGGTCCAGGAACCATAGCCGCCATGCAGCAGCACGAGCGGCGCGCCGGAGCCCCAAACTCGCCACACCATGCTGCCATCGCCGCAGGGCGTTTCGATGCGCCGGCTGCGGGCATCGATCCGCGCGACGATTGCGGCGGGGCTTTCATCGCCCCTCACGCGCAAGGCGGGCTCGTCTCGCATGCCGATCGACATCCTCCCCATCGTCCCATTCGGGATGATCCGGCCTATATGAGCCTTCGCGCTTCGATGCTGTCAACCGCGCGTCGGCGCTCGAGCGTTGCGCCAATTGCCAGCACGGCGCGCGATGCTTACGATTTCGCTACGGCCCGGAGAACCAGGAATTGAGGCGCGCGCAGCGTCAGGCGGTGACATGAAAATCGAAAACGGCTTCGAGCTGTCCTTGCCCGTCGCTGAGGCCTGGCGGGTTCTCCTCGATATCGAGCGCGTCGCGCGCTGTGTCCCGGGCGCCGAATTGACCGAGAAGCTCGACCCGAACGCCTATCGCGGCAAGATCGCGGTGCGGTTGGGGCCGGTGGCGCTCGCCTTCAACGGCACCGCCCGCTTCATCGAGATCGATGAAGCCGCGCACCGCGTGCGCGTCAAGGCGAATGGCAGCGAGACCAAGGGGCGGGGCGGCGCCGAGGCGACGGCGCAGTTCGCGCTGACGGAGACGGCGCCGGGCAAGACCCGCGTCGCGATTGCGACCGATCTCGCGCTCAACGGGGCGGTGGCGCAATATGGCCGCGGTGCCGCGATGATCGGCGCGGTCGCGCAAACGCTCGTCGATCAATTCGCGGCGACATTGCGCAGCGAGCTCGCCAGCAGCGAGGGCGCGGGGCCCGCTGTGGACGCGGCGCCGCGCCCGGTCTCGGTCCTGGCGCTCGTCTTTGGCACGCTGTGGCGCGCGCTCCGGCGGCTCGTTACGCCGCGCGCGAAACGCGAAGCGGGTTGAGAGCTCAGAGCCTCGTTGAGAGCCAGATTGCGAGGCGCGAGCCTGCCTTGATCGCGGCGGCGAGCGGCGCCGGCGCATCGCCGCCGCCTTCGGCCAAGGCGGTATCGCGATGCTCCAGTTCATTGGCGCGGAACTCTTCGAGCGCGGCCTTGAGCTCGGGCTCGGCTTCGCCGAGCGCCGCGATCTGGCGCGCATAATGCTCGTCGATCACTTCTTCGACCGCGACGGTGCAGGCCATCGCCGCGCGCTCGCCCAGCATCGCCGTCGCCGCGCCGAGCGCGAATCCCGCCACGCGCCAGAGCGGCGAGAGCGCGGTCGGGCGCACGCGGCGCTCGCGCACCAGCGTCTCGAAGGCGGCGAGGTGGCGCGCTTCCTGCTCGGCCATGCGGCGGATTTCCTTGGCCGCGCGCGAGCGGCCGAGCACGGCGAGCTGACCCTCATAGATGCGCTTGGCGCCGTATTCGCCGGCATGATCGACGCGGATCATGCGTGCGATTTGCCGCTCCTGCGACGGATCCCCGGGAAGGCGCCGCATGCGGCTCATCGCCGCCGTCCGAAGCGGCGCCGGTTGAGTGCCCAAAGTGACAGCAACACCAGCGCGAGCGAAGCAGCGAGATTGAGACCCGCCATCGTGACGCCGCGATAGGACCATTGCGGCACGTCGCATTGCACCGGCTCGCGGTTCTCGAGCGCGTGCTGCAGCGCCTCGACCGACCCCGCCTTGGCGAGACCGCCGGTGCAGGACGAAGGTCCCGCGATCCAATGGTGCTCGATGCCGACATGGTAGAGACCGAGAAGAGCGCTCGCGACGAAGATCAGCGCGCAGAGGCGGAACACCAGGCGATGCAGCCGCGGCGCGCGGCTCAGCAGCGCCAGGAGGCAGAGGACGATCACGGCGTAATAGGGCCAGCGCTCATAGAGGCACAGCTCGCAAGGCTGCAAGCCGCCGACATATTGCGACAAAAGCGCGGTGCCGATGACGGCGACGCTGGCGAGGAGAAGGATGGTTCCGGCGGAACGGCTCGTCACCATGATCGGCGATCGCTCACTTGTCGCTCGAAAGCCGGTGCTTCCAGTGGCGCCATACATACCAGACGATGCCCAAGACCAGCACCGCGACGATCAGCGCATCGAACCGATGCAGCACGTCGCGCAAGGTCGGATCGCTCTCCCAGCGCTCGCCGAGCTTCGCGCCGATATAGGCGAGCGCGAAGCACCACGGCCATGAGCCGAGAAACGTATAGACCTGAAACTTGATCTGTGACATGCGGGCGATGCCGGCGGGCAAGGCGATGAAGGTGCGCGCCACCGGCAGGAGCCGGCTGACGAAGACGGTGATGCTGCCGAACCGGTCGAAAAAGCTGTCGACCATGGCCAGATCGCGCCGGCTCAGCAGCACATAGGCGCCCCATTTCTCGACCAGCGGCCGGCCGCCGTAATAGCCGATGGCATAGGCGACGGTCGAGCCGAGATTGCAGCCGATCGCGCCCGCGGTCGCGACCAGCACGAGGTCGAAGCGGCCGGTGAAGACGAGATAGCCCGAGAATGGCATGATGATTTCGGAGGGCAGCGGAATGCACGCCGATTCGATCGCCATCAGCAGGACGATGCCCGCATAGCCAATCGCCGAGATCGTCGCGACGATGACGGTGGCGACCGCCGCGATGATGCTTTCGAGCAAAGGGGAAGCTCCTGTTCATCGGTACTGCAAGCGATCGCGTCGTCCCGGTTCGCCCGGTCTTCGAGGCGCGGCGAGGTTGGGCGCTGGTCTAGCCTGGGCGGTGGCGGGGCGCAAGCTGCAGCGCCGCAGCCCCGCTCTCAACCGGGACAAGGCTCATCGCCGGGCGAACAGCGCGAGCGTGCGCATCGTCATCACGATCTCGCCGCGCTGGTTCGACAATTCGCAGAGATGGCGCACGAGGCCGCGATCGGGCTTGCTGCGCGACGGGGTCGCCTCGATCACGGTCACCTTGCCGCTCAGCCGGTCGCCGGGCCGCACCGGTTTCAGCCAGCGGATCTCGTCGACCCCGGGCGAGGCGAGCGCGCTCGAATCCTTGAGCAGCCCGTCGACGAGAAGCCGCATGAACACCGCGCAGCTCTGCCAGCCGCTGGCGACGAGGCCGCCGAAGATCGAATGCCGCGCCGCTTCGGCATCGACATGGAAGCTCTGCGGATCCCAGTCGCGCGCAAAGCCGATGATCTCGGCCTCGCTGAGGCTGCGGCTGCCAAGGGCGAGGGTTTCGCCGGGATGGAAATCCTCGAAAAAACGATAGGACATGGGGGCGGTGGTTTAGAGGGCGGCGGGCGTCGGGGCAAGCCTGGCGGGCGGCGCCGCTTGGGCGTTGTGCGGGCGGGGCTGATCGCCTAGAACAGGCACGAGTGCCCCTCTGGCGGAACTGGTAGACGCACGGGACTCAAAATCCCGCGATCGCAAGATCATGTCGGTTCGATTCCGACGGGGGGCACCACAGCTTCGGCGCCGCTGCTCGGGGCTCTCCGGTGCCCACCAAATTAGAAATTAGAGCCAGTCTTCCTGCGGAGATTGGCAGCTTTATTCTCCCTATATTGTGCGGCGAATATCCTTGCCCTTGCGGCGACTAATGAGCGTTGCTGCCCCCTGCGGGCGCCTCAACCTTCGGGAACGGAAATGTGGTCGGGCGACAATCCTGCCGCGTGCCGCTCAACCATCGCTTGATAGGCGGCCTCTAGGCTCCTTGTGAAGCGCTCGCTATCGAAGAGCGCGGTGGTGAGGCGGTTCTCGGCTAGCTTGCGCTTCAGCGCCGCCAGAGCCGCGCGATCCGTCGCCAGCGCCACCGCGCGCCGCTCGTATTCATCCAAATCCGCCGCAATGAGTTCGGGCAGCCCGATCGCTTGCAAGAGGCTTGCCGCCACCCGGCCGGCGAAGGTCTCGCCGCGGCAGGTGAGAAGCGGAAGCCCAGCCCAAAGGGCGTCGCTCGCCGTCGTGTGCGCGTTGTAGGGCAGCGTGTCGAGAAACAAATCGGCAAGCCGATGGCGCGCCAGATGCTCCGGCAGGGCCAAGCGCTCGGCGAAGACCAAACGGTCGGCGCTGACGCCGCGAGCCTCCGCTTCCTTGCGTAAATTCGCCGAGGCAGTGTCGTGGTTCCCGAGGAGCCACAGCACGCTCCCATCGACCTGCTTTAAGACGCGCATCCAGCGCTCGTAGAGGGCGGGCAGAATCTTGAAATTGTTGTTGAAGCAGCAGAAGACGAAGCCCTCCTCGGGTAGACTTTCGCTCCGGCGCGTCGGGGTCATGCCGATCGTCCGCTTTGTGTCGTTCACCTGATAACTGTGCGGCATGAAGACGAGCTTTTCGCTGTAGAAGGCGCGGCTTTCAGGTGGAATGACGATTGGATCGGCGATGAGATAGTCGATGAAATCGGCGCCCGTCGTTCCGGGATAGCCGAGATAGCTTACCTGGATAGGAGCGGGCCGCTCGGCGAGAACGTCGAGACGCGTCCCCTGAGTGTAGCCATTGAGATCGATCGCGATGTCGATTTCTAGCGCGCGCAGGAGCTGGGCGATCTCCGCATTGCTCTTTCCCCGCACATCGTGAAACGCATCGAAAGCCGTGGCGAGCCGCCGGCGCGTCTCGCTGCCATCGTCGATGCCGTGGGAAATCCCAATCGTCTCGAAACGCGCGCGGTCATGGCGCTCGAACAACTCGGCCGCCAGGAACGCGACGGCATGAGCGCGAAAATCGCTGGAAAGATAAGCAAGGCGGATGCGCTCGTGGCGCTGCGGGGCTTGTTCTCGGAACCCAGGCGTGAATGCATGCTTTTCTGCGGAAAATAGGCGGGCGCAGCGAAGTTGATCCTCGCTCGATGCGGGGATGGCGAGAAGCGAGAAAGGCGGGCTGACCATTTTTCCGCTGCGCACGCCCGAAAGCAGATGCGCGCAATCGGTTGCAAAATTCGTCCAATCGCAGAGATGCAGCTTGGTTAAAAGCCACGCCCCTTCGGCCTGCGCCAAGTCGGGTTTCAGCGCCAGCGCATGATCATAGCTGGCGACGGCGTCTTCGTAGCGCTTCAGATCATTGAGGGCGTTGGCGCGATTGTGCCAGGCTTCGGCGTAATCGGGCCGGAGCCTCACCGCTTCGTCGTAGCTCGCAATGGCGGCTTCAGGGCGTAGAAGGTCCTGCAGCAGGTTGCCGCGATTGTAGAGCGCCTCCGCGAAGCCGGAATTGAGCGCGATGGCGCGATCATAGCTCGCGAGCGCTTCCGCCTCCCGCTTCAGCGCGCGCAGCGCAGCGCCGCGATCGTTATGGGCGTCGGCGTAATCCGGCTTGAGGGCAATCGCTCGGTCATAGCTTGCGACCGCTTCGCCTTCGGCTTTGAGCCTTGCGAGCGTAACGCCGCGATTGTAATGGGATGCTGCCTCGCCTGGCTTCAGCGCGATCGCGCGGTCATAGCTCGCGACCGCCTCCTCAAAACGTTTCAGCGATTTGAGCGCGTTGCCGCGATTGCCATGCGCTTCGGCGAAATCGGGCTTCAAGGCGATCGCGCGGTCATAAGCCGTGACCGCGGCTTCCACCCGCCCAAGCTCTTGCAACAGATTCCCGCGGTTGAAGGGGATCGTCGCCTCGCCGGGTTTTATGGCCTCGGCGCGCCCATAGCTGGCGAGCGCGTCTTCGAGACGCCCCAAGTCCCGGAGCGCATTGGCGCGATTGTTATGGGCCTGGGCGTTGCGAGGATCGCTTGCAATGGCGCGATCATAGCTCGCGACCGCCTCGGCGGGCCGTCGCAGCGCCTGCAGCGCATTGCCGCGGTTGTAATGCGCTCCGGCAAGGTCGGGCTCGAGCGCGATGACACGATCGTAGCTTGCGAGCGCCTCTTCGCTTCGCCCGAGAACGAGGAACGCATTGGCGAGAGCGTGATGCGCCCCTGGAGCATCGGGATCGACGTACAGCGCCTTCTCGACGAGAGCGATGCCGCGCTCGAATCGCCCTGTCTGCATCGCGATGAGCCCCGAGAGATAGAGCGCGTCGAACGAGGCCGGCGCTTTCGCCAGGACCTCGCCATAGGCGCGCTCGGCCTCGGCCGTCCGTCCTTGGCGATGGAGCGCGATCGCTATGCCGAGCAAGCCCTCGATGCTGGTCCTGTCGTCCGCCACTCCTTCGCCCCCCGCCCGAGCCCCGGCCACGTCGTGCCGCTTTGCCGGCGCCGTCCCGCGCCCACCGTAATCCAGGGTAGACCCGGCGCCGTACATTATATTAGATAGGCCGCGTGCAGAACCGGCCGGGCGCGAATGCCATGTTCGCGGCAGCGGCGATCACAAGGAAAGGAATGGGGAGGATGAAGCGAGGCTCGCGCAGTCTTTGGGCCGCAAGTGCAACGCTACTGCTCGCATGGGCGGGCGCTGCGCAAGCGCAAGACAAGGTCGCCGATTTCTACAAGGGCAAGCAGGTCAGGCTCTACATCGCGTCGACCCCGGGCGGCGGCTATGACAGCTATGGCCGGCTCTTGGGGCGACACATCGGCAAATACATTCCCGGCAATCCCACGATCGTGCCGCAGAATATGCCGGGGGCCGGCGGCAATCGGCTCGCCGCCTATCTCTACAACGTCGCGCCGAAGGACGGGACGGAGTTCGGCATCATCTTTCCGGGCGCGGTGCTCGATCCGCTGATCGGCACGCAGAAGGTCCAGGACGATCCCTCGAAGCTCATCTATCTGGGCAGCGCCAATGTCGAGACCTTCCTCTGCATCCTGCGCAGCGACGCGCCGGCGAAGACCTATGCGGACGTGCTCAAGACCAAGGTCACGCTGGCGGCAAGCGCGGCGGGCGGCTCGACCGTCGATATGCCGGCGCTCGAGAACAACCTCCTCGGCACCAAGTGGCATGTCGTCAAGGGCTATCCCGGCTCGCGCGAGATCAGCCTGGCGGTCGAGCAGGGCGAGGCTCAAGGCAATTGCGGCGTCGGGGTCTCGAGCATCGAAATCGAGCATCCGGACTGGCAGACCAGCGGCAAATACAGGGTTATCGTGCAGGAGACCAACAAAGGCCATCCGCTGCTCGATTCCTTGCATATCCCGCTGACCTACAGCTTCGCCAAGACCGACGAGCAGCGCAAAATCATGGAACTCGCCTATAGCCAGGAAGTCTTCGGCCGGCCCTTCGTGCTGCCGCCAAGCGTGCCGAAGGAGCGCGTTGCTGCGCTGCGCAAGGCCTTCATGGAAGCGCTGAAAGACAACGAGTTGCTCGCCGAAGCCAAGAAGCAGCGCCTCGACATCCAGCCGATCTCCGGCGAGGAGGTGCAGTCGCTGGTGGCGAAGGTCTACAGCATGCCGGCGGCGATCGTCGCCAAGACCAAGGAAGCCCTGATTTATAAGGCTCAGTGAGCCGGCGCCGCGTTCGAACGCCTGCAATGCCCTCGTCGTCGCGTGACGCAGAGGGCATTCGCCTTAGTACAAATTCCGATCGTGCGCGACAGCTAGCAGCCCTCTCCGCCCGCTTGCGGGGGGAGCGGGTGAGGTGGGTGGCAACGGCGGAAAGGTCGTGAGCCGGCACGACACCTCACCCTCCCCATCGCTCTGATGAGCGATGGGACCCCTCCCTCTCCCCGCTTCGCGCGGAGAGGGATGCCGCACCGCGTCTGATTCTGAGCGAACGGGAATCTCTCTAGAACGGCTCGAACTCCCGGAGATGCGGCATCACCTCGGTCCCGAACAGGCGGATCGAGCGCATGAGATCGTCTTCGCCGAGATTGCCGAAATTGAACTCGCCGAAGAAGGTGTTGAAAACGCCTTCCTGGGCCCAGGCGCGAAGCTTCTTTGCGACCGTATCGGGCGTGCCGATGAGAATCCGGTCATGTTCGATCAGCCAATCCGGATCGAGCAAATTGCGCATGGTCTCGGCGGCTCCCGGCTCGCCGCGCTGATCGAAAAAGGCCGCGTGCTCGTGCTGCAGCGCCTTGAGCTGCGCCGGGCTATCGGCCGCGGGAAAGAAGCCGCGATAGGCGCGGCCCGCATCGGCGAGGCCGCGGGCGCGCGCTTTCGCGTCGGTCTCGTCGACATAGACGACCGTGCAATAGGCGATATTGGGCTTGCGGCTATGTGCCGCTGCGCGCCATTGCTCGAGAAAACGCCGATAGCGCGGCGCCGCGTCGGCGCGCGGATAGACCAGGAAATAGCCGGGATTGATGCCTTCCTTGGCGCAGAATTCGAGCGTCGCGGGATCGCGCGTCTCGATCCACAGCGGCGGCAGCGGGCGCTGATAGGGATTGACCGCGAGCTTGGCGTCCTTGAAGCGGTGATATTTCCCTTCGAAGCTGAAGCTCGGCGCGTCGGTATAAGCCGCGCGCAGGAAGCCGACGAATTCGAGCGTGACCTCGCGCCTGGTGGTAAAATCGACGCCGAACGGCCCGAAATAGCGCTCCGAGATGCCCGGCACGAGGCCGACTTCGAGCCGGCCCTCGAGCATCTGGTCGGCGAGCGCGATTTCCTCGGCCAAGCGCAGCGGATGATGCAGCGGCACGATATGACCCATCCCGCCAAGACGGATGCGCTTGGTGCGCGCGCCGGCGCCCACCGAATAAAGGCTCGGCGCCGACATCCAGCTTTCATCCGGCCGGAAGTGATGCTCGACGCAGAAGCCATAATCGAAGCCGAGTTCGTCGCAAAGCTGCAGCTCGCGCCATAATTGACGGTAGCGCTCGGCCGGGTTCATCCCCGGCTTGCCCCAGACATGGGCGAAATGCGCGAATTTCATTTCTCACCTCGCTTGCGACACGCGCCAGGCCATTCCCCCGTTCCAAGTTTTACCAGGAAGGCCGCGCCACGCCCAGGCTTACGCCGCTGCCCAAGCCGCGCGCTGCGACATATTGACGGGCTTTCGGCCCTGGCGCAGCATGGCGGCCCATGATCTCCCGCGACGCGCGCGTCAATCTCCTCATCGGCAACGGGCATTTCCTGTCGCATTTCTATCAGCTCTGCCTGCCGCCGCTGTTCCTCATTTGGCAGGATCAATTCAAGGTGAGTTTCGCGGAGCTGGGCCTCGCGCCGGTGGTCATGGCGGTGATGGCCGCCGCGATGCAAACGCCTTATGGCTTCCTGGTCGATCGCTTCGGCGCGCGGCGCTTCCTCATCGGCAACACGCTCGTCATGTCGATCGCCATCGCGCTGATGGCGTTCGCCACCGCCTATTGGCAGATCGTGGTGTTGGCGGCGATCTCGGGCGCAGCCAACGCGGTCTATCACCCGGCGGATTACAGCATTCTCGCCGGCTCGATCCGCAAGGAGCGCATGGGCCAGGCCTTCGCCATTCACACCTTCACCGGCAATGCGGGCTTCGCCTTGGCGCCGCCGGTCGTCGCCTTGCTCTCGGGGCTGATCGGCTGGCGCGAGGCCTTGCTCGTGCTGGGCCTGCTCGGCCTGCCGGTCGCCGCCGCGATCGTTTGGCAAAGCAGCATCCTGCAGGAGCAGGCGCGCAGCGAGAAAACGGCGAGCCGGATGACCGTCGGCAGGCTGCTGCTCGACCGCACGCTGATCCTGTTCTTCTTCTTTTATCTGCTCGGCTCCATGGCCGGCAGCGGCATCCAGGCCTGGCTGATCACCATTCTGCACGAGCAGAAGGGCATTGCCTTGGCGCTCGCTTCGACGGCGCTCACCGCTTACATGATCGGCACCAGCGCCGGCGTGCTGATCGGCGGCACGCTGGTCGATCGCTGGAAGCGGTTGATCGCGTTCTTCGTTGCGGGGCTGACGATCTTCTCGGCGGCGCTGATCTTCCTGGTCGGCATCCTGCCGGTGGGCGGCATCGCCGCGATCGCGATCATGTTCTTCTCGGGCGCCGCCTTGGGCGGCAGCCGCACGCCGCGCGACATCATGCTGAAGGACGCGGCGCCTGCGGGCGAGATCGGCAAGGTATTCGGCTTCGTCAGCTCGGGCCTGCCTCTGGGCGGCGCGCTGACGCCCGTGCCCTTCGGCTATCTCATCGACCACGGCCATTCCGAATGGGTGCTGGTCACGGCCGCGGCGATCCTGCTCGCCAGCCTCCTCTGCATGGGTACGGCCCGTGCCTCGGCCAAGAGCGACGCCGCAATCGCCGCGGCGGAGTAGCGCTCAGCGGCCTTACGTCACCATCACGATCTTGCCGAAATGCGCGTTGGTACGCATATGCGTCTGCGCCGCTTCGGCCTCATCGAGCTTGAAGACGCGGTCGATCGGCAGGCGCAAGGTCCCGGCGGTCACGGCTTCCCACAGATCGGCGCGCATGTTTCTGATCTCGGCGCGCAGCTCGTCCATCGAGCGCGTGCGGTGGGTGACGCCGATATAGGCGATGCGCTTTTGCGCATGGAGATTGTAGTCGAACTCGCCGCGCCCACCGCCCAAGCGGCCGACATTGATGATGCGCGCCAGCACGGCGGCGGCCTTCATGTTCTGATTGGCGACGCTCGCCGACACCATGTCGATGATGAGATCGACACCCTTGCCGTCGGTCGCTTTCAGCACCTCTTCGGGCCAGTCGGGTTTGCGCGTGTCGATCGCGTGATCGCAGCCGAATTCCTTCAACCGCGCGCGCCGCGCATCATTGGTCGAGGTGCCGAAGACCAGCTTGGCGCCTTTGAGCTTGGCGATCTGCAGCCCCATCAGCCCAACGCCCGAGCTCGCGCCTTGGATCAGCACGCTCTCGCCCGGCTTCAGCCTGCCGTTGGTGACGATCGCGTCATGCATGGTGCCGAGCGCGCTCGGCAAGGTGGCGGCCTGCTCCCAGCTCATGTTGTTGGCCGGGATCGGCGAGGTTCGCCCCCAATCGGTCACCGCATATTCGGCGTAGCCGCCTTGGCCGGTGCACATCACGCGGTCGCCGGGCTTCACGCCCCTGGCCTCGGCGCCGCATTCCACCACCTCGCCGGCCCATTCGATGCCCGGAATCGTCCCCGTCATCCGCGCATGGCCCGAGCCGTAGGCACCCGGCAGTTCCGCGCGGTTGAGCCCGATGGCGCGCACCTTGACGAGCACCTCATTGGGCTTGGGCTTGGGCTGCGGCACCTCGCGACTCTCGATGCCCGTCTCCGTGACGACGGCAGCCTTCATGGCGATCCTCCCTTTTGCTGCTGTCATGGCTAGCACAATCGTCGGACTCGCGGTAGCGGCCCCGGCCGTTGTAGATTTGCGGCCATGACCGATTACTGGCTGAGCAAACTGTTCTTCGATCTGCAAAATCCCGCCGCCGCGGCGGAATACCGCGCCGACCGCGCGAAGATCCTGGCGCGCTATCCCTTGGCGCAAGAGGTGCTCGACGCGCTCGCGCGCGACGATGTCGGCTTCCTCGGCCGCCGCGTCAACGCCTATCTGCTGCGCTATTACTTCGGTGCTGCGGGGATGAGCGACGCGGTCTTCCTCGAAAAGCTGCACCAAGCCGGAAAGGAGGCCGCCCATGGCTGAACTCGTCGGCGCCTTTGCCGCAAGCCATGCGCCGCTGGTCGCGCGCGACTGGCATCTGTTTTCCGAAGCGCGCCGCGCAGAGATCGCTGCCCCCTATCGCGAGCTCGGCCGGCGCATGGCGGCGGCGCATCCCGATGTGATCGTCGAGCTTTCGCCCGATCACTGGACCAATTTCTTTCTCGACAATTTGCCGAGCATCTGCATCGGCGTGGGCGAGAGCCATGAGGGCCCGTCCGAGCCCTTCATGAAGAGCTTTGCGCGCTCCCTCGCGGGGCATGCCGCGCTCGGCCAGCATATCGCCGCGACCGCTCTCGCCGAAGATTTCGAGCCTTCGATCTCGCACCATCTGAAGCTCGACCACGGCTTCTGCATTCCGCTCGAGCGCATGGAGTTGCCGGCCTTGCCGCGCGTCGTGCCGATCACGGTCAATGATCTCGAGCCGCCGATGATGAGCATCCGCCGCTGCTTCGCCTGGGGCCGGCTCTTGGCGCGCGCGATCGCCTCCTATCCGGAGAAAAATCTGCGGGTTGCGATTCTCGCGACCGGCGGCCTCAGCCACTCGATCGGCGAATCGACCATGGGCGCGATCGACGAATCCTTCGACCGCGACTGCCTCCGGGGTTTTGCCGAGGGGGCCGAGGCGCCGCTCACGCAATTCCTCGAGGCGCATATGGCGGCGGCCGGCAACGGCACCCATGAGGTGCGCAACTGGGTGATCGCCCATGCGGCGGCCGGCGGGCGCGGCTTCGATCTGATCGAGTACCGCGCCATCCCCGAAGTCTATGTCGGCTGCGGCTACGCCTCCTGGCGGACGTAGCGGCGCGGCTCGGTTATTTCGCCGGACGCGTCGGGCTCAAGCCCTTGGGCAGCGACAGGCCCGCGATCACCACCAGCGCGACGAAGAAAGCCGCGACCCAATAGACATTGCGGATCGCGTCCGAGACCGCGAGCATCGCCGTCTCGACCTGCGCCGCGCCGAGCTTTTCGCGCAAGCCCGGATCCATGATCTGGTTGACGGCGTCGCCGCCCAGAAGCCCGGCGAGGCTCAGATTGACGACGCCGCCATAGATGGCGGTGCCGACGGTCTGGCCGAGCATCCGGCCGAAAGCGATCAAGGACGTCGCGGTGCCGCGCTGGCTCCAATCGACGACGCTCTGCGCGCCGACCGTGTAGGTATTCTGCGTCAGCCCCATGCCGATCCCAACGAGGCCGGTCCCGATCGCGGCCCAAAGCGGCCCGCGCTCTGGATCGAGGGCGATGAGCATCGCAATGCCGGAGACGAGAAACACGCCGCCGACCGCCGTCGCCGTGCGATAGGAGGTGCGCAGCATGATCCGTCCGCCCGAGGCCGAGCCCGCGATCCATGTCACCGAGCTGACGGCGAGCACATAACCGGCGATCAACGGGCTGCGGCCCATCACCCCTTGCACATAGGCAGGCAGGAAGGTCGTGCTTGCCATGACGACGCAGCCGACGCCGAAGCAGCCGATATTGCCGCATGCGAGGACGCGGTTGCGCAACAGCGCGAGCGGCATGATCGGCTCCGCCGCGCGCCGCTCGACGATGACGAAGGAGGCGAGAATCGCGAGCGCGAGCCCGAGCAACGCGCCGAAGCCCGCAAGGCCCAGCGCGCGCGCCTGAATGAAGGCATACATCAGAAGGCCGATGCCTAAGGCCATCAGCACAGCGCCCGGATAGTCGATGCGATGCGCGCGCCGCTGAATCCGCTCGTGCAGCGCGAAGGCCAAGAGCAGGAACGCGACGAGGCCGATCGGCACGGTCACCCAGAAAACCCAATACCACTCGGCATGCGCGATGACGAAGGCGCCGAGCAAGGGTCCGATGATCGCCGCAATGCCCCAGATGCTCGAAAAGAATCCGGCCATGCGCGCGCGCATCGCCGGCGGATACATGTCGCCGATCAAGGTCTGGTTGATCGGCTGCACCGCGCCGGCGCCGATGCCCTGGATGATTCGGAAGCCGATGAGGGACGGCATGTTCGGCGCGAAACCGCACAGCGTCGTGCCGGTCAAGAACAGGGTGAGGCCGAAAAACAGCACGCGCTTGCGGCCGAACAGGTCGGCCAGCCTGCCATAGATCGGGATGGTGACGCCCTGGCTCAGGAAATAGGCGCTGAAGACCCAGCTGAAGAGCTCGAACCCGCCGAGATGGCCGACGATGGTCGGCATCGCGGTCGCTATCACCGTGCCCTCGACGCCAGTCATCAAGATCAGCACGACCGACGCCGTCAGAATCCAGGTGCGCTGCGACGCGCCCGCGGCGATCGGATTGTCCGCGCGAAGTTCGGCGCTGCGCGCCGAAACAGGATCGCTCACGCTGTGCTCGGGTTTAGTAGGATTCGACCCACGGACGAAGCTCGATCTCGGCCGTCCAAGCGCTGCGCTTCTGGCGATGGACATGGAGATAGCTGGCGGCGATCGCGTCGGGCTCGAGCAATCCGTCCGGCCCGCGCTCGTTGGCGCGCGGATCGTCGCCGCGGCGAATGCCGCCGTCGATGACGAAATGCGCGACATGGATATTCTGCGGCGCCAATTCGCGCGCCATGCTCTGCGCGAGGCCGCGCAGCCCGAACTTGCCCATGGCGAAGGACGCCGAGCGCGCATAGCCCTTGATGCTCGCCGAGGCGCCGGTGAAGAGGATCGAGCCGTGACCCGCTTTCAGCATCAGCCGCGCCGCCTGCTGTCCGACCAGGAAGCCGCCGAAGCAGGTGACGGTGATGGATTTCAGCACTTCCTGCGGGTCGATCTCCGCCACCGGTCCGCGCGTGCGGTAGCTGGGATTGTAGACCACCAGATCGGGCGATCCGATATCGGCGACGAGCGCTTTGAAGAGCGCGTCGACATCGGCGGTCTTCTCGGCGTCGCATGCATAAGCGCGCGCTTGGGTTTCCTTGCACAGCACGGCGAGCTTCTCGGGATGGCGCGCCGCAAGCGCCACGCGCATGCCTTCCTCGTGAAACAGCCGCGCCAGCGCCGCGCTGAGTCCGCTGCCGGCGCCAACGATGAGCGCGATCTCGGCCATGTGGCGTCTCCCTCGGAGCCTTGATTTATTTCGGTGCGCGGCGCGCGGAAAGCAGGGTCTCCGCTTCGGCGCGCGCGGCGTTGCGGCGTTGCGCCTGGTGCTTCAATTCGACGACCACCGCCTTGGAGTGCCGGTCATGCACGGTGCCGCCCGTGACCGGCGAGGTGGGCGGCGCATTGACAATTCGCAGGAGCGCAAGTCTGGCCTGCTCGCCTGCGCCCCCGAGCGTCGCCTCGATCTCCTGACCCTTGAAGAGGCGCGAGATGCCGAAGTTCGCGAGCGTCGCCGCATCGATTGGCAGGTCGCGGCTCGAGCCGGGCAGTCGCAATGCGCCCTGGCCCGTGCGGCTGTCGAACCATTGGACGACGCCTCTTACCGCGCCGGTTGTGACGGGCGCGACCAAATGCGCCGCCTCCGCCACGGCGTGCGCGCCAAGCGTTGCGCGGCGCACGAGCGTCGGCGGCGCGGCCTTCGCTTCGGGCTCTGTCGCTGCCGCAGGCGTTTGCGGCGCCGAAGCCGCATCCTCTCGCGCATTCATGCGGCGGTCCGGTCGTGGCATGCGCTTCGCCGGCTCCGCTGCGCTCTTTTCGCCGAGCGATGACAGGGCACGCTGAACATTGGCAATCACTTGCGGCACCTCTTCGAGCGGCGTCGAACGCGCGCCGAGAAGCTTCGCGACCATGCGTGCGGCATCGAATTTTTCTGACATGTTGCGTGTCGCTTTGAATGCCCGATGGAAATCTCTTATCACGTTCTGATCCTTTGGCAAGGGGCCGACAATTGACCCGAAATCGAACGGACGATAGGTTGCGTCGGGGAGACGTGCCGACCATGCGCATGCTTGCAGGCGCGGCCGCTGCAGCGGCCGGATCGCTCGTGCTGTGGGTTGCTTTGGGCATGCAGGCGAGTGCGGCGAATCTGATCGCCGCCATCGTCGTCGCCGCCGCTGTCGGCGGCTGGGCGTGGGTCGCGGCGCGTGAGTAAGGTGAAGGGGAGACACACGGGAATGCCTTCGTTGAGACGATACATGTTCGGCGCGGCGGTGCTCGCGGTCGGTGCGACGCTGTGCGGCCCGACATCGGCGCAGGGCAAAGCCGCGACGCCTCTGGCGATCAACTATGCGAGCCCCAATGCGATCTGGTGGTCGATCGATGTCGGCCTCGACAAAGGCTTCTTCAAAGACGCCGGCTTCGCGCCCGAATCGATCCCGTTCCAGAATTCGCCGCAGGCGATCCAGCTTCTCATCTCGAAATCGGCGCAGATCGCGGGCGTGCAGCCGGAATCGCTGATGGACGCCAATCGGCACGGCGCCGATCTGGTCGCGATCGCTCAACCCGAAAGCGCGCCGGACTGGTCCTTCGTCGTCTCGAAATCGATCAAGACCTGGTCCGACATCAAAGGCAAGACCATCGGCTTCAGTTCGCTCAAGGTCAATGAAGTATGGCTGACGGAGAAGCTCCTCGCCGCGCATGGCTTGACGCGCTCCGACTGGACCGGAATTCAGGTTGGCATCACGCCGCTCAAAGTCGCCGCGATCGAGAAAGGCTCGATCGCGGGCGCCGCCTTGTTCGAGCCCGGCGCGGAGAAGGCGATTCAAGGCGGGCTCAAGGAGCTTGGGCGCTACGCGCAGATCGGCGCCTATCCGCCGACGCTCGTCGTCGCGACGCGCGGCTGGGCGACCGAAAACAACAACGGCGCGCGCGTGAGAAAGGCGTTCGAGCGTGCACATCAATGGCTCTATGATCCTGCCAACCGCGCTGAAGCCGAGCAGATGCTCGTGAAATACACCAAGGTCGATGCCGGTATCGCCAAGAAGATTTATGAACAGCTTTTCATCACGGATAAGAGCTACAGCCGGACCGGCGATGTCGATCCGGCCGGGTTCAAGCGCGCGCTCCAGCTCGTCGCCGATGCCGGCGAGATCGCGGCCGACAAACTGCCCGCGCCGGAATCGATGATGCTCCCGCGCTGAGCGCGGCGGGCTTGCAGCTATCGCGCAGCATGCGCAAGCAAAACGCATGGCTGCCAGCGCGGCGCGCGAATTGACAGCCGCGTTGCTTCGATGTTACGACCGCAGCCTTCGAGCGGAGTCGGCTGATCATGCCGCGTGTGTCCATCGGCGACAGTCGGATGTATTACGAACGGCACGGTGCCGGCTTTCCGGTGCTGTTCGTGACCGGGCTGTCGGGCTATGCCAGTTTCTGGCGCGACCAGATCCCCGCCTTCTCGCGCAATTACGAGGTGATCGTCTATGACCATCGCGGCGTCGGTCAAAGCGACCATGTCGGCGTCGCGGCGAGCATCGACCGCCTGGCGGCCGACGCCATCGCGCTGATCGACGAGCTCGGGCTCAAGAAGATTCACCTGATCGGCCATTCCGCAGGCAGCGCGGTTGCTCAAATTCTCGCGATCGAGCACCCGGAGCGGCTTGCGAGCATGGTTCTGACCGCGGCTTGGACCAAGCCCGACGCCTATTTCCGCCGCTTCTTCGGCCTGCGCAAGGAATTGCTGTCCCGGCTCGGCCCGTCCTCCTATATCCAGGCCAACACGCTGTTCCTCTATCCCGCCCACTACATCGCCGCCAACAACGAGCATCTGCGGCAGATGGAGGCGCAGTGGCTCGCCAATTTCCCGGCGCCCGAGGTGATCGCCAGCCGCATCGATGCGATCATGGCGTTCGATCGGACGGCCGATCTCGGGCGCATCCGAACCCCCACCCTCGTGCTTGCGGCTCATGACGACCTGATCACGCCGTCCTATTTCGGCGAGGAGCTGGCGCGCCGGATTCCGGGTGCCGAAGCTAAGTTCTTCCCGCAGGGCGGGCACGACTTCACACGCGTCGTGCCCCGCGAGTTTAACCAAGCGGTGCTGCCCTTCCTCCAGGCCCACAGCCCCCGGGAATAGCGTTAAAGGATTATTATTTAAGCGTTTTTCAAGCCTTTGCCCGCACCATCCGACGATCGCGATCCGTCGATCTCGGATGCTTGTGCAGTATGGCTGAATTTCCACGGGATACCCAAAGCGCGGCGGGTACGCCGCAAGGCGCGCCGGACGGGGAGGCACGCTCGCCGGTGGCCCGGGCCTTGGCGGCCGCAGGCGATGTCGCCTATGTCTGGGAGCTCGACACCGACGCCCTGCAATGGCACGGCGCGCTCGGCGATCTCGGCTTTAGCGCGGCCCTCGCGCTCGCGCGGGGCCAGGCCTTTGCCGAGCGTATCAACCCCGACGACCTCCTGTTGCGCCAGCAGCAGCTGCATTCCCATTACACGCGCGGCACGCGCTTTGATTGCGAGTACCGCATTCGGCTGGAGAATGGCGATTTCGCCTGGTTGCACGACCGCGGCGCCGCCGAGTTCGACAAGCTCGGCCGGCCCAAGCGCTTTTTCGGCGTGCTCCGGCTCGTCACCTCGCGCAAGCACCAGGAGCAGCAGCTCGAGCATTGCGCCAATTACGACGAGCTCACCGGGCACTTCAACAAGAAGCGTCTGCGCGAGGTGCTCGACCATCTCTTGGCCGCGAGCTTCCGCGCCAATCATCCCGGCGCCTATCTCGCGGTCGGCGTCGACAAGCTCGCGACCATCAACGATGCGTTCGGCTACAAGGCGGCGGACGAGGTGCTGGTCGAGATCGGCCACCGCCTCGATCAATGCCTCAGGGCCTCGGACGTGATCGGCCGCGTCGGCGGCGATCGCTTCGGCATCGTCCTGGCACATTGCGCGGAATCGCATGTCGCGGCGGCGGCCGACAAGATCCTCGCCGCGGTCAGCCGCGTGCCGATCGCGACCACGGTCGGGCCGATCTACGCCACCGTCTCGATCGGCTCGATCGCCTTTCCCGACCAGGCGAAGACCGCATACGAGGTGATGACGCGGGCCGAGAGCGCGCTCGCCGAAGCCAAGCGCGCCGGCCGCGACTGCCTCGTGCCCTACCGTCTCTCCGAGGAGCAGCGCAGCCGCCACCGCGTCGACATGGCGCTGGGCGAGCGCGTGCAGCGCGCGCTGAAGGAAGGCCGCTTGAAGCTCGCCTATCAGCCGGTGGTGGCGAGCACCTCGGGCGCGATCGACTATCACGAATGCCTGCTGCGCATGATCGCCGAGGATGGCCGCGTCATCATGGCGGGCGCGTTCGTGCCGGCGATCGAGCAATTGGGCTTCATCCGCCTCATCGACCGCTTCGTCCTCGAGACCGCGGTCGCCGAGGTCGCCGAGCACGAGGACATCTGCCTCGGCATCAACATCTCGGGCCTCACCGCGACCGACCGGCCGTGGCTGCGCACCTTCACCTCGCTGTTGCGCAACAAGCCCGCGGTCGCGCGCCGCCTCCTGGTCGAGATCACCGAGACCGAGGCGTTGCACGACATCGAGGAATCGGTGCGCTTCGTCGGCACCTTGCGCGAGCTCGGCTGCCGCGTCGCGCTCGACGATTTCGGCGCGGGCTTCACCTCGCTGCGCCATCTCCAGGCCCTGGCCGTCGACATCGTCAAGATCGACGGCTCCTTCGTGCGCAATCTGACGCAGAGCGCCGACAATCAGGTCTTCCTGCGCCATCTCGTCGGGCT
>DATEKH010000086.1:0-8918 GCA_035277525.1 Allostellaceae bacterium
GGAGGCGGCGGCGGAGGCGGCGGCTTGGGCGGCTGCGGCTTCTCGACCGGCGGCGGGGGTGGCGGCGGCGGCGGCGGGGCAGGCGGCGCCGGCTTGGGCGGCTCGGGCTTCGGTTCCGGCTTCGGCGGCTCGGGCTTGGGCGGTTCGGGCTTCGGCGGCTCGTTCTGCGCCAGCTCGGGCTTGGCCTGCGGCACGGGCGGGGCGGTGTTGACCTGGGTGGCGCGCGTCTCCGGGGCGATGTTGACGAGCTGGACGGCGATCGGCTCGTTGTCAGGAATCTTCGATTCGAACAGATGCGGCAGCCCGAACACGAAGGCGAGCACCACCGCCACGTGCAGGATCAGCGAGTAAAGAAAACTACCCCGTCCGGGCATGATCGTCTCAGCGCTTCGTCGTGTCGCTTTTCGGTTGCTCGGCGACGAGCGAGACTTTGCTGAAGCCCGCGGCGCTGATCAGCCCCATGGTGCCGAGCACGCAGCCGTAATTGACGTTGCGGTCGCCCCGCACATAGATGCTTGCGGTTGGATTGTTGTTGGTGATCGCTTGGAGGCGCGGCACGAGCTGATCGCTCGCGATCTCGGCGTTCTGCAGATAGGTCTTGCATTGCGCGTTGATCGAGATGACCAGGGGCTCCTTGGGCTCGTTCAATTGCTGCGCCTTGGTCTGGGGCAGATCGACCGGCACGCCCACGGTCAAGAGCGGCGCCGTCACCATGAACACGACCAGCAGCACCAGCATCACATCGACCATCGGCGTCACATTGATGTCGGCCATCGGCTTATACCGCTGAGCCGGGTTGCCGCCGGCGCGCTGCAGAAGGGGACCCGCCATGGCGTCAGGCCTTTTCGTCGAGCTGGCGCGAGAGGATCGCGCTGAACTCGGCGCCGAAGGCTTCGAGCCGGCCGGCATAGCGGCCGAAATCGGTCGAGAACTTGTTGTAGAAGATCACCGCGGGGATCGCGGCGACGAGGCCGAGCGCCGTCGCAAAGAGCGATTCGGCGATGCCCGGCGCGACCACGGCGAGGCTCGTATTCTTGGCCGCGGCGATCGACTGGAAGCTGTTCATGATGCCCCAGACCGTGCCAAAGAGGCCGACGAAGGGCGAGGTCGAGCCCACCGTCGCAAGGAACGGCATGTAGCGCTCGAGCCTCGCGATCTCGCGGCCGGCGGTCACCTGCATGACGCGCTCGATGCGCTCCTGCAAAGTCATGCGCGTCGCGGTGGTGGCGACGATCCCCTTGGCCATGCTGCGGCGCCATTCGCGCATCGCCGCGGCGAACACCGACGACATCGGATCCTCGGGCCGGTTGCCGATCCGGTCATAGAGATCGTCGAGCGCGCCGCCCGACCAGAAATTCTCCTCGAAATTGTCGGCGTCGCGGCGCAGCCGGCGCAGCTTCGTGTATTTGTCGAAGATCACCGCCCAGGACCAGAACGACGCAATGAGCAGCAGCAGCATGACGCATTTGACGAGCGTGTCCGCCTGCAGGAACAGCGTCACGATCGAGAGATCGTGCGGCACGGAGCCCGCGAGGGCGGCTTGATCGATGGCGTTATCGGGCATTGGCGGTGACCATCCGAGAGGTTTCATGGCGGGAATGGAGCGCCGACCGCAAAGCGGGCGGCAAGCGGACCGGCCTTCCCTGGCGGCCGACCGTGGCAACGAGAATATCGGCGCGCACGAGCAACTCATCGCCGCGGCGCACATCCTGGGTCAAGCGAATCGTGGCGGCGCCGATTTCGGCGATGCGCGTCTCGATGATGAGCGCGTCGTCGAGCCGCGCCGGCGCCAGGAACTCGAGCGCGGCGCGGCGCACGATGAAGGCGGTGCCCTCGCTCTGGCGCGCCTTTTCGTGCTCGACGCCGTAGCGCCGCATCAGCTCGGTGCGCGCGCGCTCGATGAATTTCAGGTAATTCGCGTAGTAGACGATGCCCGCGGCATCGGTGTCCTCGTAATAGACCCGCAGCGGAAAGCGGTGCACGCCATCCACCACGACCCCGCCCGGCGGCAGCTCGGCGCTCATCGCGCGCTCTCCTCCGCATCGTCATCGAGGAGATCGAGCTGCGTCGCCGGCGGGCGCAACGGCTTCAACCCGAGATGCGCATAGGCCGCCGCGGTCAAGGCGCGGCCGCGCGCGGTGCGCTGCACGAAGCCCTGCTGCACGAGATAGGGCTCGATCACCTCCTCGATGACGTCGCGCTGATCGCCCAAGGCGGCCGCGACGGTTTCGACGCCCACCGGTCCGCCGCCATAATTCTGGACGATGCAGAGAAGATAGCGGCGATCGAGCGCGTCGAGCCCGCTGGCGTCGACCTCGAGGCGCTGCAGCGCCGCATCGGCCGCCGCGGCGTCGATGCGCTTGACGCCGTCGACCGCGGCGAAGTCGCGCACGCGCCGCAACAGCCGCGCGGCGACGCGCGGCGTGCCGCGCGAGCGGCGCGCGATCTCGGCAGCGCCTTGGGCCTCGAGCGCGATGCCCAAGACGCGCGCGCCGCGCTCGACGATCTGCTGCAGCTCGGCGGCGTCGTAGAAGACGAGCCGGATCGGAATCCCGAAGTGCTCGCGCAGCGGCCGCGTGATCAGCCCCGAGCGCGTGGTCGCGCCGATCAGGGTGAAGGGCGGCAGATCGATGCGCACCGAGCGCGCGGCCGGGCCTTCGCCGATCATGAGGTCGAGCTGAAAATCCTCCATCGCCGGATAGAGGATTTCCTCGACCGCCGGGGCGAGACGGTGAATCTCGTCGATAAACAGCACGTCGCGCGGCTCGAGATTGGTCAAGAGCGCGGCGAGATCGCCCGCGCGCTGGATGATCGGGCCCGAGGTCGCGCGGAACGAGACGCCCAGCTCGCGCGCGACGATCTGCGCAAGCGTCGTTTTGCCAAGACCCGGCGGGCCCGCGAGCAGCACATGATCGAGCGCCTCGCCGCGTTGCTGCGCGGCGGCGATGAAGACGCGCAGATTGTCGAGCGATTGGCGCTGGCCGACGAATTCATTAAAGCTCGCGGGCCGGAATGACGGCTCGCCCGAATCTTCGACGCGGCGCCTCGCGCCGAGGAGGCGATCCTCGCTCACCGCGCCAATTCCTTCAGGCCCGATCGGATCAGCGCATCGAGCGAGGCTTCGGCGCCGAGATGACGCGCGGCGGCGGCGACCGCGCCATAGGCGTCGCTGCGCGCATAGCCGAGATTGACGAGCGCCGAAACAGCCTCGCTCGCCGCGCCCTTGGGCGGCGCCTTCGAGATACCGAGCGCGATGCCGCCGACCTTGTCCTTGAGCTCATTGACGATGCGCTGCGCGAGCTTCGGGCCGACGCCTTCGGCTTCGGTGAGCACGCCCTTGTCCTGCGCCGCGATCGCGACTGCGAGCTGCTCCGGCGTTGCCGCGCTCAAGAGCGCGAGCGCAAGCTTCGCGCCGACGCCCTGGACGCTCGTCATCAAGCGGAACCATTCGCGCTCGGCCTCGTCGACAAAGCCGAAGAGATGGATGTGATCTTCCCGGACATGGGTCTCGATCAGGAGCCGCAGCGGCTCGCCCCGCGCCGGCGCCCGGGCAAGCGTGCGCGACGAGACGAAGACGAGATAGCCGACGCCGTTCACGTCGAGCACGATACCGTCGGCGCTGGCGTGATCAACGACGCCCGCGAGCATCGCGATCACCGGCTGCCTCCCGCCGCCAGCGCGACGGCGCGCGCGGTCGCGGCGTGATGCGCATGGCAGAGCGCCACCGCCAGCGCGTCGCAGGCATTTTCCTCTCGGCCCGCGCCGGGCAGGAGACGCGCGACCATCATCTGCACCTGGGCTTTCTCGGCGTGTCCCGTGCCGACGGTCGATTTCTTGACGAGGTTGGTCGCATATTCGTAAACCGGCAAGCCGCGCTCGGCCGGCGCCAGCAGTACCACGCCTCTTGCCATGCCGAGGCGCAAGGTCGAGGCCGGGTTCTTGTTGACGAAGGTCTCCTCGACCGCCGCGGCCTCGGGCGCGAAACGCTCGAGCACTGCGCCGAGCTCGCGATAGAGCGCGCCCAAGCGCTCGGCAAGCGACAGCGTGTCGCGCGTGCGGATGACGCCATCGGCGACATGACTCAAGCGGTTGCCGGCGGCGTCGATCACGCCCCAGCCGGTGCGGCGCAACCCAGGATCAAGGCCGATGAGACGCATGGCGCTGCACCTGACGCGAGCCGGCGGTCTCAGGCGCTCAACCGCGCGAGAACGTCGTCGGAGACTTCGAAATTGGCAAAGACATTCTGCACATCGTCGCTGTCCTCGAGCGCCTCCAAGAGCTTGAACAGCGACTCGGCGGTCTCGCCCTCGACCGCGACGAGCGTCTTGGGCTTCCAGACGACGCGCGCGGCCGCGGGCGGCCCGAAGCGTTTGTCGAGCGCGTCGCGCACCGCGTTGAGCTCTTCGGGCGCGCAGAAAATGAGATGCTCCTCGTCATTGCTCTCGACATCGTCGGCGCCGGCTTCGACTGCGGCTTCGAACATCGCCTCGGCCGAGGCGGTCCCTGCCGGGTAGTTCACCTGGCCGAGGCGGTCGAACAGAAAGCTTACGCTATTCGTCTCGCCGAGATTGCCTCCGGCCTTGGTGAAGGCGGCGCGCACGTCGCTCGCCGTGCGATTGCGATTGTCGGTCAAGCCTTCGACCACCACCGCGACGCCGCCCGGACCATAGCCTTCATAGCGAACCTCGTCATAGCTCTCGCCGTCGCCGCCGCCGGTGCCGCGCTTGATCGCGCGCTCGACCGTGTCTTTCGGCATGTTGGCCGCGCGCGCCGCGAGCACGGCCGCGCGCAAGCGCGGATTGGCGGCAGGATCAGGCAGACCGGAGCGCGCCGCCGAGGTGAGCTCGCGGATCAGCTTCGTGAAAATCTTGGCGCGCTTTTTGTCCTGCGCGCCTTTGCGATACATGATGTTCTTGAATTGCGAATGACCCGCCATAACGACCGCTACCGAATGAGGTCCTTTCGGGGGACCATACCATATATTGCGAAACCGCCGCCATCCGCGAAACCCCGGTCCTGGCTCCCCCTGCTGCTTGCCGCGGTTGATTAGCGAGCCAATATGGCGGTTTTGCGGCGTGCTACCGAAGAACGCGCAAAGCGCCGCTCAGCGCGAAACCGAGCATCAAAATTCCGGTGGCAGCCTTCGTTGCGACCGGCCAAACCCCGCCGCCGAAGCTCATCCGCAACCGCGCCGTGGTGATGCAGAGGACGACGCACCACGACGCGGCGCCGAGAATGACCGCGGCGGCGGTGACGACGGCGCCGCCAAGCCCCGCGCGCACGCCGTCGGCACGGCCCAAAACGGCGAGCCAAAAGGCGAGATTCCACGGGCTGCTCAAGGCCATGCCGAGACCGAGCAAATAGCTGCCGTGAATGCGTGCCGGCCGCAGCGCTGGCGCTTCGAGCGCGGCGGCGCGACGGCGCCAATCCTGCCAGGCCCCGGCGAGAAACACCGCGGCGAGCAGAAATAGGAGACCGGTGCTGATCCAGCCGAGCGTCGCGCGCAAGGCCGGACCCAAAAGCACGCCCGCGCCGAGGATCACGCCCAAGGCCCAGAGCGCATCGCCCGAGCAGGCGCCGAGCCCGACGGCGAAAGCGGGCCTGAAGCCCTGCGCCAGGCCGCGGCGGATGATTTCGGCATTGATGGGGCCCGGCGGCCAGGCGACCGACCAGCCGAGAATGTAGCCATAGGCGACCAGCGCCGCCGCGTCGCTCACATCGCGGGCGTTGCGATTGCGCCAAGCCGCGCGGGCGGCAAGATCGGATCGAGCTTGCCGCCCACGCGCAACGGCCAGATCGCCCGCGCGAGACCGGTGGCATCGTCGGTCTCGATGACGACGCCGCAAATCGTCGGCTCGCCGGGCGCGACTTCAAGCCGCTCGCCGGGAAGCTTGCGTACGAATCGGGCGATCGCCGGCTCCTTCAGCATGCCGATCACCGAATCATAATCGCCGCACATGCCGACATCGGTCACATAGGCGGTGCCGCCCGCGAGGATGCGATGATCCGCGGTCGGAACGTGGCAATGGGTTCCGACCACGGCGGAAGCGCGCCCGTCGCAGAAATGCCCCATCGCGGTTTTTTCCGAGCTCGCCTCGCCGTGGAAATCGACCAGGATCGCATCGACCTCGCCCAGCGGGTGCGCCGCCAGCAACCGGTCGAGCGCCGCGAACGGATCGTCGATCGCGTCCATGAAAAGCCGCGCCATCGCGTTCACCACCAAGAGCTTGCGGCCGTCAGCCAAGGGATAGATCCCGAAGCCGTTGCCGGGCGTGCCAGGCGGAAAATTGATCGGGCGCAGCAGGCGCGGATCGCCGGCGATATAGGCCATGATCTCGCGCCGGTCCCAGACATGGTTGCCGGTGGTGATGACATCGACGCCGCCGGCGTAAAGCGCTTCGCAGATCGAATCGGTAATGCCGAAGCCATGCGCGGCGTTCTCGCCATTGACGATGACGACATCGAGCGCGAGATCGCGGCGCAGCTGCGGCAACGCGGCGATGACGGCTTCGCGCGCGCGGCGGCCGACAATGTCACCGCAGAACAGCAATCGCATGCGCTTTCACCGCCGAGGAAAAGAGGGCAACCGCTTCAGCAGGGAGTAAAATGAGAAGATGGAGCCGCCTCGGCCGTCGGCATTGCTGTACCCTCGTGGCCCGCTTACGCAGGTGGGAACCATATGACGAAACCAGGGCTTCGCCAGGGACAGTCCCCGAGAGGAACATATCGGCCCCGGGGTATTGCGGCCTAACGCACCGCGCAGCCCCATCTTCTCGGCATCAAATGTGGGACGATTCGAGCTTCGCCGCAACCGCCTCGACGCGTGCGGCCAAGCGCTCGACGCCGACCGCGATGGCTCTGCTCTCGCCGGCGGCGGCCGCGCCGGGCACGTGCTGGAGCGCCTCGTTCGCTTCGGCGAGTTCGTCCGCAAGGACGAGCGCGGCGAGCACAAGCAGCCGGGCCTCGCCGGCTTGGCCGACTTGACGCGCGAAATTGGCGACCTTGCCGTCAATCACTTGCGCCAGCGCCTGAATGCGCTTCTCATCGCCCTCGTCACAGGCCACCGGATAGGAGCGGCCGTTGATCGTCACCGAGACTTGCTGCATCAATTCTCCAAGAGCCGGTCGATGCGCAGGATCGCTTCGTCGAGCCGCATCGCCACCATCGCCGCCGTTTCATTGAGCGCGGGGCTCGGCTTGGCGGGAGGCTTGCGCTCGACCGAGCGGCGGGACGCCGCTTCGAGTCGCGCCACGGCCTGTTCGAGGCGTTGCGCCGCCTCAGCCAAATCGCTCATTTCCACCCCTCGCAAATCGACGAGGGAGAGTATTCCGGCCCTCCATCCGCCGTCAACAAAGGCTCAATTCCGCCGCAGTAACGATTCATTAGCAGTTTCGCGACTAGGGTTAACCGTGGGTGAAGCGGGCCCGAAGGTTTTCCGGCTACCGATCATTTGTAGAAAAGAGGTCAGATAGGTTAACGTCATCGGTGCTGGCTTGAGGATCACGGACGAATGACATCTTCGGCGGCCAATTGGCGGCTCGATACCTTGTCGGCCAGTGCGCGCGCGACCGCCGAGATCGCGGCGCTGGGCGCGGGCATGTCGCTCTCGGCCTGGCTGACGCGTCTCATCACCGAGACTTGCGCGCGCGACGCGGCGGAATTGGAGCCGGTCGATGGCGCCGCGGCCGCGCCGGAGAGCCATGCCGACGCGACCGAATTCCGCATTCTTCCGGCGCCTGCGGCTGCAGCCGAGCCCTTGCTGTCGAGCGAAGCGCTCAGCGCCGGCGCGCAAATGGTGGCGGTCGCCGCCATGGCGCCCGCCGATCTCGGCACCAGGCGCAGCGAAGACGTCCCCGAGGCGCTGTTCGCCGACATCGCCAAGCGCGGCGTGCGCCAACCGCTGCTTGTGCGCAGCCTTCCCGATGCGCCCGAGCGCTTTGCGATCGTGTGCGGCCATCGCCGTTGGCGCGCGGCGCAACGCGCCGGGCTCGCCCGCGTCCCGGCCACGATCTTCGCCGAGGACGACGCCCACGCCATCCTCGCTTCGCTCGGCGAGAACCTTACGCTCGGCGATCTTTCGCCGATCGACGAGGCCCATGCCTATCTTCGCCTCTTGACGCGCTGCTCGTCGGATGCCGGCACGATCGCGCGCGCCATCGGCCGCGACCGCCGCCATATCGTGCGCACCATGCGCCTGCTTGGGCTGTCGGCCCGGCTGCAGGAGCTGGTGGGAAACGGCACGCTGTCGGCGGAGCATGCCGAGCTGCTGCTCGACGCCGCCAATCCCGAGACGCTCGCCGACATGATCCTCGGCGAGCATTTGAGCCCCGAGGCCGCGCGCCAACGCGCCGAGAGCGCGCCCAGCCTCGAGCTTCGCGCATGAGCCCCGATCTCGCGATGAATCTCGGCGGCGAGGGCGATGCCTGGAGCCGCCTCGAGCTCGACCCGGCGACCTGCGATCTCGCCGAGGAGGCCGCGGCGCGCGCCGGGCTTTCGGTCGAAGAGTGGCTCGAGCAAGCGATCCGCCGCTCCTCGCTTGGCCGCGCCGCGGTGCCCGCGCCGCTGGTCGTGAGCGCGGCTGCGGATGACGCGGCAAAGTCCGCCGATCTCGAATCGATCGTGATGCCCGAGGCGCTGTTGGTTCCGCTCGAGGATGAGGTGATCGAGGGCGCCGCGGACGAGATCGAGGGCGGCGAAAGCCGCACAGCCAAGCCGTTTCATCGCTGGGCCGGCCGGCTTGCCGGCGCCCTGCTCGCGGTGGCTGCCGGCGTCATCAGCGCGCAATACCTCATCCCCGAGCGTGGAACGGCGATCCATGTCGCGCTCGCGCCGCAAGCGGCGAGCCCGGCCGCGTCGACGCAGGCGCAGCCCGCACCGACGCCGGTCGCAGCGGCACCCTCGCCCGCCGCCCAAGCGGC
>DATEKH010000087.1:0-31535 GCA_035277525.1 Allostellaceae bacterium
CGTGCCCGCCAATGACGGCGAGGAGCCGCTCGATCGCGTCTTCGGCGCGCTCGCCGATCCGGTGCGGCGCCGCATCCTCGACCGGCTCGGCGAGGGCGAATTCCTGGTCTCGGAGATCGCCGCGCTGTTCCCGATCTCGCTCCAGGCGGTGTCGCGCCACATCCAGGTGCTGGTGCGCGCCGGCCTCGTGCGCCAGGAGCGCTCGGGCCGGATCAGCCGCTGCCGCATCGAGGCCGGGCCGATCTATCAGGCGGCGCTGTGGCTCAACCGCTACAGCAAGTACTGGCAAGCGCAGTTCGAGCTGCTCGCGGCCTCGCTCGCCGAGCTCGACCGCGGCAAGCCCAAAGCCAAAAGCGGCGCCAAGCGCCGCGCGCGCAAACCCAAACCCAAACCCAAACCCAAACCCAAACCCAAAGAGGAGGTGAGAGCATGACCGAGCACAAGATCGTCAATCGCGAAGACTGGATCGCGGCACGCAAGGAGCTGCTGGCGCAAGAGAAGGAGGCGACGCGCGCGCTCGACCGGCTCGCCGCCGCGCGGCGCGCGCTGCCTTGGGTGCGGGTCGAAAAGGAGTATCGCTTCCAAGGGTCAGAGGGCGAGGAGACGCTCGGCGACCTCTTCGCCGGCCGCGGCCAGCTCGTGGTCTATCATTTCATGTTCGCGCCGGAATGGGATTCGGGCTGCAAGAGCTGTTCCTTCTGGGCCGACAATATCGAGCGCAACGTCGTGCACTTGAATGCGCGCGATGTATCCTTCGCCGCGATCTCGCGCGCGCCGTTGCAAAAGCTCGACGCGTTCCGCCGGCGCCTGGGCTGGACCTTCAAATGGGTGTCGTCTGAAAAGAACGATTTCAATTTCGATTATCGCGTCTCGGCGACGCCGGAGGAGCGCGCCCAAGGCGAGATGTTCTATAATTACCGGCCGCTCAAGACCGGAATGACGGATCTGCCCGGCATCAGCGTGTTCTACCGCGATGCGGATGGCGCGATCTATCACACCTATTCCTGCTACGGACGCGGCCTCGATATGATGAACGCCGCCTATCGCTATCTCGATCTCGTGCCCATGGGGCGCAACGAGGCCGGCCTCAAGCCCGCCCAGGCTTGGGTGCGCTATCGCGACAGCTACGGCGCTTGAGCGCGCGGAGAGGGGCGGCATGAAATATCAGGACGCCAACCAACGCGTGGCGGAATACCGCCGCGAGATCGCGGCGCTGCGCGAGAAGATGCGGGCAATCCAGGCCTCGGCCGAGCCGCAGGAGGTCGAGGACTATGAGTTTGCGGTGCCGGGCGGCACGCACAAGCTCTCCGCTTTCTTCGGCGGCAAGGACACGCTCATCCTCATCCACAACATGGGCACGTCGTGCCCCAGCTGCACCATGTGGGCCGACGGCTTCAACGGCGTCTATCCGCATCTCCTCGACCGCGCCGGCTTCGTCGTCACCTCGCCCGATCCGCCCGAGGCGCAGCAGCGTTTTGCTGAAGCACGCGGCTGGAAATTCCCGATGGCCTCGCATCACGGCACCAGCTTCGCCGCCGATATGGGCTATGCGCGCGAGGGCCGGATGTGGCCGGGCGTTTCGGTTTTCAAGCTGGAGCGCGGCAAGATCCTGCGCGTCGCCGATACCGGCTTCGATGCGGGCGATGATTTCTGCTGCGTGTGGCGGCTGCTCGATCTGACGCCCGAAGGCGCCGCAGGCTGGCGGCCGAAATTCAGCTATGCGGGTTAGAGCGAAGGCTTGAGATCGCGCCGCCTATTTTTGATATAGCGGCGTTCGCTGCAACTCCATCCCGCGTCCTTCGACGCGCCCGCTTCGCGGGCTGCTCAGGATGAGGCCAAAGTTTTCCCCGCATCAACGGGCGATGCCATTTCCAACTTCTCCTCATCCCGAGCGAAGTCGCCCTTCGTCAAGCTCAGGGGACGCATGGAGCGCTTGCAGCGTCCAAACGCGCGGATGGCGGTGATAACCTATCACTCGCCCCAGACGAGGAAGAGGCCGATATCGCCGGGCTCGCCGCCTGGAAAATCGAGCACGCGCGCGCAGAGATGGAAGCCGCGCGGCTTCAGCTCGCGCTCCCAGCGCAGATAGATCTCGGCCGGCTCGCCGCGCAGCGTCTTCGGCCAATCGGGCAGCGGCGCGTTGATCGCACGCCCGCCATCCTCGCACAGGCTCGCGGGAAAGCGCAGCACCTCCAATTCCTTCTCGCCCTGAGACGCCGCCTCGCGCGCGCGGTGCAGGATGGATTTCCAGCCCGCATCGGCGATGTGACGCTCGATCAGGTCGCGCACCGTGTCGCGGCGCTGGCGCGCGACCTCTTCCTGCTTCGCTTCCTCCGCGCGCATCAGCGCGCGCTCGTGATCGGCGATGAGGGCGCGGAAATCGGCGGCGGTCACGCCGCCTTCGGCCCGCGCCGCTTGCGGCACCGGCGGCGCCGGCGCGCTCGCGCCATGGCCGTGGAGGAAACGCTGGTCGAGCGCCGAGAGCGTCTTGCCGATGAGGTACGATACGGGCCCGGCGCTGTCGGGCGCCGCTGTTGTCTGCGTCGCGGCCAGCGCGCGCAACAGATCGGCGCGGCTGACGATGCCGGTGATGCGCCCGTCGCGCAGCACCGGCACGCGCTTGATGCGATAGGCCGAGAGCAGGTGCGCGATCTCGGCGGCTTCGGTGGTCTCGCTGACGCTCACCACCGGCGCGGTCATCACGTCGCGCGCGCGGAGCTTCTCGGCGTCGGCGCGGGCGAGCAGCTCGGGTCCTTCGGCGCCCGCCGCGATCGCAAGCCACCAGTCGCGGCGCGCCAGCCGCTCGCTGTCGCTGCGGCCGATGAGATCGCCTTCGCTGACAACGCCGATCGGCGCGCCGGTCGCATCGATGACGGGAACCGCGCTGATGCCGCGATCGAGCAGCAGGCGCGCGACGTCGCGCAGCGGCGTCTCCGGCGCGACCGTCGCCACGTCCCGCGTCATCAAATCCCGTGCCAGCATCGCGCGCCCCAGGCTCCTTTCCCGTGCGGCCGCGCGGTTCGATACGCGACCGAGAAGAAGTCTAAAGCGGAATGATGCGCCCGGATTTGCGCGGCATCAATCTCCGCGGCGCTACTCCGCCGGCATCACCGGGCGGCCCGTATTGAATTCGCGACAGCGCGGCCTAAATCATTTTTCATGGCGCCGTGCGCCGCGGGAGGGTTTTCCAATGATGGCAAGGCTGGGCATGCTCGCCGCCGTACCGCTCGTCCTCTCGGCCTGCGACAGACCGCCGCCCGCGACGTCCCAGCCGGTGATCGGCCAAGCGCGCTACCATCCGGTCGAACTGGCGCGCAACGCGCAGGGCTATTTGATCCCATCCTGTGCCCAGAGCGGCGCCGTGCCTGCGCCGCGCAACGCTCAGGGCTTTTCCCTGCCGCCTTGCACGCGCTACCCGGCCGATTGAGCGCGGCCGCAGCGCAATAGAACCGCCTTCCGCTTTCCGCGCTGACCCTCACCCTGTCCCTCTCCCGCTGCGCGGGCGAGGGGACGCGCGTTGAGATCGCGGAAGCTGCGTCCCCTCTCCCATGGAAATGGGAGAGGGACAGGGTGAGGGAGTCCAGGCGAATTCCGAGGCGAATCCCGAGACTCGCGCGGCCTCGCAAATTCAAATATCCTCCAAGGAAGGGGCATAAATGCAAAACAAGCCGCAAGCGGCGCCGCGGTTTTCGTGTGGCGCCCGAAGGCGGCTCACGAGGAGGAATAGCCGATGACCATTCGCACGCTGCGCGCGGCCGCGCGCCTGGCTGCTGTCGCGATCGTCCTGGCCGCGCTTCCCGTCGCGGCGCAAACGCCGCAACCGATCAAGATCGGGCTCAGCGTGTCCTTGACCGGGGGCGTTGCGGTCAATGGCAAGCAGGTGCTGCTCGCGATGCAGATCTGGCGCGACGATCAGAACGCCAAGGGCGGGCTGCTCGGCCGCCCGGTCGAGCTCATCTATTACGACGATCAAAGCAACCCGACCAACGTGCCCGGCATCTATACGAAGCTGATCGAGATCGACAAGGTCGATCTCTGCGTCGGGCCCTACGCGACCAACATGGTGGTGCCCGCGATCCCGGTGCTGATGCAGCACAATATGGAGACCTTCGGCATCACCGCGCTCGTCGCCAATCACGCCTTCCACTACGACAAATATTTCTCGATGGTCGGCATCGGGCCCGATCCGAAAGCGGCGGTCGCCGGCGGCTTCTTCGACGTGGCGTTGCAGCAGAACCCGAAGCCCAGGACCGTCGCGATCACCGCGACCGACGCCGAGTTCTCGCAAGTCTCGGCCGAGGCGGCGCGCGCCGAAGCCAAGCGCCGCGGCCTTGCGATCGTCTACGACAAGAGCTACCCGCCGACCACGACCGATTTCGCGCCGATCATCCGCGCGGTCGACGCGACCAGCCCCGACATCGTCTACAATGCGAGCTACCCGCCGGACACGATCGGCATGCTGCATGCCGCGAACGAGGTCGGGCTCAAGACCAAGATGTTCGGCGGCAACATGATCGGCCTCATCTCGACCACCTTCAAGGTGCAGCTGGGGCCCTTGCTCAACGGCGTCATCAGCACCGCCGATCAATATGTGCCCGGCCCCAAATTCAACTTCCCGGGCGTCGCCGAGCTGTTTCGGAAATATCAGGAGCGCGCGGCCAAGGAAGGGCTCGATCCGCTCGGCTATAATTTCGCGCCCTATAGCTACGGCGCCTTGCAAATCCTGGCGCAAGCGGTCGAGGCGACCAAGGGCCTCGATCAGAACAAGATCGGCCAATACATCCACAGCCACAGCTTCGATACGGTCGCGGGCACGATCGCCTTCGGGCCCGATGGCGAATGGACCAAGGCGCGCGTGCTGGTCAGCCAGTTCCAGCACGTGAAAGATCACGACGTCGCGGAATTCAAGGATTTCTCGAAGCAGGTCGTGGTGTGGCCGCCGGAATACAAGGCCGGCGATCTGATCTATCCCTATACGGAGGCGAGGAAGTAGGGGCTCGGCGCTCCGTGTTGAACAACCCTCTCCGCCCATCTCTTGGGGGGAGAGGGTGCGAAGCCGGCGCAAGCCGGCTGAGCGGGTGAGGTGGGTCGCGCCAAAGAGCACCCTCCCATTGCCGCGCAATGGGCCCCTCCTGCTTCGCGCGGAGAGGGTCAATTCGATCGTCTCGAAATTCGCTCTCCAGAATGCCGCTATCCGGCCCGGCGCGCGCAATGCTATCGTCGGGATGGACGACATGGAGGCGGCGATGGATCGGATCGAAGGCAATTTCGTGCGCACGCTCGACGAGCTGGCGACGCTCTATAACCGGCCAGATCAACGGGTGATCAACAAAGAGATCGACCATGTCGACGCGCTGGGCCGCGCCTTCATCGCCGCCTCGCCCTTTCTCGTCCTCGCCACCGGCAGCTCGAAGGGACTCGACTGCTCGCCCAAGGGCGACGCGCCAGGCTTCGTTAAGGTCGAAGACGACGGCAAGACGCTGCTGATTCCCGACCGGCCGGGCAACAACCGCATCGACGGGATGAAGAACCTCCTCGAGAACCCGCAGGTCGGAATCATCTTCCTCGCGCCCGGCGCCAACGAAACCTACCGCGTCAACGGCCGCGCCGCGATCAGCGTCGATCCGGCGCTGAAGCGCCGCTTCGCCGTCAACGGCAAGGAGCCGCGCTGCGTCATCGTCGTCGCGGTC
Organism: Allostellaceae bacterium; assembly: GCA_035277525.1. Classification (GTDB taxonomy): domain Bacteria; phylum Pseudomonadota; class Alphaproteobacteria; order ATCC43930; family CGMCC-115725; genus CAIKMD01. The sequence goes on from DATEKH010000087.1 coordinate 5,691, forward strand.
GAGCAGGCTTTCCAGCATTGCCCCAAGGCGCTGGTGCGCTCGAATTTATGGAAGGCCGGCCAAGAAGGCCGCCCGCCGGGCGTTCCGACACTGGGCGATTTCGCCGCCGCGCGCACGGCCGGCGTCGATGCGCGTGCGTTCGATAGCGAGTACTATGCCGAGCGCCTGCCGCGCGAGCTCTACTGACGGAGCACCCTCATCCTGTCCTTCTCCCGCAAGCGGGAGAAGGGACGCGCGTCGAGATCGCAGCAGCTGCGTCCCCTCTCCCATGAAATGGGAGAGGGATAGGGTGAGGGTTGGCTGCGCCGATCTTTGCTTCTACGCGCGGCGCGGCGCCGCTAGAATGGCGACGTCGTGAGCGAAAAAAGTTGGGGAGCGGGGAATTGCGCACGAAAAAATGGGTTGTCGCCTTGCTCGGTTTCGGCGCTTTGCTGCTCATCGGCGGCGCGGCCCGCGCCGATGTGCTCAAGATCGCGACCGTCAAATCGACCGCGCCGGGCGCGCTCTTCATCGCCGAGGCCAAGGGCTATTTCGCGGCCGAGAAGATCGAGCCGCAATTCGTCTATTTCGATTCGCCCGGGCCCGTCACGCTTGCCGTGGTGTCGGGCGCGGCCGATATCGGCTCGACCGGCGTGTCGGCGCAGCTCTATACGCTCGCCGGGCATGGCGGCGTCAAAATCTTCGCCGGCCAGGCGCATGAGGCGAAGGGCTATCAGATCAACGCCTTCATCCTCTCGAACGCCGCCGCCGCGGCGGGGCTGAAGCGCGTCGCGCAACTGGCCGGGCATTCGGTGGCGATCTCGCTGATCGGCTCGCCGGTGCATTACGCCGCCGCGCAAGTGGCGCTGAAGCACGGCGTTGCGCTCGCGAGCCTGCGCTTTCTCGCGCTGCAATCGAACACCAACATTCTCTCGGCGGTGGTCGGCGGCACCGCCGATACCGGCGTCATCCCGGCGACGGTGGCGGAGCCGGCTCTGGCGAAGAAAGAGCTGCAAGTCCTGACCTGGATCGGCGACGAGGCGCCGTGGCAGTCGAGCGCCGTGGTCGCGACGCCGCACAGCCTCGATCAGCGCACGGATCTCTTCGAGCGCTTCATGGTCGCGCTGAAGCGGGGCTTGCGCGATTATCACGACGCCTTCAGCGCGCCCGACGGCACGCGGCGCGAGGGGCCGACCGCGCCCGCGATCCTCGCGCTCCTTGCGAAATATCTCGACCAGCCGCCCGAGCGGCTGCGGCTCGCCATTCCTTATGTCGATCCCGAGGCACGGCTCGACTTCGCCGATATGCGGCGCCAGCTGCAATGGTTCGAAGCGCAGAACATGATGAAGGAGAAGGTCGCGCTCGATCAGGTGATCGACCGGCGCTTTGCCAAGGCGCAGCCCGGGCGCGAGTAGAAACTTCAAGCGCGGCGCGTCGTCCGTGATCGCGCTCTCCCCTCACCCTGTGCCTCTCCCGCTCCGCGGGCGAGGGGACGCGCGTTGAGATCGCAGAAGCTGCGTCCCTCTCCCATGAAAATGGGAGAGGGACAGGGTGAGGGTTCATAGGGTAGATTTTTCCCGCATGGCCAAGCAGCGTGCCCGGCGACTGCGCCGCGCGATGACCGATGCGGAGCGCGCGCTATGGTATCTGCTGCGCGATCGGCGCTTGAGCGGCTATAAATTTCGCCGACAACATCCACTCGGGCCTTTCATCCTCGATTTCGCCTGCATCTCGCATCGTCTCGTCATCGAAGCCGATGGCGGGCAGCATGCGGAAAGCGAAGCCGATGCCCGCCGCACGCATTGGCTCGAATTGCGCGGTTGGCGCGTGCTGCGTTTTTGGAACAACGAGATTCTCCATAACCGGGACGGCGTCGTCGAAACTATTCTGCGCGCGATCGAGGAAGCGTCGCCGGCGCTCTGACCCTCACCCTGTCCCTCTCCCGCTCCCGCGGGCGAGGGGACGTAGCTCCGACAGCGCCGCATCGCACGGCTTTTCGCTCAAATTCGCCGCGCCCCTCGCATAACTTGTCGGCGATCCCGCTTGTCGCGCGAGCCGCATGCGCATAGCGTTTTGTCGACGCGGTGGCGCTTTGTCATAGGAAGAATTTCTTGAAAATTGCGCGCATCCTGCTGACGCCTTTGCTCGCGCTGTGCCTGTGCAGCTGCGCGACGGTGGGGCTCGCCGTCATCGGCGCGGTCGGCGGCGCCGGGTTGAGCGCCGGCGTCGATCACACGCTCAACGGCATCGTCTACAAGACCTTCGCCGCGCCGCTCAACAATGTGCGCTTCGCCCTGCTGCGGACCTTCGACCGCATGGACATGCCGCTCACCGCCGACGAGCGCAGCGATGACGGCTGGAAAGTTTCCGCCACCGCGACCGACCGCACCATCGATGTCGAGCTGCAAAAGCTGACCGATACGACGACGCGCATGCGCGTGGTCGCGAATGAGGGACAGATCTTCTTCAAGGACGCCTCGACCGCGACCGCGATCGTGATGCAAACGGCGCAGACCCTCGACAGCGACCTCAAGCAACCGCCCGAGCGCAGCCGCACGAGAGCCGCGGGCGAGCTCCTCTCGAGCCGGAGCGAGTGATGCGCCGCCCCGCGCTTTGTCTCGCCCTTCTCGCGCTGCTCGCCGGCGCCGGCGCGCCCGCTTGGGCCGGGGCGAAGGCGAAGACGACGTCAGCGCAGCCGCAGCAGACCGCGAGCGCGCCCGCCGATGCAAAGAGCGCCGCTCCGCCGCAGCATTATCGCGATCTCGCGCCGGCCGACCGCAAGATCGTCCACGCTCTCTTCGAGGCGCAGCTTCCCACGGCCGAGGGGCCGCCGCCGCTCAATCTCGACCAGATCGCGGCGCTCAAGGAAAAAACCGGCTGGGAGCCGGCGTTCAAGCGCATGAAAGCCGACGGACTCGTGAGCGCCAAGACGCTGCGGCAGCTGATCGGCGCGCCGGCGCATGGCGCCCGCATGCTGCCGACGCCGTGGCCGGACGCCATGGCGATGAACACTGCCGGCGGCCGCGCGGTCAAATAGCCGAATTAGGCCTGAAACTAATTCCAATGATTGGAGGCATTCCAATCATTAAATTACATTTGTCCGCTTATTTTCGACATAAATCACCGCTAAACCACAGGTGGCAAAGCACGCCGCTGCTTGACCGGAGTGCTGGCAATGCCATGCAACCCGCAGAATGCGGCGAACCTTACAGGAGGAACGCACATGAAGGGTCTTTCGCTTGCGGATGGCCGCAAGCTTCTTGCGCCTTTGGCAATGGGCGCTTTGCTTCTCTCGACCGCGACGATACCCGCGAGAGCCGATAGCGACGGCATCGTCAACGGTTCGAATGTTCCGGTGCCGGCCGTGTCTTCGACCGGACTCCCGGAATGCCCGGCGGCGCACTTCACGCCGTCGTCGTTCTCATTCGACATCAGCTGGGTCGATTCCTTCGCTCGTGTCTATCTGCTCGCGGATCGCACCCATGGCGGGACCAGCACGGTGCCCGCCGGCGCCGTGATGGTGATGGATCTCAACGCCATCAACTTCAACTCTCCGAACGCGACCAACCAAGGCATCACCTACCTGACGCCGCCGCCCGGCGACGCGTTTGCCGGCATTCGCTGCGACGCCAATGCCGCCTTCGGCGGGACCGGCGGTGCCGGCCGCAATGAGCTCACCGGCCCCGACGGCGTTTTCAGCGTCAACCACACCGAGGCCTGGCTCGGCGACGGCCCCAAGTTCTTCGCCCTCCCCAGCCCGGAGACGAACACGGCGGCCGATTACGTCAATGACGGCTGCGACAGCAGCGTTCGCGTCTTCAATCTCATAACCGGCAAGCAAACCGACCATATCAATGTCGGCGGCTGCTTCCGCACCGATGAAGGCGCGTTCGATCCCAAGGATCAGGTGGCGATCTTCGCCAACCCGTCGGAGCAGCCCTTGCCCGGCAATCACCATGCGACGGCGCTGAACAATTCGCCGTTCGTCACGCTGATCTCGACGGTTCCGGTGGCGCCCGGCAAGCACCACAAGATCCTGAAGCAGATCAACTTCGACGGGACGCACGGCACCTACGCCGCGAATGGCGGGATCGAGCAGGCGGTCTATTCGCCAAAGACCGGCCTCTTCTATGTCGCCGTTCCCGGCAACAGCACCGATGCGGATAACGGTGTGGTCGCGGTGATCGATCCGCGCGGCGATGCCGACGACATCCACTTCGTCAGGAACTTCCACCTCAAGAATTGCTCGCCGAACGGCGCGGCGCTGGGCCCCGACTTTGAATTGTTCCTGGGCTGCAGCGGCGCATTTCCCGAGCAGGTCATTGATATCCGCAATGGCCATTTGATCGCGACGGCCGCCGGCACCAATGGCGGATGCGACGAGGTGGATTTCAACGCCGGCGACAATCATTTCGTCGGCGCCTGCACCGGCACGACAGCGACCGGCACCGATGCGCTCGACGTGGTCGATGCCGATCCGGTCAACCACGACATCTCGATCGACACCAAGACCAGGGGTGCGCATTCGGTCGCGGCCGATCCGGTGACGGTGCAGAACTTCATGCCCGCCACGTCCGGAACCGGCGCCAATGCCGGCGGTCTGTGCGGCCCAACGCCCTGCATCCTGCTGTTCGGCTCGACCGGCGGCGATGATCCGAGCGAGTTCCAGCAGGAGGCGAGAGAACACCATCACCACGACTTCGATCGCCACGACGACGATAACGACTGAACACTTTTCTCTCGGGGGCGGCGCGCAATAGCGCCGCCTTCAAAATCGGGCCGGTGAATGCCGCGGAGGCGCTCATCGGCCCTTTCTTTTTCTTTCTCCCGGCGCCGCCCGCTGGTGCAGAACGCGCGCCGAAATAAGCGCTCGGCGCTCGTGACACCGATTTGTCTCTAGGATTGGGGCGTTTCCAATCATTGAATCGCGCCCGCTCGCCAATTTTCGACACAAAGCGAACGTAAACAAACCATGGCACCGCGCGCCGCCGCAGGTTCGGGGCGTTGGCGATGCCACGCAGCCCGCGAAATAGGGCGAGCCTTACAGGAGGAACGCAGATGAAGGGTCTTTCGCTTGCGGATGGCCGCAAGCTTCTTGCGCCCGTCGCCTTGGGTGCGTTGCTACTCTCTGCCGCGACAATCTCCGCCAAAGCCGACACGGACAACATCACCAAGACCAGCACGGTGCCGGTTCCGGCGATCTCGATGTCGGGCGGCGGCGGCGCGGGCTGCACGCCGACATCGTTCTCGTTCGATATTTCCTGGGTCGATCCGTTCGTTCATGTCTATCTGCTCGCCGACCGCACGCATGGCGGCGCATCGAACGGCGATATCATGATGATCTCGATCGACGCGGTTAATCTCACCAGCCCCAACACATTGAGCCAGGGCACGACCTTTCTCACGCCCCCCGCCGCCGATCCGTTCGCCGGGATTCGCTGCGACCAGAACGCCGCTTTCGGCGGCTCGGCCGCGGCGGGGCGCAACGAGATCACGGGTCCCAACGGCGTCTTCACGGTCAACCATGTCGAGGCCTGGGCGGGCGACGGACCGTCGCCATTCGCGTTCGGCCAGACCAACAAAGCCGCCGATTACGTCAATGACAAATGCGACAGCTCGGTGCGCGTCTTCAATCTCGTCACGGGCAAGCAGACCGATCACATCAACCTTCATGGCTGCTTCCGCACCGATGAAGGCGCGTTCGATCCGGTCGATCAGCTCGCGCTCTTCGCCAATCCCTCCGAGCAGCCGCTGCCGGGCAATGCCAACGCGCATGCGCTCAATGCGAGCCCGTTCATCAGCCTGATCTCGACCATTCCGGTGATGCCCGGCGATCATCACAAGATCGTCAAGCAGATCAATTTCGACGGCACGCATGGAACGATCGCGGCCAATGGCGGCATCGAGCAGCCGGTCTATGTGCAGGACACCGGCCTCTTCTATATCGCGGTGCCTGGCGACGCCGCTCATCCCGATGACGGCTGGATCACGGTCGTCGATCCGAACGCCGACCACCACGGCGACATTCGCGTCATGCGCAACATCCCGACGCCGGGCTGCAACCCGCACGGCCTCGCGATCGGCCCCGATGACAAGCTCTTCCTCGGCTGCAACAGCGGCCCCGAAGAGGTGATGGATGCGCGCTCCGGCCACGTCCTCGCCACGCTGACGCAGACCGCGGGCGGGTGCGACGAGGTCGCCTTCAATGCCGGCGACAACCACTTCGTCGGCGCGTGCAACGACGGCGCCGGTCCCGGCCAGTTCGGCTATGACCAGGTCGACGCGGATCCGATCGCGGTCGATCAGGCGAAGGTGCCGACCGCGCCCGGTGCGCACTCGATCGCGGCGGACGCCGTGACCGTGAGCAGCTGGATTCCGGCCTTCGGCGGCGCGGCCTGCACGACGGGCGTGGCCTGCGTTGCGATCTACACTTCGAGCGGCGGCGACGACAAGAGCGTCTTCGCGCAGCTGCTCCTTGGCAACGATCACGGCCACCACTGAGAGCCTCCTCGGGCGGCGCCGCGGCCCCGCCCGAGCCAGGCGGCCGATGGATGCTCGTCCGGGGCGTTCATCGGCCGTTTTTTTCGCGCGCGTTGACCGCTTTCGTCGCAAATTCGCGGCAAATCCGCGGCATCGGCCGCGGCAGGGCGGCGCGCCCCGCCTGCGCCCCCAAATCACCAACGATTGTTTAACCGGGAATCGCCGAGAATGGCGGCGTCGAGATCGGAACGGGCGCCGCGGTCGCGACGGCATGGCAGGACCTCGCGCGAGGCGCGCGAGAGCGCCGCGATGCCGCGCGATCGGCCGCCGCAGGAGCGAACCGGGTGGATAATCTGAAAAGCGCGATGGCCGAGCCGCCGGCGGCGCCCCGCGGCGTTCCGCTCGATCTCGCGCCGCTGCTCCAGCCCTACCTCCGGCACGGCCACCTCTCCCTCAAGGTCGAGCGCCTGCCGAGCGGTGCGCGCTTTTCGCGCGGCAGCAACAATGCCGATCGCACCTGGTCGCTCACCCTCAACGACATCAAGGGGCTGCTCTATATCCCGCCCAAGGGCATGGACAAGCCGCACACCTTGTCGGTTCGCGTCCTGAGTCTCGAAGAGGATTACGGCGCGACGCTCGCGCTGCTCGACGTCCAGGTCTCGCCGGCCAATGCCGTGCGGCTCGACGACGAGGCCGAGCTGGCGCGGCTGCGCGATGAGGTCGCGGCCAAGCAAGCCGCGCTCGTCGAGCGCGAGAACGCGCTGGCGCAGCAACGCGGCGGCGCCCCGGGCGCCTCGCGCCAGCAGATCGAGGCCGCCATCGCCGCCGCGCGCAAGGTCTGGGAAGCCGAGCTGCAAAAGCGCCTCGCCGAAGCCGCGGCTGCGGCCTCGGCCGAGCTCGAGCGCAGCCGCGCGGCCTGGCATTCGGAGCAGGAGGTGCGGCTTGCCGCCGCCTCGGCGCGCGCGCAGGAGGCGGTCGATAAATCGCGCGAGCGCACGCGCCAGGAGGTCGAGGCGGCGTTGGCCAAGGCGCAGCAAGGCTGGAAAAGCGCCGAGGCCGCGCGCCTCGCCGCGGCCGAGGCGAAGTGGCGCCAGGAGACCGAAGCGGCAATGGCCGCCGCGACGGAAAAGCTGCGCCAGGCCGCCGAAGCGCAAGCGGCATCGCAAGCCAAGGCCGCGCGCGAGCGCGGCGACAGCGCCGAGCTCGCACGCTTGCGCGAGGAGCTCGCCTCGAAGCAAACGGCGCTCGCCAAGGCCGAGGGCGCCAAGGCGGAAATCGAGTCCGCGTTCAAACAGGCCGAAGAGAGCTGGAAAGCGGCCGAAACGCGCCGGCAGGAGGACGCGGCGCAAGCGGCCAGGCAGGCGGCGGAGCGCGTCAAGCAGATCGAAGCCGCGCTCGCCGAAGCGCAAAAGGAGCTGAAAGCGGCGCGCGAGCGCGCCGCCGATCCGGCGGAGCTCAAAAAGCTGCGCGAGGCGGTGGCGGCCAGGGACGCGACGCTCGCAAAGCAAGAGAAGGAGCTCGAGGCGCTGGGCGCGGCGGCGCAGAAAGCGGCCGAGAAGGCGCGCGACTTCGCCAAGCAGGAGCTGCAAGCCGCGCTGAAGAAGGCCGAGGAGAGTTGGAAATCCGCCGAGGCCCAGCGCATGGCCGCGGCCGAGGCGCGCCGGCGCGAGGAGGCGCAAGCCGCCGCCGAGGCGGCTGCGCGCGCCGATGCCGCGCGCGGCAAGCTCGAAGCCGAGATCAAAGCGCTGCGCGCCGCTGCGGAGAAAGCGAAGGAGGATGCCAAATCCGAGCTCGCCGCCGCGGTGAAGCGCGCCGAGGACGGCGCCAAGAGCGCCGAAGCGGCGAAGCTCGCGGCGACAGAGGCGCGGGTGCGCGAAGAGCTCGAGCCCGCGCTGGCCGAGGCCAAGTCGCGCGCCGGGCGCGCCGAGGCGGCGCTGGCCGAACGAGGCAAGGAGAGCAAGGGCGGGCGCAAAGGCGATGAGGCCGAGGCAAAGCGTCTGCGCGATGAACTCGCGGCCAATCAGGCGCTGCTCGCCGAGCGCGATAAGGCGCTCGCCGAGGCGCGCGCGGCACTCGATCACGAAAAGGGCCAGCACCAGCAGGCGCTGTGGCAGGCGGAGAGCGCGTGGCGCGCCGAGGAGGCCGAGCGCGTGGCCGCCGCCGAGGCGCGCTTTCGCGACCAGTCGCGCCAGGCGATCACCGAGGCGACCGAGCGCTTCGAGCGCGCCGAGGCGGAGCTCAAGGAAGAGCGGGCGCTGGCGCGCACCGTGCACAATCGCGGCGACGACGCCGAGATCCGCCGCTTGAAGGACGAGCTCGCGGCGATCCACACGAAGCTCGATCAAAGCGACCTTGCCTTGAGCGAGGCGCGCAATGTCGCGGCCGACGCCGAGGCGCGCGCTGCCGCCGAGAGCGAGGCCGCGCGGGCGAAGCTCGAGGAGGCGCAAAAGGCCGCGGCGGCCGCGCCGCGCCTGACGGCCGATCCGGCGGAGCACGATCCGTCCAAGGCGGGCAAGCGGCGCGACGGCATGCGCGGCCGCTTCGCGAACGCGATCGCGCGCCAGCACCACAAGCAGATCTTGCGCTACGGCGTGCGCGGCGGCGTGGCCGCCGCGGTGCTGGCGGGCGCGGTGATCGTCTATCCCCGCGCCGAGGCGATGGTCGCCAAGAGGTGGTGGCCAAAGGTCGTGACGGTCACATCGTCGATCAAGTCGATCTCCCTGTTCTCCGGCAGCACCGACGAGCCCGCGCCGCCCCCGGTGGCCAAGGCCGAGCCCGCGATTCCCGAGCGGCGCACGGTGATCGCGGCGGCGAGCGCCAATGTTCGCAACGGCCCCTCGCCGGATGCCGGGGTGATCGCGACGCTGTTGCGCGGCGAGGAGGTCTCGCCGGTCGATCATCGCGGCATCTGGGTCCAGATCCGCTTCGGCGGCGACGATGTGCAGCATCGCCAGGAGGGCTGGGTGTTCGGTTCGCTGTTGAAGGACGAGCCCGCGCGCTGACCGCGCGTGCCGGTTGCGGCGCGTCGCGCCTCGACGAAAAACGCAACATCGTTTCCGGCGCGCGCCATTGAATTCGCGGCGATGCTGCTCAATTCGTAAAGAAGCGGCTGCCGATCGGGCGCCGCGAGCGTGACGAATGCGGGAGGCGAAGAGATGGAAGGGAAGCGCGAAGAGATCACCGGCGGCGTCGACCGGATGAGCGGTTTGCTCGATTGGTGGGGCGTGCAGGGAAACCAAGCCGTCAGCGAGCGCATCAAGCGATTTCAAGAGCTCGCGACGGGGCTGCAGCACGCCTATAGCGAGACCTATGCGGAGGAGCTCGATGCGCTCAACGCCGCCAATGACCGGCTGGCCAAATCCGTCCAGGGCTTGCTTCGGTGCCGCAAGTCGGACGAGTTTTTCAGCGCGCAGATGGATATTTTCGCGGGGATGATGGAGAGCGCGTCGCGCCAGGTCACGGCCTGGTCGGAGCTGGGCCGAAAGATCCAGCGCTGCTGCACCACGGTCGCGAGCGAAGCCGCCGAGGATATGCGGCACCACGCGCAGGACGCCGCGGCGGCGGCCGAAGGCACGGTGCGCGAGGAGCAGCAGCGCGCACGGCGAGTCGCGCGGGGCTAGCGGGCAGGCGCGTGCCCTGTCACAAAAATTCCATAATTAGCATCAGATAACGAATGCTATTATTGCGCGGTGATGGTTGGGGACGGGGATCGCGCGCAATTCTATCGCGACCGCGCGCTTGAGGTGCGCGCCGCGGCCGAAGCGTGCCGCCACCGCGAGATTCGCGAGCAACTTTATGAAATCGCGGAGCGCTACGAGGCTCTGGCGCGGCGGACCGCGCCGCCGCCGGGCGCGACCTAGAGCGGTATCTGATCAGGTTGGAGCGGTCGATCTCTTCATCGTCATGCCCGCGAAACAGAAACAGCGGGCATCCAGGGAGACTGTGGCTCTGGACCCCCGCTTCCGCGAGGGTGACGAGAAAAGAGCGATTCAACTGATCTGGCCGCGCTAGCGGATGTCGAGCGCCTTGAGGGTCTCGGCGTTCAATTGTCCGCTGGCCTGCAAGCCTTTCGAGCGCTGGAAATTCCGCACCGCGGCCGAGGTGTTCGGGCCCCATTCGCCGTCGATGTTGTCGCGCACGTAAAAGCCGAGATCGTGCAGGCGCTGCTGCACCTTGAAGATGGTGTCGGAGGACACCGCCGAGGCGCCGCGGGCGGCGGGCTGGCGCGGCGCGGCCGGCGGGCGCAGCGTGTTGGCCGCGACCGGCGTCCAATTGCCATCAGGCTGTTGGCAGGCGACGTTTTGGGTTTCCTGGCGCTGGCCGTTGATCACGGCGTCGGCGACATAGCGCCGGCAGGGCTCGCCATTGGGACCGCGCAGATCGGCGGTCGGCGTCACCCAATAGCTCGAGCCGGTGGACGGATTTTGCCACGCCACCGGCTGGTTGGTCGGCGCGTTCTGCAGCGAGGTTCCGACGCAGCCGCGATCGGCCGGATCCATCGAGCGGCCGATAAAGCCGCCGCCGAGCGCGCCGCCCAGCACGCCGACAATGGTGGCGACGGTCTTGCCGCTGCCCTTGCCGAGCTGGCTGCCGACCAGGCCGCCGGCCGCGGCGCCCGCCGCGCTGCCGACGAGATTGCCGGTCGAGGTGCTGAAAATCTGCGACATGGCGCTGTGATCGCAATAGCGCTGATCGGTGCCATAGGTATTGTTCTGCGCGCGCGCGGCGCCGGGCAGGCTCAAAGCGAGCAGCGCGGCGAGCGCGGGCGCGCCGCTCAAGCGGCGAAACGTCAAACAAAGTCCAAGCATCATGCGTCACCTCCGTGAGGAGGTGAGCATAGCCGCAGAACGGGGCCGAATGCCAATCGCGGCGCGGGAGGGCGCCTTGCGCCGTCAGCCCTCGGGCTTGTCGAGCGGCATCAGCATGACGCGCGAGCGATAGACCGGCTTGCCGGGATGATCGCGGCGCGCCATCCGCATCGCGTCGCGCAAGGCCGGCTCGATGCCGTCCGCGTCATGAACCGCGTCATGGATCACGTCTCGCTCATCGCCGATGATGACGCGAAAGCGCATCGCAAACCCTCCGCTGGCAGGTCTCGACCCTGGCGGCGCCCAGTGTGGCGCGGCACCTTGACGGTTTTATGACCGAGGCGTCGCCAGCGTGCCCGCCGCGCGCCCGATGCGCGGGCCTATCGCCCGGCTCGCGCCGCGAGATCGGCCTGCTATGATGGACAAAATCCATTGCAAAAGCGGCGGAAGGGCAGGATGAGGACGCTTCGGGATCGCATAGCCGCGCGCGGGCGCGCCGAGGAGTTGTCGTGAACGGCGCCGAAAGCCTGGTGCGCACGCTTGTCGGCGGCGGCGTCGAGCTGTGCTTTGCCAATCCCGGCACCTCGGAGATGCATTTCGTCGCGGCGCTCGACCGCGTCGAGGGGATGCGCTGCGTCCTCGGCCTGTTCGAGGGCGTGGTCACGGGCGCCGCCGACGGCTATGCGCGCATGGCGGAGAAGCCCGCGGCGACTCTGCTGCATTTGGGGCCCGGCCTCGGCAACGGGCTCGCCAACATCCACAATGCGCGCAAGGCGTCGTCGCCGATGGTCAATATCGTCGGCGATCACGCCACCTATCACCGCCGCTATGACGCACCGCTCACCTCCGACATCGAAGGCGCGGCGCGCGCCTTCTCGCATTGGGTGAAGACCTCGCCCGATGCGAAAAGCATCGCCAGCGACGGCGCCGCCGCGATTGCCGCCGCGCGCACGCCGCCCGGCCGGATCGCGAGCTTGATCCTGCCCGCGGACACGGCCTGGAACGAGGCGGACGAGCCGGCGCCGGCGCTGCCGGTCGAAGCGCCGGCGAAAGTCGGCCAGGCAGCGGTCGATGAAGCCGCGCGCGCGCTCAAAAGCGGCGAGCCCGCGGTGCTGCTCATGAGCGGCGCGGCGCTGCGCGCCACGGGCAGCGCGCTCGCCGGCCGCATCGCCGCCAAGACCGGCGCCAAGCTCCTGGCGCAAGCCTTCAACGCGCGCAGCGAGCGCGGCTATGGCCGGGTCGCGATCGAGCGCATTCCCTATCCGGTCGATCCCGCGCTCGAGCTGCTGGCGCCGTTCCGGCACTACATTCTCGTCGGCACCGCGCCGCCGGTCGCATTCTTCGCCTATCCGGGCAAGCCGAGCCTCCTCGCGCGCGAAGGCGCGGCGATGCATGTGCTGGCGCGGCCCGAGGAAGATGCGATCGCCGCGCTCGAAGCTTTGGCCGATGCGCTCGGCGCGCGCAGCACCGCGCCCGAACTCGCGCCGCGCATCGATTTGCGGCCCGCCACCGGCGCGCCCGATCACCGGACGCTTGGCGCGTCGCTCGCCGCGCTCTTGCCCGAGAACGCGATCGTCGCCGATGAATCGGTCACGGTCGGGCGCGGCTTCTTCACGCCGACGCGCTCGGCCGCGCCGCATGATTGGCTGCAGAACATGGGCGGCTCGATCGGCTTCGGCCTGCCGGTCGCGACCGGCGCCGCCATCGCTTGCCCCGGCCGCAAGGTCGTCGCCCTCGAGGCCGATGGCAGCGCGATGTACACGATCCAAGCGCTCTGGACCCAGGCGCGCGAGGGCTTGGACGTGACCACCGTGCTGCTCAACAACCGCTCTTACGCGATCCTCAAAGGCGAGCTCGCCAATGTCGGCGCGCAGAATGTCGGCCGCAAGGCGCTCGACATGCTCGATCTCGGCCGGCCCGATCTCGATTTCGTCGGCCTCGCGCGCGCGATGGGCGTGCCGGGCGCGCGGGTCGAGACCATGGAGGATTTCAACCGCCGCTTCGCCGCGGGCGTCAAGGAACCCGGCCCCTATCTCATCGAGGTGATGGTTTAAGGCGGCCTCGGCGTTCTCGGCTCGAAGCTTTAAGGTCCAAGCTCTAAGCTTTAAGCCGTAAGCTTAAAGCCAATAGCTTACAGCTTAGAGCTAAATTCAATCCTCGATCAGGGGCCAGTCCTCGCGATCCATCGCGCGCGCGGTCTCGCGCCGCCACGCGCCGAAGGGCTTGAAGCCGTCGCGCTCTTTCACCAATTCGCGGGTAAACGCGGCGATCTCATCGTCGCTCTGCGTCTTGAAGTCGATGGTCGCGCGGCAGGGCTGCGGCACATGCCAGGGCGTGTCGCAGAAAATCTCGATGCGGTTCTCCTCCGGATCCCAGAAATAGACGCTCCAGGCATTGCCATGCGTCACCGTCACCCAGCGTCGGACCTCGGCGCGCATGACGCGCTCCCAATAATGCCGCACCGCCGCGAGAGTCTCGACGCGGAAGGACAGCTGGTTGACGGTCGAGGGCGAGCCTTCGGGCCGGCCCTCGCCGATGACGAAAGTGTGGTGCGCGTTGGGATCGAGCGTCATGAAAACGACGCGCTTGCCGTCGGGATAGCGGCCCTGATCCGAGACGTGCAGGTCGAAGATGCCGCGATAGAACGCGACCATGCGCGCGAAATCCGTGACCCAGATCCCGGCATGGTGGAGCGCGATTTTGGGCGCCTGGTTCATCGCTCGAAACTCCCGACGCGTGGCCGACGGAGGCGCAAGACTAGGGCTTCTGCGTGCGCCGGGCCAGCCTCAGAACACGAGCAGGCGATGGAAGTAATTGACGAAGTCGACGCTTTCGATGCGGCGGTTGATGAGGAAGGGAAGGATGAAGAGCTTGCCGCCGCGCGCGCCGATCGCCTCATTGAAGGCGACGTGTTCGCAGACCTGCCACTTGATCGCGCGCCGCAGGCCGTTCTTGGCGATCTCCTTCGGCTTGAAGCCCTTGTAAACTGCGTCCTGGATAAAGCGCAGCTTGTAGATGCCGAGCCCGCCAAAGGCCGAGGCGACCGCGAGCGGCGGATCGCTTGTCGCGATCGTCAGCATGCGGCGCGCGACGGTCGCGGCATAAGCGGTCGCATCATCGGCGCCCCGCGCGAGCGCGTAATCGAACGCCTCTTCCCAGACATCGCCGGGGCACAGCGCCGGGTGCCGCAGCGCCCAGAGATCGTAATAAGGGCCGCGGCAATTGGCGAAAACGCCGGCGCGATCGGGCTCGGCCGCGAGAAATTCGAGCGCGCGGACGAAGGCGGCGCGATCGAGCGGCTCGCTCATCGCGTCGTCGAGATCGGCGATGATGAGATAATCGCTCGCCCGGAGGCGTGCATCGGCGCGGATCGCGGCGAGGCATTGGTTGCGCAAGAAGGCGAGCCGCCGCGTCCACTGCGGCAGGCGCTTGTCGATCCCGTCGAAATTGAGCAGCCGCGCATCGCCGCGCCGCGCGGCGAAGTCGCCGAGAATCTCCGCCGTCCCGTCAGCGGAATCGTTTTCGGCGATGACGAACGCCGCGCGCGCAAAGCACGCGGCCATGGTCTCGAGATTGCGCAGCGCGGCGGGCAGGTCGCGCGCGCAGTCGCGGGCAAGCCCGACGATGACCGCGCTCGTGCCGTCCGGCAAGGACGCATCGCTCATGCCCGATTGTCGCCGCCCAGCGCGGCGATCTCAACCCGGCGCTGCGGTGCGCCGCAGCGGTGTCGTGGCTTGTTTACTCGCCCGAGGCGAAGGAGAGCGGCGGCGCTTCGGCGCCCGCCATCGCGCGCATGCCTTGCGGCAGCGGCGGCGGCGAGAGCAGCCCCGCGACCTCGCCGGCCTGGCGCCACGCCGGAAAGCCCGGCCGCCAGACCAGATCGGTCGGATCGAGCCGGTCTTCGCCGGCCATCGCGTAAAGCTTCGCGGTGGTGAGCGGCCCCTGCCGCTCGCCGTCGCGCGCCAGATACCAGCGCGGCCGGTCGGCGGCCGGGGAAGGGGTGGGCGAAAGCGTGTGTAACTCGCTCATCAAATGCTCCGGGACCTGACGTCGACGCAGCCGACATGCTCGCCGATTGTGGTTACCAAATGCCTAAGCGGCGAGCGGCGGGGGGCGGAGCGCGGTCATCGGCCGGTCCGCGACGCCGGGTGGCCAGGAGGCCCGGCGATGCCCATCTATAGCTTGTAATGCTTGTTCACGATGCCGTTCTGGATCGAAGGATGGCAAGCGGATCAGCAGCAGCCGCAGCGGGCCCGGCATGGCTGAGGGATTTCTTTCCCGGCTACTTCGCCGTGGTGATGGGAACCGGCGTCGTCGCCGTGGCCGCGCGTCTCTTGCGCTATCCGATGCTGTCCTGGCCGCTCTTTGCCATCGCGCTCGCGGCCTATCCCGTGCTCTGGGCCATCCTGCTGGCGCGCATCCTGCGCTTTCCCCGCGATGTCATCGCCGATTTCGCGAGCCATGACCGCGGGCCGGCGTTCCTCACCATCGTCGCGGCCAATGGCGTGCTCGGGAGCCAGTTCGCCGTCTTCAACACGCTGACCGGCTTGTTGCCGGTGCTGTTTTGGTTCAGCCTCGCGCTCTGGGCGGTGCTGGTCTATGGCTTTCTCAGCATGGTGACGGTGCGCATCGCCAAGCCCGATCTCGAGCATGGGCTGAACGGCGCCTGGCTGTTGCTGGTGGTCGCGACCGAATCGCTTTCGGTGCTGAGCTGTCTCCTGGCGCGGCGGACCGGCGCGCCACCGCCGCTGGTGTTCGCCTCGCTCGCCTTCTACCTGCTGGGTTCCATGCTTTACGTGCTGCTCGCGGCGCTGATCTTTTTCCGCTGGATTTTCCGCCCGATGCATGCGGCGGAGATGGGCGCGCCATGGTGGATCAATACCGGCGCGGTCGCGATGGCGACGCTCGCCGGCGCGCGGCTGATGGCGCTGCCGGGAGTCAACCCCCATCTGGCGCCGCTGCTGGGCCTGGTCGCGCCCTTCACCGTGCTGCTCTGGGCGACTAGCACGTTTTGGATCCCGTTGCTGGTGATCCTGTTTATCTGGAAGGAGATGCAGCGCGGGCCGCATGGCTACGATCCGGGCCTATGGTCGGCGGTGTTCCCGCTCGGCATGTACGTCGCCGCGACGCATGACTATGCC
This sequence comes from Allostellaceae bacterium, assembly GCA_035277525.1. Taxonomy (GTDB): domain Bacteria; phylum Pseudomonadota; class Alphaproteobacteria; order ATCC43930; family CGMCC-115725; genus CAIKMD01. Next base: position 22,099 of record DATEKH010000087.1, read on the forward strand.
ACCGTTGCCCGCCTGCCGTTCCTCGACGCGATTCCGCAGACGATGTTCTGGGTGGCGCTGCTCGCCTGGGCCCTCACCTTCATCGGCATGTGGGTGCAGCTGCTGCATCCGCATCCCATCAGGTTCCCAATGGTACGGGGCTCTAAGCCGAAGCCGCCACCGGGGCCGGCAGCCGCACCGTGACCGTGGTGCCGAGGCCGGGCGTGCTGTCGATCGTCAGCGTGCCGCCATGCAGCCCGACCAGCGCATCGACCAGCGGCAGGCCGAGCCCCGTTCCGCCATTGGGCTTCGAATAGCCGTGATGCTTCTGCTCGAAGGGCTTCATCAGGCGCGGCAGATCGGCGGCGTCGATGCCGATGCCGGTGTCCTTGACCGTGAGCTCGACCTCGCCCGCGGCCGGCGCGCCGAGGCGGATGGTCACCAGCCCGTCCTCGGGCGTGAACTTCACCGCGTTCGAGAGGAGGTTCAACAGAATCTGCTTCAAGGCTTGCGGGTCGGCGCGCCAGGTCAGCGGCGTCTGCGGCATCTCGACGGCGAGACGGATGCGCTTCAGCGCGGCGGCCTGGCGGATCAGGGGCAGGGTCGCTTCGAGCACGAGGCGCGGGTCGAGATCGGCCGGCGCGACCTCGAGCTTGCCGGCCTCGGCCTTGGAGATGTCGAGGATGGTGGTGATGACCGCGAGGAGATGCGTGCCCGAGGCCTGGATGTCGGCGGCGTATTCGCGGTAGCGCGGATGACCGAGGGGTCCCAGAAGCTCGCGGCATTGCGCATCCGAGAAGCCGATGATGGCATTGAGCGGCGTGCGCAATTCGTGGCTCATGGTGGCGAGAAACTCCGATTTCGCGCGGCTCGCCTGCTCGGCGGTGACGCGCGCCGCTTCGAGCTCGGCGTTGCGCCGCTCGACCTGCGATTGGAGTTTCTGCGCCGCCATCATGAGGAAGGCGGCGACCAGCAGGATGTTGCCGATGAGCGAGACGAGAAAGCTCACGGCCTGCGCCGCGGTCAGCGCGAAAATGTCGTTGCTCGGCGGCCACAGCGCCAGCCACAGGCCGCGGGTGGCGAGCGTTGCCGCCATCAGGGCGAACAGGAGGGCGGCGAGCGCCGCCGCGCCGCGCATGCTGCGCGCGGCGCCGCGCAGCAGCTCCCATGCGCATAAGGCGCAGATTGCCGCGGTCATGAGCGAGCTGCCGACCGCGCGCACGGCGACGCGATCGGCAGCGTAGGTGAAATAAACCGCGAACGCGGCCATCGCAAAAGCGGCCGTGAGCACCGCCGGCCATTGCGCCGGGCGGTCGTCGAAGCGGCGGGTGCCGTTCCAGGCCGAGCCCAGAGCGATGATCGCCAGGCTCTGCGCGCCGGCGATCGAGAGGAAATCGGGGATCTCGCCGCGCAGGCCGACGCCGAGCACCGAAAAGCCGATCAGTGCCGTCGCCAGCGTCCACTCGGCGAGCCCGGCGATGGCGCGATGCCCGCGCCAAAAGACGAACAGCGAGAGCGCAAGCGCCAGGGAGATGAGCGCGTGGACGATGAACAGGGTACGGAGATCAATGTGCATCGCGATACGTGTAGAGCCCTATGGCTAATGCGATCTTAAGAGTCCCGACGCGACGGACCGTCATCGCGCAGGCCAGCCACCGCTCCGCCACGATAGAGCAAGCGCGGCGGCAAGAGAATCCTTGGGAAACGCCGCCTAAGGTGGGACGACGCCCGTGGCCGGCCGGGGCTTGACTCCGCGGGACCGGAACCCCATCTCATCAGGCAACAGAATCCGGGCCCCTCTGGCGAGGACTCCGACACTGGGTCGGGCAACCTCGCGATGTCGGATCACCCGTGTCCCGCGCCGCTGCGCCGGACCGGCCGATGTCGCGGGGCTCGCATCTCTCAAGAACTCCCGATAGACCGGCCGGCTTCCGCGGCGCTCACGGTATCAACCGAAGGAGCCGTGATGTCGAAGCAACGAGCCAATGGGCGATCGCGCGCGCGGCGAGCGCAGATCGTCGCCGCTGATTTGGCGCTCCGCGAAGACGAGGTTTTGGACGCCGTGGTCCCGGCGGCCGCCGCTGTTGCGGGAGAGACGCGATGAAGCGGGCCATCGAAAGCAAAAACGCGCTGATCCTGGTCGGCACGGCAAGCCCGCATTCGCGCGACCATCACCTGGTCGAGGGATTGATCGAGCGCCTGCCAGGCCGGATCCGGACGCCGATGCGTTGGCTGCGGCGGCCTTCCTCGCGCTGGGCGCGCTTGCCGACCGGCGTGCTGCTGATCGGCGGCGGCTTCCTCAGCGTCCTGCCGCTCTTCGGCCTGTGGATGCTGCCGCTCGGCTTGATGCTGCTGGCCGAGGACGTGCCGCCGCTGCGGCGCGCGCGGCGCCGCATTCTCGAACGCATCGCGCGGCGATGGCCGCATTGGTTCGCCGCCGGCGAAGCCGCGCCCGCCTGCGCTGTGCCGAGCGCAATTGCACCGAGACCGAGTGAAACGAGGAGGGCAAGATGAGCAATCTACGAGAGCGCGGAAAGACCTTCGAGGCCGAGTACATCCGCAAGCAGGAGCTGGCGTTCCGGATCACCGCGCGCCGCAATCGCTTGTTCGGCTCGTGGGCGGCGGGCAAGCTCGGGCTCGCCGCGGGCGCGGCGGTCGAAGCCTATGCCAAAGCGGTGATCGAGGCCGACTTCAAAGGGCGCGGCGACGATGATGTCATCGCCAAGGTTCGCACCGACCTTGCCGCGAAGGGGATCGTCTCGACCGAGGCCGAGCTGCGTGCCGAGCTGGCAAGCGCCGCCGCCGAAGCGCGGCGGCAGGTGCTGGCGCACGATGGCGGCTCGGGCCCGCGGCTGCAGTGAGAGGCCGCGTCGAGCGCGGGCCGCGCGGTCCCAAGACGGCAATTGATTCGGAGCATCGGTGGTGGATTGGCTGACCGACCCTCAGCTTTGGGCGAGCTTCTTGACGCTTACCGCGCTCGAGATCGTGCTGGGCATCGACAATCTCGTGTTCATCGCGATTCTCGCCGGCCGGCTTCCGGCGAAAGGGCAGCAACGGGCGCGCCAGCTCGGGCTCGCGCTCGCATTGCTCAGCCGCTTGGCGCTGCTTGCCTCGATCGCCTGGATCATCGGCCTCACCCGGCCGCTGTTCGATCTGTTCGGGCATGGCGTTTCCTGGCGCGATCTCGTCCTCGCCGCGGGTGGTCTGTTCCTGCTCTACAAGGGTACCACCGAGATCCATCATCGCCTGGAAGGCGACGCGGCACCGGAGATGGCGAAGACGGGGCGCACGAGCTTTCTCGGCGTCGTTCTCCAGATCATGCTGCTCGACATCGTCTTCTCGCTCGACAGCGTGATCACGGCCGTTGGCATGGCGAGCGAGCTCTGGGTCATGGCGGCCGCGATCATCGTCGCGGTCGCGATCATGCTGGCGGCGGCGAAGCCGCTCGCCGATTTCGTCGAGCGGCACCCGACGGTCAAGATGCTCGCGCTCAGCTTTCTCTTGCTGATCGGGATGACGCTCATCGCCGACGGCGCCGGCTTCCACGTCCCCAAGGGCTATATCTACGCCGCGATCGGCTTCTCGGTCGCGGTCGAGGCGCTCAATCAGCTGGCGGCGCGCCGGCGCGGTCCGCGCGCCGGCATGCCCGCGAGGATCGAGCGCTCTCCGATCGGCCAGCGATAGCGAGGGCCGCGCCGCGCCGTCAGCGCCTGCTCAAGGCGAAACTTCTTCGAGCACGCGCTTGCGCGTCTCCACCATGAAGAAAGCGGCAATCCCGCCGAGCACGGCGATGACCGCGAACACCAGGAACACGCCGACAATGCCCCAGCGCGGCAGCGAGACGCCGACGAGGAACGGGCCGGCCGCTGCGGCGATCCGGAGCCAGAAGCTCGCCCAGGAGACGCCAAGCGCGCGCATGCGCGTCGGATAGATCTCGGCGGTGTAGAGGAACAGCAGGAGGTTCATCGACGAGATCCAGATGAAGCAGAAGGAATAGACCCAAAGCACCACCTCCGCCGTGCTGCCGCCGTTGACCCATAGATAGGCGAGCCCGACCGCGGCGAGGAAGAACGCGGCGATGAACCATTTGCGCCGCCCAGCGCGGTCGATCATGGTCGCGGCGAGGAGCGGGCCGACCAGGCCGAACACGTTGGTGATGGAGCTGTAGTTGAGCGCGGTCTGCAGCGGCAGGTGGTAGACCTCGCGATAGAGCGAGGGCAGCCAGGTCTGCATGCCGTAGGAGACGATATAGGCCGTGGCCCACAGCACCCAGACGATGAGGGTGCGCGAGAGATAGCGGCCCTCGAACAGCTCCTGCCAGCGGCTCGGCGCCTCCTTGGGCTTCGGCACCACCGGCGGCGGCGGCGGCAAGGGCACCGTGCCGTTGCGCGAGACGATGCGCTCGATCTTCTTCATCACCGTGTCGGCCTCGGCGGTGCGGCCTTTGGACGCAAGCCAGCGCGGCGATTCCGGGCAGAAGCCCTGGAGGAAGACGGCGAGCGCCGCCGGGATCACGCCGATGATGAACATCCACTGCCAGCCGAAGCGCGGCACGATGTAGGCGCCGGCAAAGGCGCAGGCGGTGAAGCCCAGGGGAAAGATGATCTGATAGAGAATGAACGAGCCGCCGCGGCGCTCGGCGCGCAGGATCTCGCTGATATAGGCCGAGGCCACCGGGATCTCGCCGCCCAGCCCGATGCCCTCGACGAAGCGGAACCAGAAGAGGTGGTCGTAATTTTGCGCGAAGGCGCAGGCAAGGCTCATCACGCCGTAAAGCGCGATGGTGAGCCGCGCGGTCGGCACGCGGCCGATACGCTCGGCGAGCCAGCCGAAGAACAGCGCGCCCACAGCCTGGCCGAGATTGGCGATCGAGATGAGGCTGCCGATGCTTTGCGGCGCGATGTGCCAGTCGCGGATCAGCACCGGCATGACATAGGCGATCGCCAGCGAATCGAAGCTGTCGAAGAAAATCGCCACGCCCAGAACGACCGTGACGGTGACATGCCAGCGCGAAAACGGCAGACGTTCGATCCGCGCCGCGATCGATTGCTCGGTCACGGACGCCATGGCTTCACTGCTCATCGGATTCCAATCTCCCCCGCGGGCGCGCCGCATGCCGCGCCGACGGGCGCGATAGTCACACCCGCCGCCCTCATCCGCAAGGCGGCGCGATGCCGCGCTTGGCAAGCGCATGAGATTGCTGCAAGGGCATCCTGCGCCTCCTGAGCCTTGACGAAGGGCGACTGCGCGCTTCGCGCGCGCTCAGGGTGAGGAAAAATGGTTGATGGCATTAAGAAAATGCCTCATCCCGAGCGCGAGCGCCTTTAAGGCGCGAGCAGTCGAGGGACGCACGGCCGCTTTCCAGCAACATTCGGCGGCGACGCGGTGCCGCGCTTGGCAAGGAAGCGGGCGCGCCCCAGATCAGACTCGGGGACGAAGCTTCAAGGGAGTCTCTCTTGCGCGTTCTCGTCGCGGGCGCGACCGGCGTCGTCGGCCGCCGTCTTTTGCCGCTGCTCACCGCGTCGGGCCATGAGGTGACGGCGCTGGTGCGCGCGCCGGCGCGCGGCGCGGCCATTGCGCAGCCGGGCGTCACGCCGATCGCGGCCGATCTCTTCGAGCGCGCCCAGCTCGCCGCCCCGATGCGCGGCCAAGAGGCGGTAATCAACCTCGCGACCCACATCCCCTCGAGCGCCTTCGCCATGATGCGGCCGGGCGCGTGGCGCGAGAACGACCGCATTCGCCGCGAGGCGTCGGCCAATCTCGTCGATGCCGCGCTCCAGGCCGGGGTCAAGCGCTTCGTCCAGGAATCCTTCGCGCCGACTTATCCCGATCGCGGCGCGCAATGGATCGACGAAGGCGTCGCGCTGGCGCCGAGCGCCTATAATCGCAGCCTCCTCGACGCCGAACGCCAGGCGGCGCGTTTCGCCGGGCGCGGCGGCGTCGCGGTGGTGCTGCGCTTTGCCGCGTTCTACGGGCTCGACGCGGTGCAGACGCGGGTGATGGTGAGGCTCGCGCGGCTCGGCTTCGCGGCGCTGCCCGGCGCGCGCGATGCGTATCTCTCGTCGATCGCGCATGACGACGCGGCGAGCGCGGCGGCGGCGGCGCTGACCTTGCCCGGCGGCGTCTACAATGTCGCCGATGACGAGCCGCTGACGCGGCGGCAATTCTTCGACGCGCTGGCCGCGGCCCTCCGCGTGAAGCCGCCCAGCCTGCCGCCGCGATTGATGACGCTGCTCTTGGGGTCGGTCGGCGAGACCATGGCGCGCTCGGCGCGCATCTCCAACCGCAAGCTGCGCGGCTCATCGGACTGGGCGCCGCGCTATAAGAGCGCGCGCGACGGCTTTGCCGCGATCGCGATGGTGCTCAACGCCGGGGTTTGAGCGCGCCGCGCGGCGGCGTATGATCGAAGAAGAGCCCCAAGCGAAATCCAACAAGGGGCTGGGGAGGCCCGGGATGGCATTTCGCCCCGCGTTGATGCGCCATGGCGCGGCGCTGCTCGTTGGAGCGGCGCTCGCCGCGATCATCTGCGCGCCGGCTTTGGCGGCGCAAACCCTGCGCGTCGGCAAGGCGGTGTCGGGCCCGTTTGATTTCGTGCCGCTCGATGTCGGGATTGCAAAGGGCTTCTTTACGGCGCATGGCGTCGCCGTCGAAGAGGTCGATTTCTCGGGCAGCGCCAAGCTGCAGCAGGCCTTGGGCGCCGATGCGATCGATATCGGCCTGGGCTCGGGGCCGGAGCTCGCTTTCGTCGCCAAGGGCAACAGCGATCTCGCCATCGCCGCCTTCGCCGGCCCGCCCGACAGCCAGGTTCTGGCGGTGAAATCCGACGGGCCGGTCAAAGCCGTCTCCGATCTCAAGGGCAAGAAGATCGGCGTCTCGACCGTGGGCTCCTTGACCGATTGGCTGGTGCGCGAGCTGTCGCGCCAGCACGGCTGGGGCCCGGACGGGATCAATCCCGTGGCCTTGGGCGGCACCGCCGCGCGCATTTCCTCGCTCCGCACCGGCGACACCGACGGGATGGTGACCGATGTCGCCACATCGATCCAATTGGAGCAGCAGGGCATCGCCCGCACCATCGTGCATTTCGGCAGCGTCGCGCCCGATTTCATCATCCACGCGATCTTCGCGACCGACAAGGTGATGAAACAGCGGCCCGACGATTTACGGCGCTTTCTCGCCGGCTGGTTCGCGACCATCCGCTGGATGCGCGCCAACAAGGCCGAGACGGTGACGATCGCGGCGCCGCGCATGCATCAGGAGCCGGCGATCGTCGCCGTCAATTACGATCGGGTGATGCCGAATTTCTCGCTCACCGGGAAATTCGAGCCCAAGGCGCTCGCGGTGCTGGCGCGCTCCTTCGTCGACATGAAGATGCTCCCCAAGGAGCCCGATATGAAGAAGCTCTATACCGAGAAATTCCTGCCCGGCGAGGGCGGGTGAGGAGGCGGCGATGCAACCGACATTCAAGGTTGGACAACTCGAGGTCAAAGCGTTCAACGACGGCATCCTCAAGACCTCGCTCGATCTCATCATCGCTATGGACCGCGCGCTCGCCGAATCGCTCGCGGGCCCGACCGACAACGGCGCGCTGTTCATTCCGGTCAACAATTTCGTCTTCGAGCGCGATGGCAAGATCATCATGATCGATGCCGGCGCCGGCAACACCATGCAGAAGACCTTGGGCAAGCTGCCCGAGAATCTGCGCGCCGGCGGAATCGACCCGGCGAAGATCACGCATATCCTCTTGACGCATATCCATCCCGATCACGCCAACGGCCTCGTCGACGACGACGGCCGCGCGCATTACCCCAATGCCGAGATCCTGGTGCACGAGACCGAGATGGATTTCTGGCTCGGCGAATCGATGCCGGGCGAGAACCAGAATACGAAGACCATGCATGCGCGCGCGCGCATCGATCTGGCGCCTTATCGCGAGCGCATCCGCCGCGTGCGCGACGGCGAGGTGCATTTCGGCTGCTCGGTCGTGCTCGCCGCCGGGCACTCGCCCGGGCACACGGTGTGGCATATCGATGGCGGCGGCGAGGCGTTCATCTCCTGGGGCGACATCGTCCATCTCTCGGCGATCCAGATCTCGCATCCGGAGACGCCGCTGACCTACGATCTCGATCCCGACCGCGCGGTGTTCGCAAGGAAGCGCATCCTCGACATGGCGGCCACGGAGCGCGTGATGGTCGCGGGCGCGCATGTCAACGCGCCGGGCTTCGGCCATGTCGTGCGCAAGGGCCTTACCTACGCCTTCGAGCCGGCGGCTTAGCGCCTTTGCCCTCACCCTGTCCCCTCTCCCATTTCATGGGAGAGGGGACGCAGCTGCCGCGATCTCGACGCGCGTCCCTTCTCCCGCTTGCTTGCGGGAGAAGGACAGGATGAGGGGACGGCTCTTCAGAACGGGCGCGAGAAGCTCACCGCGACGCGCGCGTCGTTGACGGTCTCGGCGGCATAGCCCGGCGTCTTGCGCGCGATATCGAGCTCGGCGCCGATGGTGCCGAAATCGAGCACGTGTGAATAGCCGATGGTGGCGCTGGTCTTCTCCTCGAGCGAGTTGTCGAGCAGATCCTGGACGCTTTCGCGCGCCACGCGCAGCTTGATGCTATGCGGCCTGCCCAGCCGCGAGAAGGTGAAGGAGCGCTGCGCCTCGGCCGCGACTTCGAGATTCTGATGCGGCGCCGTCACCGGATCGATGCCTTGCGCGACGCCGCCCGCCTCGAAGCGCAAGCCCCAGCCGGCGATGCTCGGCGGGCTCAGCGCGAGGCGCGCGCGCTCCTCGAGCGGCGCCACGGCGTCGAACAGCGAGGCGGCGTTGAGCTGCGCCTCGCCATGGAGCTGCCAGCTTTGCAAGGGGCCGAGATTGAGCGCGTCGTCATAGGTCATGAGGCCGCGCAGCATGCCGAGCCCGGTCTGGCTGGCGCCGGCGAAGCGCAAGGTCATGGCGAGGTCGTTGCCCTGCACGCGCCAGAGATCGCGCGCGGGTGCGACCGCGGTGTTGGCGCAGGCCGGCCGATCGACATTGGGCGCGGGCCGCCAGCTCGGCGCGCGCGACGGGTCGACGATGGTGCAGCCGATGCTGCCCGGCGGCAGATAAGTCGGAACCTCGCCGCTCGCGAACGCCACGCCTTGCGCCGGCTCCTGCGCGACGGCCACGCCGCCGATCAGCAGCGCCGCGATCGCGACGGCCACCGATACCGCTCCCGGCAAGACGCGCCAAGGCAGCGGCGCCGACGCCGGCAAGGAACGACCCATCCTCATCGCTACCCCCGTTTTCGACGGAATAAAGGTGCGACACCAGCCGTTACATCAGATTCAGAAAGGTGCGTTCCCGCAAATTTGGCAGCGCGAGGTTAATGACGCGTTAAACCGCTGTCCATTTGAACCAAACGGTAACGCTGCTTTTACGCGCCGACGACGCCGCGGTGATGCCGAAATGTCGCAAAGCGCGCGGGCGC
>DATEKH010000088.1:0-2240 GCA_035277525.1 Allostellaceae bacterium
ACCGTCACGGTGAATCCGGGCGACGAGGTGGTCGTGCCGGCTCCCTATTGGGTCAGCTATCCCGATATCGTCACGCTGTGCGAGGGCGTGCCCGTCGCAGTGACCTGCCCGCAAAACAACGGCTTCAAGCTCCGGCCCGAGGATTTGGACGCAGCGATCACCAAGAAGACCAAGTGGCTGATCCTCAACTCGCCGTCCAACCCCACGGGCGCGGCCTACACGGCGACGGAGCTGCGCGCGCTAGCGGATGTGCTCCTCAAGCACCCGCAGGTCTGGATCCTGACCGACGACATGTACGAGCACGTGCTCTATGACGGGTTCGAGTTCGCGACCATCGCCCAGGTCGAGCCCAAGCTCTATCCGCGCACGCTGACCCTCAACGGCATGTCGAAAGCCTATTGCATGACCGGTTGGCGGCTCGGCTATGCCGGCGGGCCGGTCGAGCTCATCAAGGCGATGGGCGCGCTGCAGTCGCAATCGACCACCAACCCCTCCTCGATCAGCCAGGCGGCGGGTGTCGAGGCGCTGAACGGGCCGCAGGACTTCATCGACAAGCACAACGCCATCTTCAAGCAGCGGCGCGATCTCGTCGTCAAAATGCTGAACGAGGCGATGGGTATCCATTGTCCGACACCCGAGGGCGCGTTCTACGTCTATCCCTCCTGCGCCGGCACGATCGGCAAGCGCACGCCTTCGGGCAAGAGGATCGAGACCGACACGGATTTCTGCACCTATCTGCTCGAGAAGGAGCTGGTCGCGGTGGTGCCGGGCACGGCCTTCGGGCTCGCGCCGCATTTCCGCATCTCCTATGCGACCTCGACCGAGCAGCTGAAGGAAGCCTGCACGCGCATCCAGCGCGCCTGCGCCGCGCTGCAGTAGAAGCTGTAAGCCGCAAGCTCTAAGCTAAAAGCTTATGGCGTAGAGCGATATCCGATCAGGTTGGAGCGGTCGATCCCCTCATCGTCATGCCCGCGACAGGCGGGCATCCAGGGAGACTGCGGCTCTGGACGCCCGCTTGCATGGGGACGACGAGAAAAGAGCGTTTCGATCTGATCGAGTCGCGCTGCTTAAAGCTTAGAGCTTACGGCTTAGAGCTTACGGCTTATACCTTACAGCTCTCACGCCTCACGTCGCGAACACCGGCGCATCGGGCTCGAGGCCGAGCAGGACCTGGCCCGCGGTCTCGTAATAGACATCGCGCGCCTGGATCTGCTGCGCCACCGCATGCATGTCGCGAAAGCGCCGCTCGAACGGATTAGAACGGAACACCGCAGTCGCGCCCGCCATGTGATAGGCGGCGTCGACCACCTCGGCCGATTGATGCAGAGCCCAGCTCGCGGCGAGGCGCAGCGCCACGCGATGCTCGAGGCTCAGCTCCATCGGGCGCAGCAGGTCGCGCCATACCTCGTCGATGGTCGAGAAGAGATAGGCGCGGGCCGCGCGCAGCTTTGCCTCGTTGCGGCCGATCAGCGCGTGGACGGCGTGATTGTCGCGCATCGCGCCCTTGACTTGGCGCGGCGATTTGGTCGCCGCCAACTCGATGGCTGACTCGAGCATCATGCGCGCGAGGCCTAGCGCGATCGAGGAAAAGCCGAGCCCGTAGACGATGCTGGTGGTGAGGCGATAGAGCGGCCCCTTCTCGCGCCGCGCCGCCGCGTCGTCGCGCCCGGCGATGAAACGATCCGGCACGAAAAGATTATCGACCGCGTAATCATCCGTGCCCGTGCCCTTGAGGCCGATCACGTCCCAGACATCCTCGATGCGCGCGCTCGTGGCGGGGAAGAGAATGGTCCGCTGCAGCGGCCGGCCATCCGGCCGCATCACCCGCTTGCCATCCTTGCCGATGAGCTGGACATGGCCCCCGAGCCAGCTCGCCTGGCGGCAGCCGCTGGCGAAATGCCAGCGCCAGCTGACGCGGCAGCCGCCATCGACCAGCTGCGCCTCGCCCGCCACCGCGCCCCAGGCCAGAATCCCGGGCGGGGTGTTGAACATCTCTTCTGCAGCATCCCGCTCCATATAGGCCGCGACCATGGCGGAGACAGCGCATTGGCACAGGCACCAGGCGGTGCTGGCGTCGCCCTTGGCGATCTCCTCGATCGCGCGCATGAAGGAGGGCGGATCGAGCTCGGCGCCGCCGATGGTCTTCGGCAGCAGCATGCGGTAAAAGCCGTTCTCGATCAGCGCCGAAACCACCGCCGGCGTCAGCCGCCGGTCGCGCTCGATCGCCTCGGCCTCGCGCA
>DATEKH010000089.1:0-24083 GCA_035277525.1 Allostellaceae bacterium
TTCTCCTCGTTGCGGCCGAAGAACAGCGAGGCGCAGCGATGCGGGCAGCGATGATCCATCATGCCGACCCGGCCGGACGTGTCGCGGAAGGCGATGAGCTTCTCGCCAAGCAGCAGGATGCGCACCGGCGGCCCGTCCGGCTCGAGCTCATTGGAGCGCGCGGCCGGGATCCAATATTGCCGCATCAGCTCGCCCATCGGCGTGCCCGGGCCGGTGCGAACGATCTCCTCATATGGGTCAGGGTCAGGCATCTCCATTCCTCCGTCCTTGACCGCGTTCTCAGGGCAGGAATTTTTCGGTGATGAGCTGGTCGGCCGGCGCCGGCTTCTCGATAACCCCGACATCGATCAGCGCCTGCTGCACCGCGGCCAACTTCTTGCGGTCGAAATGCCCGTTGTCGAAGAAGGTAGGCATTTCCGCGTCGTAGGTCTTGGTCGCGATATCGTCGGGCAGATGCGTCATCTTCTGCGTGATTCGGATGGTCTCGGCCTTATGGGCCTTCATGTAGCGAGTTGTTTCGAACCATGCGGCAAGAAAGCGGCGCAATGTGGCCGGATGTTGGGTCATCATCGGCTCGCTCGCATAGAGGATATCGGCGATGAAGTCGTGGATCTCGTCGCCCGCCTTTACGAGGATGCGCGCCTTCCCTTCTTTCTCAAGCTGCAAGGACGCCGAGGTGGTGCCGACCATGGCGTCGACATTCTTCGACAACAAGCCTGAAATGATTCCGGCCATCTGCCCGAGATAGGCGAGTTTGACTCCGTCGGGACCAAAGCCGTGCTTTGATGCGATCGTCTTCGCGATCCAGCTCGTGAAAGAGCCCGGTGTCGTCGTGGCGATGGTTTTGCCCTTGAGGTCCGCGATCGACTTGATCGATCCATCGTTGCGCACGACAAGAGAGAGCGAGTTGAGGTCGTTGGCATAGGCCGCGACCCCGCGCTCGGGCGCGCCGCGGATGAGGAAGAGCATGTCGGAGCCGGTGCCGACGATCACATCCAGCGAGCCAGCCGTCATCGCCTGGTGCATCTTCGCGCCGCCAGCGAAATCGATGCGCTCCACGTCGAGCCCATTTTTCTTGAATATACCCGTCTCGATGCCAACGGTCACGGGCGAGAACACGAAGGCGGTCGGCTCGGGCGTGCCTGCGCGAATCTTGTCCGCGGCATGAGCGCCGGTCACGCAAAGCGCCAGTATCGCCGCAACGGCGCTCCTGCGCAGGGCAGCGCGCGCGAGCATTCCGAGCATGGTTTCCTCCCCGATTGGTTTTCGCGCCGATCATAGCCGGGTTCGCGGCCGAACGCACCGACCCGATCGCGGCGAAAAACGGGAGGGGACGGCGAATTGCGGAACCGGGAGTCCTCCCTTAGAGTTTCGTCGATCGAGTGGGCATCGCAGCGAAGGGATGGACCATGGCCAGGATACGACACATAGCGATCCGGACGAACGAGCAGGAAAAGCTCAAGGATTTTTACATCAACACTTTCGGGATGAGGCAGGTGCAGACCGAAGGCAGCGGGCGCGCGATCTATCTCTCCGACGGTTACATCAACCTCGCGATCCTGCCCGGTGTGCCGGGCAAGCGCGACCGCATCGATCACTTCGGCTTCGAGGTCGACAGCACCACCGAGGCGGGACGCAAGGCCGCGGAAGAGGGCGGCTCGTCCAAGATGGCGGCAAGGCCGCGCGACGGGCGCTTCGCCGAATACCGCATCGCCGATCCGGCGGGTATCGGCATCGACCTCTCCGAGGGCGGCTGGAAAGTCTAACCAATCGCGCTCCCCGGGTTCGGAAAGTGCCGGCTCGGTCCTGGCCGCGCCGAAGAAGGCCGTCGTCTCGGCTTGAGGCGGCCTCGGGTCCGTGCTCGCCGACACGCCGAAACCGGGCCGCTTGGGCGCGGCGTGCGCTGGCCGAGGCGCATTGGGCTGTCCACCGCGCCGAGCCCTTGAATGATCTATACCGATATTCTCTTCGTCCTGATCTTCGTGTTGCTCTGTCTGCTCAGCCGGGCTTTGCGGCCATGGCCCGAGCTTCGCGAATGGACCATCATCGTCGTCAGCCTCATCGTCGTCGTCTCCTGGGGGATGTTCTCCCTCGTGCTGCTGCTCGCCGTCGCTGCGATCAATTTTGCCGCGGCTTGGGCGGCGCCGGCCGCGCCGGGGCGGCGGCGCGCGATCGTGCTCGCGGCCATCGCCTTCGACCTCGCGGCACTCGCTTTATTCAAATACGGGAGCTTCATCGCAACGAATTTGGGAGTCGCCTTCGACACCAAATTGAGAGCGCCTGCGCTTGGGATACCGCTGGCGATTTCATTCTACACCTTCCACCTCATCAGCTATCACGTCGACGGATTGCGCCGCAAAATTCCGCCACTCCCGCTTCGGCAATATCTCTTCTATCTCTGCTTCTTTCCGCATCTTGTCGCCGGGCCGATCGTGCGCACCTGGCAATTACCGTCGCAGCTCGGACATGTCCGCCGCGTTGGCGGCGATCTGCTCTTCGGCGTGCATTATTTCGTCCTCGGATTTTTCTTGAAGGCCGTGGTCGCGAATAACCTGGCGCAGGCGATCGACCCCTATTGGCTGGCCGACGCGGCAGGCTTGTCGGCGGCGGATCGATGGGTCATCGCTTTTCTTTATTACTGCCAGATCTACAGCGATTTTGCCGGCTACAGCCTGATGGCGCTCGGCATGGCGCGCTTGCTCGGGTACCGCTTGCCCGCGAATTTCCGCACCCCGATGCTCGCCGGGACGATGCAGGAATTCTGGCGCCGCTGGCACATCACGCTGTCGCGCTGGCTGCGCGACTATCTCTATATATCGATGGGCGGCAATCGCTTGGGTAAGCCGCGCGCGCTTGTCAACATCCTGGTGACGATGCTGCTGGGAGGCCTATGGCATGGCGCGGGCTGGAGCTTCGTCGCCTGGGGCGCGATGCAGGGCATCGGCCTCGCCGCGGAACGCATCCTGGGGCTGCACCGCAAGCCAGACGGGCTGTGGCGCCGGCTACCGTGGTGGCTCATAACCCAGCTCTGGGTGACACTCGCTTGGGTGTTTTTTCGCGCGCCCGATATCCATAGCGCGCTGCATTTCACAGACGCGATGCTGCGCCTCGATCACGCCAGCGCTTTCATGGTTCAAAGCCGCTTGCTTTTTCCATTGGCGATCGCCGGCGGCGCGGTTCTCCATCATTTGAGCCCGCTCTGCATCGCGACCTTGCCGCGTCGGCGCCTCGGCCTCTTTCTCGGCGTTACAACAGGAATTCTGCTGATGCTCGATCTCATGGTCTATTCGCCCAACAAAGTGTTCATCTATTTCAAATTCTGAGCGTGTTCATGGCTTCGTTCCAAAAAAGCTTTTGGCGTTCATTCCTGGCGATCGCGGCGATTCTCGCCTTCCCCTTGATCCTGTGGAGCCGGGTCAATGCGAGCCACCTTCCGCCGAAACCCGCACTGCCCATCCCCGGTCAGCGCTTCGTCGCCGAATATGGCGGTCAAGGCGCCTATATCGCGCATCTCGTCTACTGGTGGAATCTCTTCGGGATCGGCGACCGCCTCCGCCACGCCGATCTTGTGCTCCTCGGTTCCTCGCATACGCAATTCGGCTTGTCGGCGCGGCAATTGAGCGACGATCTCTCGCACGAGCTCGGCCGCCCGGTCGCGGCCTTCAATGCCGGGCTCGGCTGCGATACCCCGCTCCGCTTCGATGCGTCCCTGATCGAACGTCTCGGCATCCGCGACCGCGTCGTCGTCGCGGACAGCTTTGCCTATGAGCCCGACCCCTATACCTATGGCTGCTTTGCCGATTTCTCGGGCATCGGCGATCCGGTGCAGGCCGGTTTCAAGACCATCGCCGTCTGGTCGCGCTTCGCGTGGGATTGGATGCTTGACGGCGTCCTTCCACGCATCGATCTGCGCGGCGGGCGAATCGTCGCGGGGCGTTACATCAACGAGGCGGTGACGATGCTCGACTGGAAGAACGGCGATGTCGCGGAACTGTTTAATCCCGCGGCGGGGGAGGAGTTTCCCCAAGACCGGACGCGCCGCCCGGAAGCAATCGCTCAAGGCCTGCCCTGGCGGCTCGATTCCGGAAGCATTCCGCTCCCGCCGTCTTTCGACGCGGTTGAGCGGCTCGGCGTTCATCCGATCTTCACGCTGATTCCCTACGTGCTGTCGCCAGGCTTCAACGAGGACCGCTTTCAACGCGTCGAAGGTCTGCTCGCCTCGCGCAGCGCCGCTTCGCGCGCGCCTTTCATCGCCATCGCGCCCGATGGGCTTGCGAGCTTCGATGGTCAACATCTGACAGGCGGTGCGCGCGCAAAGGCGACTGCGCGGATTGAGACCGCGGTCGAGGCGCGGCTTTCGCCCGCCTTCTCGCAGCGCTGAACCGGCGAAGTGGTTCGCTGCGGCAAACCGCCGCGCCTCAGCAATGCGGTGCCGCAACCGAGTTCGCCGAAGCTGGCGGAAGAAAAGCGCGGCTTTCGGCAAATTGCCGCTTGGAACGCGGCCGGGCTTTCGCGAGAGTATCCTCGCAACGGCTTTGCTTGCGCGGCGCGGAGCGATGAGCGGTCAGATCCCCCACAGCTTTGTCACCTTTCTCGTCACCATCGATCCGCTCGGGGTCGCGGTGATCTTTGCCGGTTTGATGCATGAAGCGCCGGAGGCGCTGCGCCAGCGCATGGCGTCGCGTGCCATGATCGTCGCCACCGGGCTCATCGCTGCCTTTGCCGGTTTCGGCGAGCCGCTCCTCCAAGCTCTCGGGATTTCGATGTCCGCCTTCCGCATCGCCGGCGGTCTTCTGCTCTTTCTCTTGGCAACGGATATGGTCTTCGCCCGGCCATCGGGCATCCGCAATCCGACCCGCCCGGAGCAAGAGGAGGCAAACCGCAGCGAAGACATCTCGGTTTTCCCGTTGGCCTTCCCGCTGGTCGCCGGACCCGGCGCGCTGACCTCCGTCGTCCTGCTGGTGGGCGATGCGAGCGGCCCGCTCAGCCTCGCCGGGATCATCCTTTCGCTGGCGGTCGTGCTGGCGCTCACTTTCGCCGCGCTGATCGCATCGAGCTACGTCATGCGCTTTTTGGGCGTCACCGGCACCAATGTCGTCGGCCGGGTCCTTGGCATCGTCCTCGCCGCGCTGGCCGCGCAATATGTCGTGGACGGGATCGTCGAGATCATGCAGCGCTCGTGACCGGCACTCCCCTCTCCGCGCGTCGCGGCCTTGCGTTGGCGGCTTTGCCCGTTTGCTATACTATATCGTCCGGGCGCCGGATCGAGGTTGCGCATGAACGCGAGGGAACACCGCGCCATCGCCGTACAGATGAAGAGCGCGGCCGAGGCTTGCGCGCGCCGCGGCGCTAGGCTGACGGAGCTTCGCCGCCGCGTTCTGGCCTTGATTCTCGAAGCCGAGGCGCCGCTGACCGCCTATCAGCTTCTCGACCGTCTCAAGGAGACCCGCAAAGGCGCGGCCCCGCCGACAATCTATCGCGCGCTCGACTTTCTGATGAAGGAGAGGCTGGTCCATAAAGTCGAGCGGCTCAACGCCTTCATCGCCTGCATCGAAAGCGGGCACCAGCACCCGGTCCAATTCCTCATCTGCGGCGAGTGCGGGAAAGTCGCCGAGATCGAAGATCGGACCGCGACAAAAGCGCTCCAACACGCAGCCAAGCGCGAAGGATTTCACCTGCGCAGCGCCGTCGTCGAAATCGAGGGCACTTGCGCTGCGTGCTTCCACCCGGCTTAGCCCGGCAACGAATCCGCGGCGTCAGGCGGCCGTCTGCGCGCGCCGCGGCCGCGGCATCGCGGCGGCGAAATAGACCATCCCGCTCAGCGCGGTAATCCAAAAGCTGCTCGGCCAGTCGGTATAATAGGCAAGCGCGATGCCGAGCCACGCTTCACCGATCGCCAGCACGGCCGCAAGCACGATGCCTGGCGCGACGCCGCCGGCGAGGCGCTGTGCCGCCGCCGCCGGGCCGACCATCAGCGCGAAGACCAGCAGCACGCCGACGATCTGGGCGCATTCCGCCGTCGCTATCGCGACGATGGCGAGAAACAGCACGGAATAGAGCCGCAGCGAGACGCCCTTTGCCTCGGCGAGCTCGGGCTGCAGGCTCGCGAACAGCAAAGGCCGCGCGATGACGGCAAGCATCGCCAGCGTCACCGCCGCAAGCGCGAGGAGGACACGGATCGTCCCGGCATCGACCGCCAGCACATTGCCGAAGAGCAGCGTCGCCGCTTCCGACGCGAAGGCGGTGTAGAAATGCAGGAAGAGCAGGCCGATCCCGAGCGACAAAGCGAGCACGATGCCAATTGCGACATCGCGCTGCGCCAAGCGTTCGCCCATGACGCCCATGCCGATCCCGGCGGCCAAGGTCATGAGCAGCAGGCCCCACAGCGGCGCTGCGCCGATCAGCACCGCGCCGGTCGCGCCGGTGAAGC
Organism: Allostellaceae bacterium; assembly: GCA_035277525.1. Taxonomy (GTDB): domain Bacteria; phylum Pseudomonadota; class Alphaproteobacteria; order ATCC43930; family CGMCC-115725; genus CAIKMD01. The sequence continues at coordinate 6,431 of DATEKH010000089.1, forward strand.
CGACATGGGCGAGCGCATGGCCGGCAAAGGTCTGGCCGCGCAAGACAAGAAAATAGCCGACCGCGCCCGCGACGATGGCGACAATGGTCGCCGCGGCGAAGGCGTTCTGCATGAAATCGTAGCTAAGCATCGCCGCTCGGCTTGGCTGGCGCGTGATCGTGCGCATGCCCATGCGCGTGGCCGTTGTCGTGACGATGCGCGGCGTTTTCCATGTCGTGACCGCCCGACATCACGAAGATCCGCCCCTTGAGGCGGACGACATCGATCTCGGCGCCATAAAGACGAGACAGCACCGGGCCGGTGATCACCTCGTCGACCATGCCCAGCGCCGCCTGGCGGTTGCCGAGATAGAGGACGCGGTCGACCGCGCCGAGCAGTGGATTGAGTTCATGAGCGCTGAACAGAACCGTGATGCCGAGCTCGCGCTGCAGCGACGATACCAGCGCGACCACCTCTGTCTGATGGCGTGGATCGAGGCTGATCAAGGGCTCGTCCAGCAGCAGCAGCCGGGGGCGGCCGATCAGTGCCTGCGCCAGCAGGAGGCGCTGGCGTTCGCCGCCCGAGAGTTCGGCGAGCGGGCGGGCGGCCAAATCGCAAGCGCCGATGCGCTCGAGCGCGCGGTCGATCTCCGCGCGGCCCGATCTGCCGGGCAGCGGCAGGCCGAGTCGATGGCCGTTGATCGCGCTCGCGATAAAATCCCGGCCGCTCAGCCGCAAACCGGCGATCGCGCTGCGCGTTTGCGGCATGTAGCCGATTTCGGCATTCCCACGCGTCGCGGCCCGGCCGAGCACGCGGATGGTGCCGTGGCTCGGCCGCAAAAGGCCGAGAATGGCGCGCAGCAGCGTCGTCTTGCCGGCGCCGTTTGGCCCCAACACGCCGACGAACTCGCCCGCACCGAGATCGAGGCTGATATCGTCGAGGATGACGCGTCCCTCGAGCGTCAACGAGACGTTGCGCAGCTCGACGGCGTTCATCGGTTATTCCGACAGCGCAAGATCGACCGCGTCGAGTTCGCTTAAGATCCAGGATTGGTAATCCTTGCCCGGAGGCTCGGTCTCGGTCGCGCCGAGCACGGGCACCGATGCGGCCTTGGCCAGCGCCACCATGCGCCGAGCGAGGAGATCCGATACCTGCCGGTTATAGACCAGCAGCCTCACGGCCCGCGTCTTGAGATCCGTCTCGAAGGCGGCGATGGCCGAGGCGCTCGGCTCGGTGTTGTTCATCACCGCAAGCTGGAACGGCCGGTTTCGGGACGTGAGCCCCAACGCCTCGAATAGCGAATCGAAGATCGGTTCCGTCGCCGCAACCGGCGTGCCGGCGAGCCGTTGGCGCAGGTTGGCGATCTTGGCATCGATGGGCTTGAGCGATTCCGCGAAGTGAGCGAGGCGGCCGCGATATTGGGGCGCATGCGCGGGGTCGGCGGCGCTCATCGCCTCGGCGAGCGCCGTTGCCGCGGCAAGCATCGTGGCAGGATTGTACCAGATATGCGGGTTGTCGCCGGGCTTCTTCCCGACGAGCTCGGCGACGATGATTGTTCGGCGATCCGCGCGGCGTCCCGCGCGCAGCGGCTTTTCCATCCACGGGTCATAGCCCAAGCCATTGGCGATGACGATGCGCGCGGACGCGATCGCGCGCGCCGCGGAAGGGCTGAGCTCGAACAGATGCGGATCCTGATCGGGATTGTCGAGGATGCTCGTCACCCTCACATTGTCGCCGCCGATCTGCCGCGCGACGTCGCCGTAGAAATTCTCGGCGGCAACGACGACGACAGGGCTCGCGGCCGAAGCAAGCGTCGGCGCCGCGACGAGCGTCGCAACCGCGGCCAAGACCGACCAGCTTCTCATCCTCGACCCTCCCAAGGCGGGTTCCGTCCCGCGCTCGCGCGGCGATGATATAACGTATCATTTCGACGGTCCACGGCGCGGGGCTCGCCGGCCCCGCGTCTTCGGCTCTGGGCGACGGTCCTGGGAAATCGCGGCGAGGAGGCTCGGACGCCTTGGGCCGTTTAACCGGACCTTAGCCATCGCCGGCCTAAAAGCGGAGGATGTTCCGGCGCAGGCAGAAACACCTCATCCCGGCAAGCGCGTTGCCGCCGCTTCTTCTCACCCTGGGCGGCCTTGCCCTGATGTGGGCGTTGCTGCAACAACGTGCGACGCCGGGCTTCATCGCCGTCAACCGCTATTCCATGATCGCGCTTCTTGCCCTCGCGGCGGTCGGCATTGGCCTCGCCGTCATCAATCGCGCGCGGGCAGAGCGGCGTTTCGATGCGACGGTACGCACCGCGATCGAGCGGCATATCGATGCGCTCGTCCAGCGGCGCCAACAGCTGCGCGGCAGCGAGAGCCCCGGGCCCGAGGCGAGCCGATGGGAGCAGGAGATGAAGCACTTCATCGCGACTCAAATCGCGCCCCTGCTCAATCGACGCGGAGAGCGGGTTTTGCAGGAGCGGCATTTGGAGGTTCTCCACCGGATCGAGAACCGCGCCGCGATCGCGGCGGCCGGCCGCCCGAACCTCTCGTTGTCCGGTCCTGGCGTGTCGCTGCGATAAAAGCGCAGCGTTGCTTGAGCCGCCGCCGCGCCCTTTCCATGGCTCAGGCGATGCCAGCGATTTGTGCGTGCAAGCGGAGGATATCGATCACGCGATCCTTGGGCACATGGCTCAGACCACATTCGGTGCCGATGGCAAACCTGTCCAGATATCGCCGGGCGACGGCGATCCGCCGCTTGGTTCCCTCGACGCCATCCTTGAGGTGGACGAGTCCGAGCGCGACTTGCGTCGTTTGCGGGAGCGCGAGGTTCCGCAACGGCTTGAAGTAATCGTCGTCGTTGCGGTCGATCGGCACCGGCAAGTGGATCAACGCGACGGGCCGGCCGGCGCCCAGCCGCGCGGCGACGCGATTGGCCATGATCACCGCATCGCGGGTGCTCGAAGGCTCGACCGAATGCTGTCCGTTCGAGTTGCCGTAGCAGAAATGAAACAGCAATTCGACATTCGCCGGCACCGCTTGGCCGAATCGCGCGAGGCGTTCGGCAAGCGGATCATACATCTCTTCGCGCGTGCGGCCGAAACGCGACGGCGTTCCGCGCTCGAGGGTCGCGAAAATTGCTGAGGCGCAATCCCATTGTATGGCGAGGTCGGCCGGCGGGACTGCGGCGACGATCTTCTCGACTTCGGCAAGAAGCGCGCGCTCGAAGGCCGGCTCGATCGCGCTTTGCAGATCGTCGGGAAAATAGCGGCGGATGACCGGAATGGGATGGGCCAGGGTGCATTGGAATCGCGCGGCGGGTGCGATCACGCCGCTAGCCTTCAGCCGCTTGAAGATTTGATAGCTCTCGATCGCCACCGCCGCGTGCATGAGCCCGGTGAAGGTCACGTCTTCCGGGGCCACGCCCCGGCGAAGGCGGTAGCGGAAGCTCGCCTGGCCTCGCGGATGCGGGCGGAACTCTTCGTCGGTCCGTTCGAGAAACGGGTTCCCGGTAATGATGGGCGCGAACCATGCCATCCAGGGGCGGCCGACTTCGCCGTCGGGAAGGCGCGGCAGCACCGGACCGAGGATCCGGCTGGTGACGGCGAAAACCTCCGCGGCATCGGCGAGAGGAATCCCGCCGACGAGATGCACGTCGAATTCCGCCATTGGTGTCGCCTCCCAGTTTTCGCATCGGCCCGTGGAAGAAGGCTGCCTGCCCACTCAGCGCCTCTCCGAAGCTCGCTCTGCCAAGTATCGCTAGCGCCCATGCGATCGCTGCAGTTTCGATGTTAGCCGATCGTTGTATGATCGGATAGCGAGGCATGTTTCATGCCCCTCGTCGCCGTACTCCCATGCGATCTTTGCCGGCCGAGCGCTGTCGAGGTCAAGCCGTCGCACCACATGCGCCCAGAAGGAGGATTTGCCATGAGCATGAAGCGAAGCACCCGCCGCATCCGGACGACTCACACGGGCAGCCTGCCGCGGCCCGCCGACATGCTCGAGACGATGCGCGCCATGGCGACGGGCCAGGCCTATGACGCCGGCGTTTATGAAACGGCGCTCACCCGCAATGTCGCCGAAATCGTGAAGAAACAGGTCGAGGCGGGCATCGATGTCGTGACGGACGGCGAGTGCAGCAAGCCGAGCTTTCAGCATTATGTGGCCGAGCGACTCGAAGGCTTCGAAGCGCGCATGCCGCCCGGCGGCCTGCCGGTGCCCACCGGTCCAATGGGCGTGGGTGGGCGCGACGCGCAAATGTTCCCGGATTTTTATCGCGGCGTGCTCGAGAACAATCCGTTCAAGCACACGATCCGCATGGCGCCGCGCGTCTGCGTTGGTCCGATCCGCTATGTCGGACAGGAGAAGCTCCAGCGCGATATCCGCAATCTCAAGACGGCGATGGAAACGGCCGGAGCGGATGAGGGATTCATGCCATCCCTGGCGCCGACCCTGTCCTTGAAGAACGAATTCTACAAGACGGATGACGAGTTCCTCGAAGCCTATGGCGAAGCCATGCGCGAGGAATGGAAGGCGATCCTCGACGCCGGGCTGCTGCTCCAGATCGATTTTCCGAGCCTGGTCAGCGCCTGGGACACGGCGAGCAACGCCATGTCGCTGGCCGATTACCGCAAATGGACCGCGCGCCGGATCGAGCAGCTCAATCACTCGCTGCGCGGCTTGCCGGAGGACCGCGTCCGCTTCCATACCTGCTATGGCGTCAATTTCGGGCCTCGGGTGAGCGATCTCCAGCTCGCCGATGTCATCGATCTGATTTTCACCATCAAGGCGGGCGCCTATTCTTTCGAGGCCGCGAATCCCCGCCACGAGCATGAGTTCCATCTGCTCGAGCACGTCAAGCTCCCGCCGGGCAAGATTCTGATCCCGGGCGCAGTGACGCATTCGAACGTCATGATCGAGCATCCCGAGCTCATTGCCGATCGGATCGCGCGTTGGGCCCAGGTGGCGGGACGCGAGAACGTGATCTTCGGCAATGATTGCGGCTTTCAGTCGACGGCCGGCAACAGCGAGATTCCGGTCACCGTCGCCTGGGCGAAATTGGCGGCGCTCGGAGAAGGCGCCCGGCTTGCCTCGAAGCGCCTCTGGTAGGGCCTTTGGCCGAAATCGGCCTCGCCGCCGGTCCGGCTCAGCGCATCTTCAGGATGATGACCCGGTCGCTGCTGGGGTCGGTGACCGGTCGCAGCGCCTTTACGCGATCGCTCGTCACCGGGCTCGCGCCATTGCCCCAAGCGCCGCGCACGAAGGTCAAGACGCTGGCGATCTGGTCATCGGTGAGCTGAACGCGGTATTGCGGCATGCGATAGGCGTCGGGCGTGCCCTTGATGATGAGCGGCTCTGCGCCATTCAAAACGAGATTGATGAGCGAGGAAGGATCGCCGTCGATCACGACCGGGTTGCCGGCAAGCGGCGGCATGAAGGGTGACTGTCCCTTGCCGTCGATGCCATGGCATGAGACGCAAGAGCCGAGATAAATCTCGGCGCCCGTCTGGTTCGTCTTGCCGCTCTCGAGCGATTTCGTCGTCGCGTCGTCATAGACATAGGCGGCCTGTTCGGCGGTGGCGGGCAGCGATTTCAGATAGGCGGCCATCGCGTTCACGTCTTCGTCGGTCATGTAGGGCGTGCTGTTGTTGACGACGTCGAGCATCGAGCCGAACGCAATCCCTTTCATATTGTGGCCGTCTTTGAGAAAGGCGGCGAGTTGCTCTTGCGACCAGGAGCCAAGACCCGTGCGGACATCGCCGCGCAGATCGGGCGCCGACCACGCATCGAGCTCGGCGCCCTGAAGATAGACGCCGCTCGAACCGTCGAGCGCCTTCTCCTGGAACGCCCAGCCGCGCGGCGTGTGGCAGGCGCCGCAATGCCCGAGCCCCTCGACCAGATAGGCGCCGCGATTCCATGCCGCGTCGTGGGCGGAGTTGGGCACATAGGCGCCGCTCGTCGTGAACAGGGCGTTCCAGATCGCAAGCGGCCAGCGCCAGCTCAGATAGCCCGGGATTTCGCTCGGCTTGTTCGCCTGCTTGACCGGCGGCACCTCTTTCATGAAGAAGTCGTAGAGCGCGCGCATATCGTCGTCGGTGATCTTCGCGTAGGACGGGTAGGGCATGGCCGGATAGAGATGGTGCCCCCCTTTGGCGACGCCGCGGCGGACCGCGCGGTCGAAATCATCGAAACTGTATTTGCCGATGCCCGTATCGGGATCGGGCGTGATATTGGTCGAGTAGATCGCGCCGAGCGGCGTGCCCATTTTTAGGCCGCCGGCAAACGCCTGGCCGCCGGGCACGGTGTGGCAGGCGACGCAATCGCCGGCGCGCGCCAGATATTCGCCCTTGCTGGCGGGCGCCGTCGTTTGTCCGGCGGTCGGGCCGGTCTGCGCTGGCGGCGCGCTCGCTTGCGGGCTTGGCGAGGTCTCCGCCCGCCCAAGAGAAGCCGTGCCGAGCACCAGAAGCGCAACGGCGAGAAATTTCATCCGGTTCATATGGCCGCCCCTACCCCGATTTTGTCCCGGCGCTTTGCCACGCGCCATCTTGGCCAGACAAACGCGCGGGGCCGTCAGCTGGCCGACGACCCCGCGCGCGTCACTCTTTCATCAGATCAGGTCGAGCCCGTCGACAGGTCGTGATCCATGATCGGCAAGCTGCGGATGCGCTTGCCGGTCGCGGCGAAGATCGCGTTGGCGACCGCGCCGGAGATTGGCGGCGTCGCGGGCTCGCCGGCACCGCCCCATTTGGCGCCGCCGCTCGGCACTAGGTGCACGTCGATCCTCGGCGCCTCGGTGAGGCGCACCATGCGGTAGGTGTCGAAATTGCCCTGCACGGGAACGCCGTTCTTCACCTCGATCTTGCCGTAGAGCGCAGCGGTAAGCCCGTAGATGACCCCACCTTCTGCTTGCTCGGCCATGGTCAGCGGATTGACGACGTAGCGCGAATCGAGCGCGACCGTCACGCGGTCCACCTTGACCGTGCCGTCCGACTTGACCGTGACTTCGGCGACCTGCGCGCAAAGACTGTCGGTGTCCGTGCAGATCGCGATGCCGCGGCCGCGCCCTTTGGGCAAGGGCTTGCCCCAATTGCCTTTCTCGGCTGCTGTGTCGAGCACTTTGAGCCAGTCCGGCTTGCCTTGGAGCAATTTGCGCCGGAACTGATAAGGATCCTGCCCGGCCGCGGCGGCGAGCTCGTCGATGAAGCTCTCCATTGCATAGACGTGCTGGTTCGCTCCCGGCGCGCGCCAGAACCACACCGGCATGTGCGTATTCTTGATCACCGCATCGACATGGAAGTTGGGAATCGCGTAGCCGATGTCGGAAATTCCCGCCGTCGCCATCGGTTCCACCTTGTTGGGTGGAAACTTGATGCCGGTGGTGTGGAAGATCGACGAGGTCACGACACGCGCCGAGAGCGCGGTCGGCATGCCGTCGGACCCCACCGCGGCCTTGAAGCGCACCACCGCGTGCGGGCGGAACTTGTCGTGACGCGTATCCTCCTCGCGCGTCCAGACCAGCTTCACCGGCTTCTGCACGGCCTTGGCGATGGCGATCGCCTGTTTCACCTCGTCATTCGCGTCGCGGCGTCCGAAGCCGCCGCCGACAAAGCCGTTGTGGACATAGACTTGCTCGGGCTCGAGCCCAGCCGCCTTGGCCGCGGCTTCGGTTGCCTCGAGCGCGTCCTGGGTGCCGAGCCAGACATCGAGCCGGTCGGGCTGCAGATGCACAGTCGCATTCATCGGCTCCATCGGCGAATGCGACAGGTACGGCGTCTCGTAGACCGCTTCAAAGGTCTTGACGCCGCCGCCCATGGCTTTATCGACGTCGCCCAGGCTGCGCGCGGGGAGCGCGGGGCCATCGAGCGCGGCATGGAATGCCTTCGACAAACCGGCGCTGTCGACATCGCCGGCGGCGCCGACATCCCATTCGGGCTGCAGCCTCGCGAGGGCCTGGCGGGCGCGCCACCAGGTGCCTTCGGCCGCGACCGCGACCGCATCGTCGAGCTTCACGACCTTGGGATTGCCCGGCATTCCTTTGACGACCGATTCGTCGACGCTCTTGAGCTTGCCGCCCGGGACAGGGCATTGCTGGATTGCCGCGAACACCATACCCGGGACTTGCGCATCCATGCCGAATTTGGCCGAGCCGTCGATCTTGTGGACGACATCAACCCGCGGCATCGGCTTGCCGGCGAAGGTGAACTTGTCGGGCGTCTTGATGTCGGGCTCTTTGTTGAGCGCAATCTTTGCCGCATCCGGCGCGACCTCGCCGTAGCGCAACGTCCGACCCGATTGCGTGTGGGTGACGGTGCTGTTGGCGGCGCTGCATTCGCTCGCCGGAACGCCCCAGCGCGCCGCCGCCGCCGCGATCAGCCTTTCGCGCGCGCTGGCGCCGACCTGCTGCATCCGCTTCTGCGAAGCCCTTACCGACTGGCTGCCATGCGAGAACATGTCGCCATAGACTTTCTTCTCGCGGACATTGCGGTTGGGCGAGGCATATTCGATGTGCACCTTCGACCAATCGGCTCCGAGCTCTTCGTTGATGAGCATCGGCAGCGCGGTCATGCTGCCCTGGCCCATTTCCGAGCGCTGATAGCGGATAAGGATGGAATCGTCGGGATCGATCGCGATCCAGGCGTCGATCTCGTGTGGGTCATAGCCGCCTTGGTCGAAGGGCTGCGCGGCGACTGTCGCCGCTGCGGCCCAGCGCGGCAGTGCGCCGATGCCGATGGCGAAACCGCCAGCCGCGGTTACAGCGGTGACGAGGAAATGACGGCGGCTCAGCGTCGATACGGTGCGATATCCGTCCATGGTCGTTCTCCCTTCCTTCAAGCTTTCATCAGCTCGGCGGCGCGATGAATCGCGCGACGGAGACGCTCATAGGTGCCGCAGCGGCAAATATTGGTGATGTTGGCGTCGATATCGGCGTCGGTCGGCGCCGGATATTGCTTGAGGAACGCCGCCGTCGCCATGATCTGCCCCGATTGGCACCAGCCGCATTGCGGCACATCCTCGGCGAGCCAAGCCTGCTGCACCGGATGCTTGGAATCGGACGACAAGCCTTCGATCGTGGTGATGCTTTTGCCGGCGGCCGCCGCAAGCGTCACCGAGCAGGAGCGCAACGCCTGCCCGTCGATATGCACGGTGCAGGCTCCGCATTGCGCGATGCCGCATCCGAATTTGGTGCCGGTGAGCCCGACGCCGTCGCGTAATGCCCAGAGCAGCGGCGTATCGGGCTCGAGATCGAGCTGGTGCTGCGTGCCGTTGACGGTAATCGTGATCATCTTCGAGCCTCCCACGCAATCGCATTTTCGGCGAAAAGTGTAGCACAGTAAAAGGCTGCAGTAAGTAACCTCCGGCCCAACCGGTTGCGCAGCCGTGAAAGAAACGCGCGCGCGTCGCCTCGGAGTACCGCGCAGCCGCCGAAACCCTCGGCCCAAAGCGCGGCGGAATCGAAGCCGGACGGGCGGCGGCAGCGCGCCCTCGCAGGTGCAATAATCCGGCGATCCGGCGGGTCAGCCAATCTGATTCCTGACATGCGTATCAAGCACTTAGTTGCTGTACGCGCTTGCACCGGCCGCACGGCCAAAGTCGCCCGCGCGGCGCCATCTGGATGGGGCAGGGGCATCGCGGTAGTCTCGATCGCGCTGATGCAGCCCCGTCAGGCGGTTGCTGACGGATGTGTCAATCCCAGGGAGCGATCGATGACGCCCGAAGAGAACGAGATGCTGACGCGGGTTGGCCCCGGCACGCCCGGGGGCGAGATGCTCCGGCGCTACTGGTGGCCGGTTTGGTTCGCCGAGAAGATCGGGACGAAACCGATTCCCGTGACGCTGCTCGGCGAGGATTTCGTGCTGTTCCGCGACGGGCGGGGCGAGATCGGAATGCTCGATCCGATCTGCGCGCATCGGCGGGCGTCGCTGACGCTCGGGCGGGTGGAGGAGCGCGGCCTGCGCTGCTGCTACCACGGCTGGCTCTACGATGCCGGCGGGCAGTGCCTCGAAATGCCGGCCGAGCCGCCGGGCAGCCGCCTGCACGAGGAGGTGCGGCAGCGGGCGGCGCAAGTGCAGGTGGCGGCCGGCCTCGTCTTCGCTTATCTGGGGCCGCTGCCGGCGCCGGTCCTGCCGCGCTACGACCTCCTGTTTCTCGAGGAGTGCGACCGCACCATTTGGGCGAGCGACGACCACTGCAACTGGGCGCAGCGCGCGGAAAACGGCGTGGACGTTTATCACAGCATGTCGCTGCACGCTTCCGTCTACCCGTCGATCGCCCTGAAGCGGCCCGAGGTGGAATTTACCCCGACCTGGTATGGCTTCCGCACACAATCGGAATATCCGGGCGGCAACCGCAACGTCACGCACGACATTTTTCCGTCTTCGACGCGGCGCCACAACGCCCGCGCCGGTAGCGTCCCGAGCGAGTTCCTGCATATCCGCGTGCCAACCGACGATGTCACGACCACGACGTTCTTCGTCGAGAGCCGGTTCAAGGCGCAGCCCCCCTATCGCCGCGAATGCCGCGGCCTTCAGAAGAACCAGCGCGGCGTCTACCGCCATGTCGAGGATGGCTGGTGGGGGATCGCTTCCGAGGATCAGGACCGCGCCGCCCAGGAAAGCCAGGGACTGATCCACGACCGCAGCCGCGAATTCCTCGGCACCTCCGATCGGGGCGTCGTCATGTGGCGCAAGATGGCGTTCGATTCGATCGCCGCGGTAAAGGAGGGGCGCGATCCGCATGGCGTCGTGCGGACGGTGCCGGGGAACGACGTCATCCGTTTCGATGCCGGCAAGAATTTCTCCGACCACGACAAATCGCCGGTTTTGGGATCATGACGCCGCGGTTGCGCCTTGCTTGGCCGCTCGCGCTCGTGCTCATCCTTTGGGGCAGTGCGGCGCAAGCGGCCGAGCCCAGTCCTGCGCTCGCAAAGGTAATCGAAGCCGCGAAAAAGGAGGGCAACCTCAAGCTCGAATGGGGTGCGGGCATCCTCGGCGGAAACGAAGGCGTCAAGGCGATGGCAGCGGGCATGAACGCCATGTTCGGCACCAAGATCGCCGTTCGCTTCACCCCCGGCCCGTCGCTGCCGGAGGTGGTGAACCAGGTCGTCCTCGCGAGCGCGGCTGGCATGCCGTCGCCCACCGACGCTGTGATCGGGTCCGATCAACACGCGGCAACGCTCGCCGACAGAGGTCTCTCGGTGCCGGTCGACTGGACCGCGCTTCTGCCGGGGCGGATCGAGCCATCGTCGGTCGAGGCCGAAAGCCGCGCCGTCCGGGTCTTCACGACCATGCCCGGCGGCATCGTCTACAACACCAAGCTCGCGCCGATGAAGCCGACCAAGCTCGTCGACCTGCTGCGCCCGGAGTGGAAAGGAAAAATCGCGTCGACTCCCTATGCCGGCTCGTGGGAATTGCTGACCGGCTCCGATGTGTGGGGCGAGCTTGGAGTCGAATTCGCCCGTGATCTTTCGTCCCAGTTGGCGGGCCTCATCCGCTGCTCCGATCTCGAGCGCATCGCTTCGGGCGAGTTCGTCGGCTTCGCGATGGATTGCACCGGTCGCGAATGGGTCGATCTCGCGCGCAAGGGCGCACCCATCGCCCATGTGGTGCCTGAGGATTTTGCGGCGCTGCGTTTCTATTACATGTCCGTTCCGAAGAACGCATCCGATCCCGATGCCGCGATCCTCTTCGTTGTTTTCCTCGAAACGCCGGAAGGGCAGAAGCTCATCTGGAAATATGCCGACACCGATTTGCACACCTACCCTGATTCGCGCCTCGCGCCGGAGGTCGCGGCCCTCGAGAAGCGCGGGATCACGTTCCACAAATTCACGATCGCATGGCACCGCGCGCATCCCGAGGGGCAGATCGGATTGAAGAAGGCGGTCAAGCTGCTGGCGGCTCACTGACGCCGTTCGTCGGCCTCTGCTGGTTCATCGCGAGGAGAAACCGGGTCGGCACGCAATCCCAGGCACTATCGTCCGATGATTTCGTCGGACGGATCGGCTTTTCGCTTGAAGGTCGAAAAATGGCCGCTTAGTCTTTGCCGAGCGAGGGCGAGCGAGCGAATACGCGCATGGCCGAGGCGATGTACAATAAGCCGATGCCGGAAGCCCGGCCGGACTCTCATGCGACGGAGTCGCTGAAAAAATGAACGGCGAGATCGCGCGCCCCGTCATGCCGGTCGCCACTCCCGACACCAGGCCGTTTTGGGATGGTTGCGCCGAGAGCAAGCTGTTGCTGCAGCGCTGCACCGCTTGCGGTCGCGTCCGCCACCCGCCGAGCCCGATCTGCGCTCACTGTCTCAGCGACGCGCATGGCTGGTTTCCGGCGAGCGGCCGCGGCAGCGTCTATACATTCGTGGTCGTCCACGAAGAGCGTCGCGGCTGGGAGAAGCTCGTTCCTTACGTGTTGGCCGTGGTCGAGCTCGACGAAGGCGTGCGCATGGTGACGAATCTCGTCAATGTCGCACCGAACGCTGTCGCGATCGGCATGCCGGTCGAAGTCACCTTCGCCGCGTCGAATGATGCGACGCGGCTGCCGCTGTTTCAGCCCGCGACGCTGCGAGCGCCGCGATGACGGTCGGCGGCCGTTATGCCATTGTCGGCGTCGGCGAGTCGGAGATCGGTCGCCGTCTTGGCCGGTCGGCCATGGCGCTGCATTTGGAGGCGGCCAAGCGCGCGCTCGACGATGCCGGGCTTGGTCGCGACGCCATCGATGGGATTATTTCGCGGCCGAGCCACAGCAGCCCGCAATTCAATTATTCCGGGGTGCTCGCCGGCCGGCTCGGCATCGCGCCGACCTATTTCACCGATATCGCGCTGAGCGGCGCGGCTTCCGCCGCCATGATTCTCGACGCGGTCGCGGCGATCGAGGCCGGGCTTTGCACGACCGTGCTCTGCGTCAGCGGCGACGCGCAGACCGGGCGCGGCGGGCATCGCCGCGGCGGCGCCGTGAATTGGCTCGATGATTTCGAGCAGCCTTTCGGCATGCTCGGCGCACCCGAAAGCTATGGGCTGGCGGCCCGCCGGCACATGCACGAATACGGCACCACCAGCGAGCAATTCGGCGCGGTTGCCGTTGCCTGCCGCAAGCATGCCGCGCTCAATCCGAGCGCGACGTTCCGCGCACCGATGACGCTCGTGGATCACCAATCCTCGCGCTACGTCGCCGAGCCTTTCCGGCTGCTCGATTGCTGCCCCGTGACGGATGGGGCCGCTGCGGTGATCGTCACCTCGGCCGAGCGGGCGCGCGACCTCGCGCAGAAACCGGTCTACCTGCTTGGCCTCGGACAAGGCTTCACCCATTCCGATCTCGCCTATACGCCGTCAATGACCACCGTGGCGATGAAAAGCGCGGCCGAGCGCGCATATGCCATGGCAAAGCTCGGGCCTAAGGATATCGATGTTGCCCAACTCTATGACTGCTTCACCTACGTCGTGATCGTGACGCTCGAGGATTACGGGTTTTGCGCGAAAGGCGAGGGCGGGACCTTCGTCGAAGACGGACGCATCGAACTGGGCGGCGCGCTGCCGGTCAACACTGGCGGCGGGCTGCTCTCGCACGGCCATGCCAGCGGCGCGCTCTTAATCAGCGAAGCCGCGACCCAGATGCGCGGCCTTGGCGGCGCGCGCCAGGTCGCAGGCGCCGAGACGGCGATTGTCAGCGGGCAATGCGGCGTGACCGGCATCAATGTCTGCCTCATCATGGGCAATCATCCGGATTGAGCGCATGCCGATGACCGCCGAACGCAAGCTGCCGCTCTCCGGGATTCGTGTTCTCGATTTCGGCCATATCGTCGCGGGCCCATTCTGCGTGCGGATGCTTGCCGATCTCGGCGCGGACGTCGTCAAGATCGAAACCTCGACGCGGCAAGGCCGCACGGGCGCGCGGCGCAATCGGCCACAAAATCCCGTGACCGGCGGCCGTACGCCCCATCTCTTCCACATCAACCGCAACCGGCGCTCGATCGATCTCAATCTCAAGACAGAGCAGGGCCTGGCGATGGCCCGCCGCCTCGCTGCCGTCGCCGATGTCCTGGTCGAGAATTTCTCGAGCGGCGTGATGGATCGGCTCGGGCTCGGTTATGCGGCGCTGTCGGCGATCAATCCGCGGCTGATTTTTGCCAGCATGGCGTCTTTCGGCCATACCGGGCCGCGCCAGGGCTGGACCGGCATGAATGTCACGCTGCAGGCCTGTTCGGGACTGATGCTTGCGACCGGCGCCGAAGGCGATCCGCCGATCGGCATATCGAATTCCTGGAACGATTACATCGGCGGACTGCACGCTGCCGTGGCGATTGTCGGCGCGTTGTCCAAGCGGCACGCGACGGGCAAGGGCTGCTATCTTGACGTCGCGCAGTTCGAATCGAGCGTCGCCATGCTGGGCAGCCTGTTGCTTGCGAGCGCCGTCACGCATCGGCCGCCGGCCCGGCTGGGCAGCCGCTCGACTTCGGCCGCGCCGCAGGGCTGCTATCGCTGCGCCGGGGACGATCAGTGGTGCGCGATCAGCGTGCAGAGCGATGAGCAGTGGAACGCGCTGATCGAGCTGCTCGGCGCCGCCGGCGCGCCGCTGCGCGAGCCGCCATTGGCGAATTTGCCGGGGCGCCTGCGGCGCCACGACGCCATCGATGCGGTCATCGAATCCTGGACCCGGGAGCTGAGCCCGGCCGAGGTCGAGCGCCGCTTGACGCAGCGCGGCGTGCCCGCGGCAGCAATGCGCCGCGCCAGCGAGATCGCCGAGGTCGCGGAATGGCATCGCGTGCTGCGGCCCCTCAAAGGCGCGGGTGAAAGCGAGGTCAAGGTCCTCGGGCTGCCCATCGATTTCGCCGGCTGTGCGCCGGTCGAGCCCGTGGCCGCGCCGCGAATCGGGGCAAGCGGGCGCGACGCGGCACGCGATTGGCTGCAGCTCGACGGGCCGGCGCTCGACGCCCTCGTGCCGGAGGTGCCGCGGTAATGGCGTGCATCCTCGATCTCGCAAGTCCGGCCGGCGCCTATGGCACGCGCGTATTGGCCGAGCTCGGTCACGATGTGGTGCGCATCGAGCCGCCCCAAGGCGATGCCCTGCGGCGCCTCGAACCATATCTTCCCGGTGCAAAGCCTTTGGAAGCGGGCGCGTTCCATCAATTCCTCAATGCGGGCAAGCGCAGCCTTGCCGTCGATCTCGGGAGCGAAGAGGGGCGTGCGTTGGTGCTGGCCCTCACGGCCAAAGCCGATTTGCTGGTCGCGAGCCTGCCAATCGCTGTCGAGGAGAGCGCGCTTCTCGCCGCCAATCCCGACCTTGTGCTCCTACGCCTCGATGACGGCCCGCCCGAACTCTGTGCCTACGCGAATTCCGGCTTATTGGCGATCACCGGCGAGCCGGATGGCCGGCCGACGATGCTGGGCGGCCACGTACCCTATTCGGCCGTCGGCATTCATGTCGCGCTCGCGGCGACGGCGGCGCTCTTCGGCAAGGAGACGAGCGGCTGCCGCCAGGTCGTCGATATTTCGGCGACGCAATGCCTTGCCGCCTTGGCCGAGCAGGTCTGGGTTGAATACAGCATGTCCGGCGAGCTGCTGGAGCGGCTCGGGTCGCGCGGCGGGATAACGGCGCTGGCCGGCGCGCTGCCCTGCAGCGACGGGCATTGGATGGTGAGCGTGCCGCCCGACCCTCGCGGTTGGGCCAATTTCGTGCAGCTCGTTCCGGATCCGGCGTTCAAGGACGATGCCTCGCTTGCCGACGAAGCGATGAGGCGCGAGCGCAAGCACGAAATCCTCGATCGCCTTGCTTTGTGGTCGCAGACCCGCGCGAAGAACACGATCGTCGAGGAAGCGCAGCGCCTTCACATTCCCGCGGCGCCGGTCACGAACCCGCTCGAGCTGGTCGAGGACCCGCAGCTCCTCGCGCGCGGATTCCTGCGACCGGTCGAGCATCCGGATTTTGGCAAGATCAATTTCCCGATGGGCGCATTCGCTGCCATGGAAGGCCGGAGCATGGCTTTTGCGCCGCGGCTTGGGCAGCACAGCGCGGCTATTCTCGCCGAGCTCGGCTTCTCCGGCGAGGTGATCGCGAGCTTGCGGGAGAGCGGGGTCATCGTCACCGCAGACCCGGCATGAGCGGGCAGGCCGCGCTTTCGCTCGGCGAATTGCAGGATTGGGTCGGACGCGAGCACCCCTTTGCCGGTGCCGATGACGTCACGCGCAGCGATATTCGCCGCAAGCTCGAAGTCTACTGCTTCGATTGCCCGCTTCACTACGACGATACGGTTGCCCGCGGGCATGGCTATCGCGGGGTCGTCGCGCCCGTGGCGCTGATGCCGCTTTGGGCGATGCCGGCCTATTGGAGCCCCGGCGAGCCAGTGCTCTACCGACCTGGCGGGCGCGAGCAATCGGGCGGCATCCGCACCGATGTTCCGGTCGTCTATCAGGGCGGCGTCAACACCGCGACGGAGTGGGAATACTTCGCGCCGGTCTATCCCGGCGACGCGCTCCACGGCAATTGGCGGCTCATCGAGATCAAGCCGCGGACGACGCGGCTGGGCGAGGGCGTGTTCCTGACGGTCGAAGCGACGCTTTTCAAGCGCTCGGGCGAGCTCGTCGCGAAGAACCGCAACACGCATTACCGTTTCACGCCAAAGGCGGAGAAAGAGCGCGGCAGGGCGCCTGATCCGCCGGCGGCGGAGGAAAGCTCCGAAACCGTTGCTGCGGCGGTGACGAGCGAGCCGGCGGATTGGAGCCGGCAATTGCGCCTCGGAGCGGTGGCGGTTGGCGATCCTGTTCCTCCCTATGCGATCTGGCTCAGCTATCAGCGCATCGTGATGAGCGTCGCCGCCGATCGCATGTTCTCGCCGCTGCACCACAATCGCGAACGCGCGCGCTGGCGCGGCTTTCGCGATATCATCTTCAATACGCGTGGCTATGAGATGATGTTCGAGATCATGCTGCGCCGGTGGATGGGGCTTGACGGCCGCATCGCGAAGCTCGGGCCGTTCCGCATGACCGGCAGCTCTTATCCTGGCGATGTCGTAACTGTCGAGGCGCGCGTGACTGCGAAGGCTCCGGCGAGCGATGGCGGCCGGGTGACGCTGGAGCTGCTCGCGCGCAACAACCGAGGCGAAGCGGCGCGCGGCGACGCGCAGATCGCTCTGCCCCTCTAGCGCAAAGGAGGCAATCGATGAATGAGGCCGCGCTTTTGTCGCCCAACGGCCAGCAGGAAACCACGGGCGAAGGCTCCGCGACGCGCCTCTTCGTCGCGACGGTCAAGGGCATCGTGCGGCTCGCCCGCCCGCCGGGCGACCGGCTTTGGGATATCGCGGGTGAGGCCTTGTGCGAGCACCATGCAAGCTCGCTGCTGCTGGCGCCGGGGATCGGCAAGCTCTTTGCCGGCACGCATAGCGGCGGCGTCTGGGTCAGCGAGGACGGCAGCGGCGTCAATTGGCGCCAAGTCTCGCGCGGCATCAGCGAGACCAACATCTATTCGCTCGCTTGCCGGCAACGGGGAAACGATACCGTGCTGTTCGCAGGGGCCGAGCCCGCCTCGATCTATCGCAGCAGCGATCTCGGCGAGAGCTGGCGCGAGCTGCCGGCGCTGCGCAACGTGCCGGGGACCGATAAATGGCATTTCCCGCCGCCGCCGCATATCGCGCATGTGAAATCCATCACCATTCATCCGACGCGGCCGACCACGCTCTTTGCCTGCGTCGAGCAAGGCGCG
>DATEKH010000090.1:0-11267 GCA_035277525.1 Allostellaceae bacterium
CGACCTGCTTGCGCACCACAGCGGCCAGCTCTTCGGGCAGCCGCCGCGCCAACTCGCCCTCGTCATAGGGGCGATGGTCGGCTTTCGCCCAGACGAGCCTCGCGAGCTCGGGTGAGCGCGGGAGCGCGCAGGCATGGGTCACGCGGATGCGATTGTCGTTTTTTGCCATGAACGAAATTTCCTCCTGCGGGTGTTGCGTTTCGCCGGCTCAGTGTTTGAGCCGCGCGAACATGCGGCGGGCATTGCCTTCCTCGATTGCGAAGAGATCATCGGCGTTGAGGCCAAGGGCACGCAGCGGGTTCTTGGCCGCCGCCATCGTGCCCCAGGGAAAATCGCTGCCGTAAAACACCTGACTCGCCGACACCAGCTTCAAGACCGCCCCGAAAGTCGCCGGGTTCGCCATGCTGGCGGTGTCGAAATTGAGCCGGCCCAGCTCGTGGAGCGCGCCTTCCGGCACGCGGTCGCGCAGGGATGAGCTCCAGCCATTGACACGTCCGGCGAGCGTCGGAATTGCACCACCGCAATGCGAGAAGATGAACCGGATGTCGGGGCAGCGCGTGAAGGTGCCGTTCGCCAAGAGGCTGGTGATCGCGCGCGCCGTGTCGAACATGAATTCGAGGATCGCCATCGGCACATCGGGCAGCATATTGACGCAGCAATCGACCGCGGCGGGATGGGAATAGACGATCGCCCGCCGGCGATTGAGCTCGTCATAGATCGGCGCGAAAGCGGGATCGCCCGGATACTTGCCGTCGTAATTCGTCAAAAGGCAGATGCCATCGGCCTTCAGCACATCGAGCGCGTAGGCCAGCTCCTCGAGGCTTCCCTCGATATCGGGCAAGGGGATGGTCGCGAAAAAGCCGAAACGGCCGGGATGATCGCGCACCACCGTCGCCTTGTATTCGTTCAAGGCGCGGGCGAGGCCGCGGCTTTCCTCGATCTTGCCGGTCCAGCATCCCGGCGCCGAGATCGAGAGGATCGACGTCGCCGCGCCGTTCTTGTCCATCTCCTCGATCGACCAGGAGGGCGTCCATTCGGTGAGCTTTGCGCCCCAATAGCCCGTGCGCTTGATGCGCTCTTCCTGAAGCGAGAGAAATTCGGGAAGCATGATGTGGTGATGAACGTCCACGATCCCGCTCACTTCTTCCTCCCTCGCTGCGGCTTTGAAAACCGGTCGCCTGCGCGCGTGCGAAGCTACCAGTCCCGATTTTGGCGCGCAACCACGCTTGCGCCCATGGAATGGACGGTGGGCAGTTGATCCGGCGATCCCCTCGGTGATAAGACCGGCGATGGGCAATGAACGCCCACGAGGACCCCATGCCGATCGATTTAGACAAGTTCCGTTTGCGGCGCTTCGTCGAGCGGCTCATGGCGCGCGGCGAGGTTGAAACTCACGATGAGCCCGTCGCCTTGGGCGCGCTGGCGGCGCTCATTGAAGCGTCGGACAAGGCGATGCTGTTTCGCAATGTCGGAGCGGAGCGCTTCGAGATCGCCGCCGGCATATCGAGCAGCCGCTCGCGGCTCGCCGCCGCCTTCGGCGTCGCCGAAGCGCAGCTTCTGCCGGAATATCTGCGCCGGCTGCAGCAGCCGCAATCGACGATCGAAATCCCGTCGCGCGACGCGCCGATCCATCAGACGATTCTGACGGGCGATCAGATCGATTTGGCGCGGCTGCCGTTTTATCTCCAGCACGAATTCGACGGCGCGCCCTATATTTCCGCCGCGATCGATTACACGATCGATCCGGCGACGGGCAAATCCAATGTCGGCTGCCGCCGGCTGATGCTGAAGGGGCGGCGCGAGCTGCGCTCGAACCTGACTCAGCCTTCGGATCTCCGGAACATCTATCGCGCCGCGGTCGAGCGCAAGGAGCGTTTGCCGGTCAGCTTCGTTATCGGCTCGCATCCTTGCGATTTCCTCGCCGCCACCTCGAAAGCGCCGATCGACGAATTCCAGCTCGTTGCCACCATCCGCGGCGAAACGCTGGCGATGGTTCGGGGCGTCACCAACAATATCCCGGTGCCGGCCGATGCCGAGCTCTCGATCGAAGGCTATTTCGACGAACGCGGCTATTCCGAGATCGAAGGACCCTATGGCGAGCTTTACGGCCTCTATGGTCCGATGCATCCAGACCCGATCTTTCACGTCACCGCGATCACGATGCGCAGCGACGTGCTGCACCAGACCCTCCTCCATGGCGGCCGGCATTTGCGCCGCAACGACGCGGCGCAGCTGAGCAGCCTCAATTTCGAGGCGCTGGCGTGGCGGACGCTCAAAATGGCCGGCTTCGACGTTCGCGCGGTTCACCTCCCGCCCGCGGCGACCGGACTGCACCATATCCGGGTGGCAATCAAGCAGCGCGCCGCCGGCGACGGCCGCGGCGTCATCGCGGCGCTCTTGAAGCTGCCGCTCCTGAAGCATGTCTTCGTCGTCGACGACGACATCGATATCCGATCCGAGGAGGCGATGGAGTGGGCGTTCGCCACCCGCTTTCGCGTCGACAAGGACGTCGTGACCGAGCCCGGGCATTTCGCGCTCTCCATGGACCCGACGAGCGAGCGCGGCCAGATGACCAAGGCGGGTTTCGACCTGACGCGCGATATAAGCGCGCCCGATATCATCGACAACCGCGAATCCTTCACGCCCCATCTGAAGCTCGAGCCGCGGTTCCAGACGGTGCGCCAAGCCCTCGAAACGCGGCCGATGTTCTTCATCGAGCTGATGCAATCGATCGGCACCACCGATGGGCGCGAAATCGCCCTCGAGCTCGACGAGCTTCAACGCCAGGGCGTGATCGGCCGCGGCCGGGATGGCGAGTGGCGCCTCGCCGAGGCGGCGGGTCCGGGCTGACAGGCGCAGGCGGAGGCTCGAGCGATGGATCGCATCCTGGTGACGGGCGCCGCGGGTCAAATCGGCTCGGAGCTCGTGCCGGCGCTGCGCGGGCGCTATGGCGCCGAAATGGTGGTCGCGAGCGACATTCGCATGACCGCTCCCGCCTCGGCGCCGGCGGGGCTGTTCGAGCAGCTCGACTGCACCAAGCCAGACCAGATCCAGGAAATCATCCGCCGTTACGGCGTGAAGACGATTTTTCACCTCGCCGCGATGCTCTCGGCCGTGGCCGAAGAAAAGCCGCAGGCGGCCTGGGAGCTCAATATTGGCGGGCTCTACAACATGCTCGAGCTCGCGCGCCAGCACCGCTGCGCGTTGTTCTTCCCGAGCTCGATCGGCGCCTTCGGCGCAACCACGCCGCGCGAAAAGACGCCGCAAGATACCATCCAGCGCCCGAGCACGATTTATGGCGTCACCAAGGTCTCGGGCGAGCTGCTGTGCGACTACTACGCCACCCGGTTCGATCTCGACGTGCGCGGCTTGAGACTGCCGGGCCTGGTCTCGCATGCGACGCTTCCGGGCGGCGGCACGACCGATTACGCGGTGGCGATCTTCTACCAGGCGATCCGCTATCGCCATTACACCTGCTTCCTGCGCCCCGACACCGCGCTCGACATGATGTATATGCCCGACGCGATCCGCGCTATTCTAATGCTCATGGAGGCGGAGCCCGCAAGGCTGCGGCACCGCAACGCGTTCAACATCACGGCGATGAATGTCACGCCTGATGCGCTCGCCGCTGCGATCCGCAAGCACCTGCCCGATTTCCGCATCGATTACGAAATCGATCCGATGCGGCAGGCGATCGCCGATTCCTGGCCGCGCTCGGTCGATGACGGCGCGGCGCGGGCGGAATGGGGCTGGCGGCCGCAATACGATCTCGAGGCGATGACCAAGGACATGATCGAGAAACTGGGAGCGAAGCTCAAACCGGTACGCTGATTCGAACCGACGACGAGGAGGAACGCCATGCCGCACGATCGGATCGAACGAATCCTGCTCGCCGAACTCGGCAGGCTCGACAGCGAGGGCCGCCGCAAGGGCGACGAGACCGTTATCCGCGGCATCCTGCCGCCCGCCGGTGGAAAGGGACCGCGCTTTCTCATCGAGGGCGAAGGCGACAAGCCCTTTTTGCGCATGAACGCCAACAACTACCTCGGCCTCTCGCTCCGCCGCGAACTTCGCGCGGCCGAAGAGCAGGCCGTCGAGAGCTTCGGCACCGGCCCCGGCGCCGTGCGCTTCGTCAGCGGCACCTGGGCGCCGCATCGCACGCTCGAAGAGCGGCTTGCGGGTTTCCACAAGCGCGAGGCGGCGATGGTCTACAGCTCGGCCTATGCGGCGATCATGGGGCTTTTGCCGCAGCTGATGACGCAAGACACCGCCGTCATCAGCGACGAGCTCAACCACAACAGCATCATCAACGCGATGCGTCTCGGCCGGCCGCGCGAGCGCTACATCTATCGCCACCTCAACCTCGCCGAGCTCGAGGCGCGGCTCGTTCACGCCATCCCGTCGTGCCGGCGGGCGATCATCGTCACGGACGGGATTTTCAGCATGCGCGGCGATCACGCGCCGCTCGCCGAGATCGCGGGGCTTGCGCGCAAATATGATTCGAGCTTCCCCGAGAACGTGATCGTGGTCATCGACGATTCGCATGGCGTCGGGGCCTTCGGCGCGACCGGACGCGGCACGGAAGAGCGAACGGGCGCTCCGGCCGATATTCTGGTGGGAACGCTGGGCAAGGCCTTCGGCGTCAATGGCGGCTATGTCGCCGGCTCGCGCGCGCTGATCGCCTATCTGCGGGAAACCTCGCCATTCTATATCTATTCGAATCCGATCGCGCCCGGCGAAGCCGCGGCGGCAGCGGCGGCCATCGCCTTGGTCGACAGCGCGGCCGGCCGCGAGCTTCTTGGCCGGCTGCAGAAAACCACCGCCCGCTTTCGCGCGGGGCTCCAGGCCATGGCGCTCGAGATCATTGCCGGGGATCATCCGATCGTGCCGCTCATGCTGCGCGATTCCGGACGCACCGCCGCGATCACGCGCGGGCTGCGTCAGCGCGGCATTCTCGCGACCGGCCTCAACTTCCCGGTCGTGCCGCGCGGCAACGAGGAGATCCGCTTCCAGATCTGCGCCGACCATACCGAGACGGATATCGACGAAGCCCTCGCGGTTCTGCGCGGCCTCATCTGACAAAACACGCCGATAAAGATTGAATTCGCAAGGAGGTGTCCGGTGGAAACGAAAGCCAAGCTGCGCATTGCTCATCTCTCGGGGCCCAACGCCACGATCCAGAACACGCCGCCGCTCGTGACCTCGAACAAGGCGCGGGAGAAATACGGCCTGCCGCCACTCAGGCTGCCCGATGGCAGCGTTGCGCGCTTCGATGCCTTGCGCACGCAACGCCTGGCGGCGCCGGCCAAGGTCTATGTCGAGCAATTTTCGGCTCACCCGCTCGAGCGCGACTCGGCCGAGCTTTACGCCGCGCCCGACGGCTATATCGATGTCGACGGCGTCTTCCACACGGAGAGGCGCGGCCCCGAGGACAAGCCGGTCTATGAGATCGAGCTTCGCCCCGAGGATGGGCTTTATCCGCTGCCCTATATGGCGCGCCAGACGGATGGGTGCGCCTGGGAGGAAGAATGCGCCGCGCCCAATGCGCCGGATAGCGGCGCGCGCCAAGGGTTCTTCCCCGACGGGTCGCGCAGCTTTGAAGAGATCGACCGCCTCTCGATCGATCCCAACGGCGTGGTCAATTCGATCTCCGCGCTGGCAAGCGTCGATTTCTATCGCCTGCTGCCGCCGAGCGGCTACCGCAAGGGGCTTCCCGCGGCGCACCGCACGGATATCGGCGAGGGCGATATCCCGCCCGAAACCCGCGGCAAGGATTTCTTCCCGTATAAGCCGCGCCACCTCGCCTCCTCACCGCCCCGCCCGGCCTTGGCGCGCGTCACCAACATCGCGCAGAAAGTCATGTCGAGCGGCAAATATGACGGCGCGATCTTCACCCAAGGCAGCCCGGCGGTCGAGGAAACCGCCTATTGGTTCAATCTTCTGATCGACACCACCCTGCCGATCTGCGGCAACGCGGCGCAGCGGCCCCAAGGCCAGAGCAGCAATGACGGGCCGCAGAACATCGTCGATTCGATCACCTATATCGACTCGCGCATTTGGGCGGATGCCGAGGGCCGCAACCGCGCTGGCGTGATCGTTCTCCAAGAGCAGCAAGCCTTCGCCGCGCGCGAAGTCGCCAAGGCCGATGCGCGGCCCGGCGGCTATGTGGCGACGGGCGGCCATGGCGGCATCCTCGGCGGCGTCAGCCATGTCGGCAAGCCGGTGCTGCTCTACGTGCCGGCCTATAAGCACACCTACCTGTCGGAGGTGAATACCGCGCGCCTGCCCGACGCCGCGCGGGCGGTGCGCCTCGGCGCCTCGGGCATCGAGAGCTTCGAGCTCGCCGTCAAGAACCGCGCCGGCGAGATTCTGCCGGACGCGATTCCCTCGGTCTCGATCGTCAAGGATGGCGGCTATTTCGGCGAGGATTTCGGCGAGGACCCGGCGCTCGAAGGCGATCTCGCCTTCCTCCTCGAGCACAAGCTACGCCTCGGCCGGCTCGCCGGATTCGTCACCGAGGGCCAGGTCCCCTATGGCGCGATGACCTCGCAAGCACGCCAGAAAATCATGGAGCGTGCGGTGCTGAGCGGCTTGCCGGTCGTGCGCGTCGGCCGCGGCGCGCCGGAAGGCTTCGCCGATCCGACCGGTCTCTTCCTCTCCGGCTCCAACCTTACCGCGACCAAGGCGCGGCTTTTGCTGATGGCTTGCCTCATGCGCTTCGGCAGCTTGCCGGCCGCCAAGGACCCGGGCAACCCGACAGCGGCCGAGCGCAAAGCCATCGAGGAGGCGAACGCCGCCTATCAGCGCGTCTTCGACACCCATTGAGGCGCTATTCCGCGCCTCTTTGAGCCGGCGAGAGACATCGGGATATTGCCGCGCCGCGAGCGCGGCCATATCTTGGCCTCGCCTTCGGCGCGCTGTTGCACGCCGAAGCGCGAGAGGACGCAGCTTGCGACCGCAACGGCCGATCGCCTTGATAAGAACCTCGGATCGCGCTCAACCGCGGCCGCCTGCGCGCCGGAACCATGGCATCTGACGCGCCCTTGCCGGCGGCGCGGTGGCACGCAGGGGAGCGGCGAACCGGTTTGCTGATCGCCATCCTCGGCGGCGCCTGCCTCGCCTATCTCCTTCTCTATGCCTTCGTCACCCTGCACCGCGGCGCGCGCTTTCCGTTCGGCGATTTCTTCGCGCTTTGGTCCTACGCCCGGATCGCATCGAGTCACTCCCCGGCCGCGCTTTACGACCCGGCCGCACTCCATGCGGCGCAAGTCGCATTGGGAATGGACCCGGGTCAGCAGAACCCCTTTCCCTACCCGCCGAGCTTCCTGCTGATTCTGTGGCCGCTCGGGTCGTTATCCTACCTCTCCGCTTACGCGGTCTGGATCGCGGCGACCTTCGCGCTTTATGTCTGGGCAATGGTCGAGCGCAAGGCGCGGGCGCTGAGTTTGGCGATCGCGATCCTGGCGCCGACCAGCACGATCATGCTCGTCGCCGGGCAGAGCGGGTTTCTCGCCGGCGCGCTCGCCATTGGCGGGTTGCGTCTTGTGCGCACCAGGCCGATCCTCGCCGGGGTCATGCTTGGCCTCCTCAGCTACAAGCCGCAGCTCTGGCTCCTCCTCCCCTTCGCCTTGATCGCCGCCGGCGCGTGGCGCTGCCTCGCGGCGATCGCCATGACGATCGCGGCCCTCGTCATTCTCGCGAGCGCGGCCTATGGTTGGTCGCTCTGGCCGGCCTGGCTCGCCTCGTTGCCCGCCTATTCCCACGCCTTCGACGAGGCCGCGGTCCACTATCAGCTCATGCCGACGGTGACCGCCAATCTGCAGATGCTCGGAGTTTCGCTTGCCGCGGCGCGGCCCGTGCAGCTGGCGATCGCCGCTTGCATCGCCGCCTTGATCTGGCGCGCTTTCCGCGGCGGCGTCACGGTGCGGGCAAGAAGCGCCCTGCTCTCGGGCACCTTCCTCGCGACACCCCATGCCTTCGTCTATGACCTGCCGATGCTGACCGGCGCGATCACCGGCTTCGTCGCCGAGAAGCTCCGGTCCGGCACGGACTTTCACTCGGCGGAGATCGCAATTCTCATCTTTGCCCTGGCCTTCCCCGCGCTGATGATGTGGGCAGGCCCCCATGTTCCCTTGAGCACCTTGCCCGAGCTTTTGCTGTTCGGCCTTGTCCTAACACACCGCGAGGCTGCCGCGTAGTGCGCTCCCGCCCCGCCCGCCTCCTTGGCGGGCGCATTGGTCGCCGGCATCCTCTGCCGAACGGAGGCTCAGACCTATCCTGATCGGCAATTCGGTGGTACCTTGCCCAAACGCGCGTGACACCACGACGTGGGGGAGTTGGAACAAGCCGGATTGTGGCGGCGTTTTCGCCGCGATTCGCGCCTTCGAGATGGGTTGAAATGACAAATTCCGCCTTGGCGTCAGCGCAAGAGGCCGAACTGGCACAGCTGATCATCAAAACCTTGAATTTGGAGCTCGCGCCCGGCGAAATCGATCCGGACGCGCCGCTCTATGGCGAGGGGTTGGGTCTCGACTCGATCGATATCCTCGAAGTCGCCCTCACCGTCTCCAAAGTGTTCGGCGTGAAATTGCGCGCCGACGACAAGAACAACGTCAAGATCTTCCAATCCTTGCGCGGCTTGAATTCCTATATCCAGCAGCATCGGACGAAGTGAATGCCCGGCCTTCGCACCGCGCTCATGCGAGCGGGCGCGGTCGTGCTTCTCGCGTTTGCGCCGATCGGCATTCACTTTGCCGTGGTGACCGGAAAATGGCCGGTGCTCGTCTTCGCCATTCCCGCTGCTCAGCTTGTGGTGATCGGCACCGCGATGCTGGTACGGCCGGCGTCCTGGCGGCGCTGGATCATCGGCGCGACGGTGGTTGTGCTGGTCTCGCTCGTCTTCGCGGAAGCGAGCCGCCACGCCGTGGCGAGCTTGCCGGGGATTCCGCACGCTCTCGCCTATTCGAGCCTGCTGGTCGGGTTCGGCCTTTCCCTCCGGCCGGGACGCGAAGCGGTGCTGACGCGTATAGCAACCCGTCTTCGCGGCCCGCTCCCGCCCGGCCTCCACGCCTATACACGCCACGTGACCGCGGCCTGGTGCTGTTTCTTCGCCGCCCAGCTCGCGCTGTCCTTGACGCTCTTCCTGTTCGCGCCGCTCAACGTGTGGTCGCTTTTCATCAACGTGCTGAACCTGCCGCTGGTGGTGACGATGTTCGCGATCGAGTATCTTTATCGCGTGGCGCATTTCCCCAATTACCGCCATGACCGGCTTTCGGATTTCGTGAAATTCGCGGCCGAAGTCTCCAAACGCGCATCGCGGCAAGCCGACTCCGCGTGACCGCGACGACTTGCCGATCAGCGGGCTTCGGCCGCACTCGATGACCACAGATATTCCGCTCCTCGGCCATAAAGCACCCGATAGCGTCGTCGCCTATCGGGACGGGAGGCCCGTGAGTGCCGCCGCCTTTCTTGCGGATGCAGCGGCGCTTGCCGACGGGCTGCCGTCGCACCGCCATGTCGTCAATCTCTGCACCGACCGCTATCGCTTCACCGTCGGCCTAGCCGCCGCGCTGATGCGCGAGCAAGTGAGCTTGCTGCCGCCCAACGAAGCACCTGCGACCTTGGATCAGCTGGCCGAGGAATTTCCCGATCTTTATTGCCTTTATGAAGGCGCGCCGCCCGCGACCCAGGTTGCGACCTTGGCCTTCCCGACCGAGCGACAAGCGAGCGCAGCTCCGATCATGGCGGTCCCGGCATTCCCGTCCCAGCAACAGGCGGTGGTTCTCTTCACCTCGGGCTCGACGGGGCGGCCGATGCCCTATCCCAGGCTTTGGGGCGCGCTGGTGCGCGGATCCCACGCGGCCGGCACGCGCCTCGGCGCCGCAAGCTTGGCCGGCGCGACCGTCATCGGCACGGTGCCGCACCAGCACAGTTACGGCATCGAGTCGGCGATCATGCTCGCCCTCCAGCACGGCTTGGCCTTTGAGAGCGAGCGGCCGTTCTATCCCGCCGATGTTCTCGCCTGCCTCGCCGCGGCCGCACGGCCGCGCATCCTGATCACGACGCCGATTCACCTCCGCGCGGTCCTCGCCGACGAGGCGCCCGCGCCCAAGCTCGACCTCGTCGTCAGTGCGACGGCGCCTCTGTCGCCGCAGCTTGCGGCGGCGACGGAACAACGCTTTCAATGCCGCATGCTTGAGATCTATGGCTGCTCCGAGGCCGGCCAGATCGCCGTGCGGCGCCCGACCGAGAGCGAGGCCTGGGAATGTCTCGAAACCATCCGGCTGCGCCAGAACGAGGCGGGCACCTGGGCGCTCGACGCCGACGCAGGCGGCGGCGAATTTCTCCTGAACGACGTGATCGAGCTGCGCGGCGACGGGCGGTTCCTGCTGCATGGCCGGATGGCGGACCTCGTCAATATCGCGGGCAAGCGCACGTCGCTGTCGCATCTCGACTATCACCTCAACGCGATCCCGGGGGTGGCCGACGGCGTCTTCGTCATGCCCGAGGAGCAGGATGGCGGAACGGCGCGGCTGATCGCCTTCGCGGTTGCCCCCGATCTTTCGGCGCGCGCAATCCTCGCCGGATTGCGCCAGCGCATCGACCCGGCTTTTCTTCCGCGCCCGTTGGTGCTTGTCGATGCTCTGCCGCGCAACGCGCTCGGCAAGTTGCCGCGCGAGATCATCCGCCGTCTGGCCGAAGAGCGCGACCGATAGCGCGGCCACCCATGTCCGGCTCGACCGAAATGCGGTTCGCCCCCGACCATCCGACGGCGGCCGGCCACTTTCCCGGCAATCCGATCATCCCGGGGGCGCTGCTGCTCGATTGCGTGGCGAGCGCCATTGCCGCGGCGCAGACGATCGCGACGCCCTACGAGCTGCGGGCGGTTAAGTTCCTTCGCCCGGTGCGGCCCGGCGACCGGATACGCATCGAATGGCACGAAGAGCGCGGCCTCACGCAATTCCGATGCGTGCTCATCGACGACGGACAAATCGCCGTGAGCGGAACGCTGCGTGCGCCGAGCGTTCCGAAATGAGCCAGCCGCATGGCGGGGACCGCGCCTGGGTGGCCCGCCGCGAGCGTGGCGCCGCGGCTGCGATCAAGCTTATCGTGTGGATCGCGCTTCACCTGCGGCGGCCCGCGACGCGGCTGCTGCTCTATCCGATCTGTCTTTATTTTCTCGCCTTCTCCAAGGATTCCCGTGCGGCCTCGCGCGACTATCTGCACCGGACCCTCAATCGCGGGCCGCGGCTCGCCGATTCCTTCCG
>DATEKH010000091.1:0-6286 GCA_035277525.1 Allostellaceae bacterium
GCGGGCGCCGCTCAGCGCTGCAGCGCTTTCAAAGGCCCCATCGCCGCCAGCACTTTCTCCCAGATCGCGAGCGCGAGTTCGTCGCCGATCTCGTGCGCGCGCTGCGCGCGGCTTTGCGCGAGGCTCAAGGCTTCGAAACCGTATTTGAGCGACAGCTCATGCGCAATGCGCTGAACCTCGCCGTCGTCGTAGAGCGTCGTGGTCACGCTGTCCCCGCTTGCGTCACGCCGCGATGGGGGCGTCGAGGATGAGGCACTCGGCCTGATGGCGATGCCACTCCGCCGCCTCGGCTTCGCTCGCCAGCCGGGCAGCGAAGCGCCGGGGCAGAGCGACGACGCCCAAGAGGTTGCGCGCCTCGGCGAAATCGAGCGTCAGCGCGACCGCCTCGTTGGCGTCGCGGGCGCGGACCACGGCCGCGGCGCGGCCGTCGCATGTCACCAGGAAGATCCGCATGAAAGCTTCCGCCATCGCCTCCTTCGATGACGGAAATATTAAAGGTCTCTCAATAAAAATCAACCGAGAACGCAAGGTTTACTATAAAAGATCACGGTTCCGGCCATTTTTTATAGTTAATTTAACGGGCTCCTTAATATTCGCTGCAATTTTAGATAAATTATCGGCGATTGGCGAACCGAAACGCGCAATCCAACTCTAGAGAAGACGGTTGCATATCGCAGGACTCACAGAGCATTTTCGTCATGTCGACGCTCGAATATGGCAGGGGATAAAAAGTAGGAACTACCCGCATGGTGTTGCCACTTATGGGTCTATTCATGGTTGGCATTCCCGTAGCGGGATTTGTTGCGGGAGGGTTTTGTCTTTGCGTGAAGCGCCTGCGGTTTTTAGCGCCATTCGCATTTCTGATGCCAGTTTGCGGCTCGTATGCGGCCATTTTTGGCTTTTGGGGCGCAGCTGTTGGACTGGAAAACCTCGGAGCGTCTGAATCCCTTTCGGCAATCGGAGGACTGGTTTGCCTCTTTCTGGCCGGTGGGTTGGGGGCTGGGACTGCGTACTGGTATGCGGAGAGAAGCAGGCAGCGGAAACTTTCCATCCCCAAGTAGAATTACGCCAATCGAGAGGCGCCCGTTTAGACCGGCGCGTAATCGGCGATGGCGCGCTCGGTCTGGCGGCGCCAGGTCTCGGCCGGCATGAAGCCCGGCAGCGTGCGGCAGAACGCCTCCGTGCGCCGCAGCACCTCCTCCTCGGGGAGGTCGAAATCCATCTCCTCGCGGATCGGCTGATGCACATACCAGGGGGTCGGGGTGTAGACCTCGAGCCGATTGCCCTCAGGATCGCGGAAATAGACCGACCAGGCATGGCCATGGCAGATCGGGTGGATGTCGCTCGCCCCTTCGGCGCCGCGGATACGGCGATAAAAGCGCAGCACCGCGCCGAGGGAATTGATCCGGAAGGAGAGCTGGTTGATCACTTTGTCAGGCAGGCCCGGCGGCCGGCCAGCGACGAGGACGATCTGATGATGCTCGCGCGGGTCGCGGCTGAAGAACACCATCTCGGCGCCGTGCAGCGGGCCGCGGTCGGTGATCGGGAAGCCCAGCACCCGATGATAGAAATCGGCCATCTTCTCGAGGTCAGTCACATAGATGCCGGCATGGCTGAATTGCAGGTCGAAGGCTTGGGTCATGGGCAAAGCTCCCGCGGCTGCGAAGGCAACCAACGCTAGCGCATCGCCGTCGGCGCCGGAAGAACAGGATCGACGCTCTGCGCTGGTAAAGCCCGCGCCTTTCGGACACACTGGGCGGCGATCGGGCGCCGGACGACGCTTTAGCGGGGTCCGGGCGATAACAGGTGGAAGAGGGCGCGCCCGCGCCCGCGGGGAGGGGTGGACGCGATCATGTTCTCGGAGCTGTTGCTCAACGCGATCGCGTCGGGCGTGCTTCTCGGTGGGTTCTACGCCGCGGTGACGGTGGGCCTCGCCATCGCCTTCGGCATGCTCGATATCGGCAACCTGGCCCACCCGGCCTTCGTCATCCTCGGCTCATTCAGCGCCTATATCTTCAATCAGCGTTTGGGCGTCGATCCGATCCTCGCGGCGCTGATCATGACGCCGGTCTTCTTCGTCCTGGGCGCGGCGATCTATCAAGTCTACTTCCTCGCCTTCGAGCGGCGCGGCGAGGAGGGCTTGCGCGGCCTCGCCTTTTTCTTCGGCATCCTCTTCATCACCGAGGTGGCGCTGATCCTCGGCTTCGGCGTCGACTATCGCTTCGTCGAGGCGCCCTATATCGGGCCCACCTGGCATATCGGCGATGTCGATTTCGCGCTGCGCACCCTCGTGCCCTTCACGATCTCGCTCGCGATGGTGGGCGCGCTCCAGCTCTTCATGTCGAAGACCTATATCGGCCGCGCGATCCTCGCCGTCTCGCAAGACAGCCTGGCGCTGCGGCTGATGTCGGTCCGGCCCTATCGCGTCAAGCTCATCGCCTTCGGCCTCTCGATCGCGACCGCCGCGCTCGCCGGCGCTTTCCTCATCATCATTCAGCCGGTCGAGCCGTCGATCGGCCGCGACTATATCGGCCGCGTCTTCGCCATCGTCGTCCTTGGCGGCATGGGCAGCTTTCCCGGCATGGTGCTGGCCGCGATCCTCTTGGGTGTCGCCGAAAGCCTGACGGCGACGTTTTACGGTCCGTCCTGGTCGCCGGCCGTGGCCTTTGGCCTCTTGCTGCTGACGCTCGCCTTCCGTCCCACCGGCATATTGGGGCGCCGCGCGTGAAGCATTCGAATTTCTGGCTCGCGACCGGGGTCTCAGTCGTCGTCGTCTTCGCCGCGTCGCGCTTCGTTTCCAATGATTATTTCTTCTTCGCCGGCTATGTGGTGCTGCAATACATCGTGCTGGCCGAGGCCTGGAATATCCTCGGCGGCTATACCGGCTACATCAATTTCGGCACTTCGGGTTTCTTCGCGATCGGCGCCTATTCCTCGGTCGTGCTGCACAAGCTGTGGGGTCCGCCGATCCCGGTCTTGATCCTGGTCGGCGGCGTGCTTTCGGGCGCGGTCGGGCTTGCGATGGGCGGACTCACCCTGCGCCTGCGCGGCGTCTTTTTCGCCATCGGCACGCTCGCGCTCGCGATCGTGGTGCAGACCTTCATCACCAATTGGGATTTCGTCGGCGGCTCGCGCGGCGTTTACATCATCCGGCCGGCGAGCGCGCCGCTGCTCGGCACCTACATTCACTATCTCTTTCTCATCATGCTGGTGCTGGCGGGAATTTCGGTGGCGATCGCGCGCACGATCGAGCGCTCGACCCTGGGCTACGGCTTTGCCGCGATTCGCGACGACGAGCAGGCGGCCGAGGCGGCGGGCGTTCCGACCTTGAAGCTGAAGCTCGTCTCGACAACGCTCTCGGGCGTGCTGATGGGCATGGCCGGCGCGCCTTTGCCCTACTACGTCACCTATCTCGATCCCGCCTCGGGCTTCAACCTCTCCTATGCGGTGAACGCGATCGCCATGCCCTTGATCGGCGGCACCACCAACTGGGTGGGTCCGCTGATCGGCGCGATCCTGCTCGGAACGATCCAGCAGGCCGCGACGGTGACGATCTCGTCCTCGCTCAACCTGCTCCTTGTCGGCGTAGTCCTGGTCTTCTTCGTCGTGGTCGCGCCACACGGCCTCATCGGCTTGTACCGCCCGCGGCGCAAAGAGAGGCTCGCGCAGCCCGAGCGCAAGGTGGCGTGATGACCGACGCGCTCTTGACGGTCGAGGGATTGGGCAAGCGTTTCGGCGGCTTCATCGCCTTGGACGGAATCGACCTCGAGGTCAAGGCCGGCGAGCGCGTCGGCCTCATCGGCCCCAACGGCTCGGGCAAGAGCACGCTCGTCAACTGCCTTTCGGGCATTCTGCGCAACGAGGAAGGCAGCGTGCGCTTCAGCGGCACGATGCTCGACCGGCTGCCGGCGCATCGCCGCACGCATCTCGGCCTCGCGCGCAGCTTTCAGCTGCCAAAGCCTTTCCGGAGCTTGAGCGTCGCCGAGAATCTGCGTATTCCGCTGCTCTACACGGTCGACAAACGCAATGGCGTGCATCTGAGCGAGGGCGACATCGCGCAGCGCTGCGAGGCGCTTCTGGCGATGGTCGCGCTCGAGGGCAAGGCCCGGGCGCGCCCGAAGGACCTCACGCAAATCGAGATGCGCAAGCTCGAATTGGCGCGGGCCATGGCGGCGGCGCCCAAGCTGCTCATCGCCGACGAGGCGATGGCGGGCTTGTCGCATTCCGAGGTCGACGACATCATCGCGCTGCTCTTGAAGCTCAACCAGTCCGGCATCGCGGTGATCCTGATCGAGCACATCATGCGCGCGGTGATGAGCTTTTCCGAACGCCTTATCGTGCTGGTCGCCGGCCGCAAGATCGCCGACGGCCTGCCGCAGGACGTGGTGAACACCCCCGAGGTCGTGAGGGCTTATCTTGGCGAGTAGGCTCGTCGTCAGCGGAATCCATGCGGCCTATGGCGCGGTGCGTGTGCTCGAGGACATCTCGATCGCCGTCGAGCCCGGCCAGACGGTCACGCTCCTCGGCACCAACGGCAATGGCAAGAGCACGCTCATCAAATGCATCATGGGGCTGGTGCGTCCGACCGCCGGCACGATCATTGCCGAGATCGACGGCAAGACCCATGACCTGACGCGCATGAGCACCGAGGAAATCGTCGAGCTCGGCATCGCTATGGTGCCCGAAGGGCGGCGCCTCTTCCCCCGGCTGACGGTCGAGGAGAATTTGCACCTCGGCGCGTTCCGCCGCACCGCGCGCGAGAGTCTTGCGCGCAACCTCAAGCACAGCTTCGAGGCTTTCCCGGTGCTGCAGGAGCGGCGCCGGCAATTGGCCGGCAGCCTCTCCGGCGGCGAGCAGCAAATGCTTGCCTTGGCGCGCGCGCTGATGTCGGCACCGCGCATTCTCCTGATCGACGAGCCCTCGGTGGGTCTGGCGCCGCTCCTGGTGCGCCGCGTCATCGACAAGATCAAGGAGTTGCAGCGCGACTATCAGCTCACCGTACTGATGGCCGAGCAGAACTTCACCCAAGCCATCCGCATCGCCGATTGCGGCTATGTCATCGTCCACGGCAAGATCGCCTTCGTCGGCAAATCGGCCGACGAGCTCAACAACAACGACCTCATCCGAAAGTTCTATCTCGGGCTTTAGGCGGCGATCGCGACAAGCGCGGGCATGACGGTTCAACGTACACTGATTCGAGACTCTGCCCGAGCCCTCTATTCTTTCTTGAGGAATCCCTCGATCGTCGCGACCGTGCCGTCGGCCGCGTGCGCGTCGAAATCCTTGGCGATCTGCTGATAGAGCTTCGCCGCGCCGGCGAGCATTTGCGAGGCGCCCGGATCGGGCGCGAGGAATTTCGCGATCTCCTCCATCTCGGCCACCCAGCGATAGGCTTTGGGGAACATGCGCGGCATCTGGCGGCTGGAATAGCCCAAAAGCTCGGGCAGGCTGTCGCCGAGCGCTTCCTTGACCGCGGGCGCGACGCGGTTGCGCATCGCGCCCAGCATCATGGCGGCGCCAATCGCCTGCGAGCCCTTGGTCATGCAGGCATAGCCCATCTTCACCGCCGAGGCTTCGCCGACGCCGCCCTCGACAAGACGCAGATCGAGGCCGAAATCCTTGAGCGCCAATGCGCGCCGCGCGCCGTCGCCCGAGACATAGAGCCGCGGGCTGGCATCGCCCTCCTTGGGCGGCGGCCCGCCGACAATGCCGATATCGGCGAAGACGCAGCCCGTGGGCGCGACAACGCTCGCGATCTCGCGCACGGTTTGCGGCGCGACCGCGTTGCAATCGGCGAAAAGCGGCTTGCGCGGCTGCGCGCTCAGCACCGGCGCCAGGCGCGTCGCCAAATTCTTCGCCTCGCCCGGCGGCATCACCGAGAGCACGAACTCGGCGCCCTCGACGAGCTTTGCGTCATCTTCGACCGCGATGAGCCCGGCCGCTTTGGCGCGCGCGATGGTGGCACCGCTGCGGCCTTTGAGGCTCGTGCGCACGGTCGCGCCGCGCAGCCGCAGGCGCTGGCCGATGGCCGCGCCCATCTCGCCGGCGGCAATCACGACGATGATCGGTGCCATGGCAACCTCGCTTTCGCTTGTCCGCAAAGCCTAGCAGCGGCGCCGAAGACGCGCCATATTCAGGCCATCCGAAGAAGGAGCCCTGCCATGTGGTCGCTCA
Source organism: Allostellaceae bacterium (assembly GCA_035277525.1). Classification (GTDB taxonomy): domain Bacteria; phylum Pseudomonadota; class Alphaproteobacteria; order ATCC43930; family CGMCC-115725; genus CAIKMD01. The sequence continues at coordinate 6,175 of DATEKH010000091.1, forward strand.
TGTCGCGCAAGAAAGTCGAGATGCCGAGCCGCGAGGACGCACTGCCCGGCCGCGCGCAGAAGATGCGCGTGCCCGAGCGCCATTTCGTCAACGGCAACCGGCTCGAGCCGCC
>DATEKH010000092.1:0-2218 GCA_035277525.1 Allostellaceae bacterium
CGATCCGTTCCTGATGTCGCCGCGGCGCCTTCGCGCGCTCGTTCAGGGGCTCGAGGCGATCCCGCATGTGGCCGTGATCCGCTTCCACAGCCGCGTGCCGGTGGTCGATCCCGCGCGCGTCACCGCCGCGCTTGTCCGCGCGCTTCAAAGCGAGAAGGCGGTCTATGTCGTGCTCCACGCCAATCACCCGCGCGAGCTGACGCCCGACATGGCGGCGGCGGTCAAGCGGCTGACGCGCGCTTGCATTCCGGTCTTGAGCCAATCGGTGCTGCTGAAAGGCGTCAATGACGATGCGGCGACGCTCGAAGCCTTGCTGCGCGGCCTTGTCGCGATGCGCGTCAAACCCTATTACCTCCATCACGGCGATCTCGCCCGCGGCACCGCGCATCTGCGCACCGGGCTCGGCGCGGGCAGGGCGCTGATGAAGCGCCTGCGCGGCCGGGTGTCGGGATTGTGCCAGCCCCTTTACGTCCTCGACCTGCCGGGCGGGCATGGCAAGGTTCCGGTCGGGCCGTGCTATGTCGAATCGGGCGTGGGCGGCGAGGACTGGCGGATCGAGGATCCCGAGGGGCGCCGGCATGCCTATCCGCCGCGCCCGCACCCCGGAAAATAGCGGCGCTGGCGAAAATTAAATCTTTTAGAAACAGTAGTTTACCGTTAAATTCTCAAGTGTTGAAGACAAGCCACACCGCGCCGCCGCGCGGCGGTCGCGCGAAAAAAGTGGTTGTTAAGTGGCTCCGATTGCACTGTAATCTGGCCCGACAGCAGGATTTCGATGGGCAAGCTCATTCGCACCAATTTCGATCGGCACGAGATGCGGCGTGACCGGCGCTATCGCGCGCCTGCGGTCACGCTGTGCGTCGATGGCGCCGACCATCCGGTGCGCGATTGGTCCTTGAGCGGCTTCCGCCCCGCCTGCGGCATGCGGGTCGAGCGCGGCGGCCGGATCGCGGGCGCGCTGCGCATCGCCGCGAGCGAGGCTACCCACCCCTTCACCGCCGAAGCCGTGCGCGGCGGCGCGCAAGGCGTGACCGGCTTCCGCTTCGTCGAATGCTCGTGGAGCCTCGCGCGTGCGCTCGAGAAGGCCGTGGCCCGGCGCATGGCGGGACGATCATGAGCGCGCGGCTGCGCTTCGCGGCGGCTGCGGCGCTGGCCGCGACGCTCGCGCTCGCGGCGCCGGCGCTTGCCGACGGGTTCGGCAATACCGGCCTCGTTCGCGGCGGCGCGCCGTTGCCGAATTTCACCACGAGCTTCCCGATCGAGCTTGGCGTGCCCGCGACCGAGCCGTCGCGGCGCGAGAATCTCGAAATCTCGCTCACCTCGCCCGATCACGGCGTGCTGCGTTTCCTGTTCTCGCCGCGCACGCTCTCGGGTGAGACCTATGGCTTCGGTCCGACCGTCACCGGCAATTATCTCGGCCTCGCCTGGAACATCTTCGACAGCCATCATGTCTTCGGCAGCATCGGCTTGGCTGGCGCGGTCAACCGCGTGATGCCCGACGATCCGACGCGGCCGAATGGCAGGCCGCTCTTCTCGCTGCACTCGACCCTCGAATTCGGCTACGAGCTCGGCGCGCAGCAGAGCCTGTCGCTCGCCCTCGATCACGCCACGGCCTCGCCCTATCTCGGCGACCGCAGCGCGCCGGGCGACTTCCTGCGCCTGCGCTACGGCTATCATTTCTAAAAGGCTGTTGAAGAGATTTTTGCTCGGGCTCCAGGCACTCAAAAGCCCTCTCCGCCCTTGGGGGCGGAGAGGGTTGGGTGAGGTGGGGGCCCGTCCAGAGCGCGTTTGATAGTCTCAATAACGCCCTCAATATTCTCGATCACATCATTGTTCCAGAATCGAATCACCTGATAGCCATGGCGCACGAGTTCCCGGCTCCGCGCTTCATCTGCTCCTGCCTGCGTCGCATGCTGGCCTCCATCGAGCTCGATTACGAGCTTGCGCGCTGGGCAGGCAAAATCGGCGATGAAGCGGCCGATCGGATGTTGACGCCGGAACCGCCAGGGCAGCGCGCTTTCACCTAAGGCGCGCCAGAGCTTGCGCTCGACATCGGTTGCGTTTGTTGCGCAGTCGCCTCGCAAGAATGGTTCTCGGTCGCAAGTCTCGCACCGGGGCAGCCCACCTCATCCCAAACCCTTCTCCGCCCTCCAGGGCGGAGAAGGGTTTCATTGATCGACTGGCTCAAGGCGCGAGGATGGCGCGGCGGCATACGAAG
>DATEKH010000093.1:0-7407 GCA_035277525.1 Allostellaceae bacterium
GTGAAGCTCGCCGCCTCGGCCGAGTTCGTCGAAAGCCCGGGCGCGCTCCCGGCCTTCGAGCGCGCTTACGGGTTTCATCTGACGCGCGGCCAGCTTTTGACCCTGGTCGGCGGCGACACTTCGGCGACGATCCGCGCCGCCGCCGAGGGGATTTCCGGGGTCAACGCCGCCATGGCCTATGCGACGGATGGCGCGCTCGCGGCGCTTCATCTGATCGTGCTCGCGGACGACAAGCACGCCCAGACGGTCTACGAGCCGGCGCCGGTGATCCGCGACAGCGTCTTGGCGCGATATCCGGCGATCCCCTCGATCCTCGATCCGATCTTCCGTTCCTTGACGCTCGGCCGGCTGCAGAAATTGAACGCCGCGATCGCGGTCGAGGGCGATGATCCCAAGGCGGTGGCGGAGCGCTATCTGCGCGAGCAAGGCTTCGCCAAATGAGCGACGCGCGGCGCAATCGCGTTCTGCTGATCTTGGTCGCGATCGCGCTCGCAGCTTGCCTCGCGGCAGGATTTTTAGGGCTGGCGCCCAACCGGCTGACGAGCCCGCGGCCGATCCATCTCTGGCACGCGCTCGATGAGCCGACGCTTGCCGCCACGCTCGCGCTCGGCGCGATCCTGGCCACGTTGTCGTTTCTTCGCGCGAGCCCGCGCACTGCGCTTGCGACGCTCGTTGCGAGCAGCGCATTGATGCTCTTGCTGCTCTTCGCAGCGGGCGAGAGCGCCGCTGCGCTGATGGCATCGGCACCTCGGGCCGTGCGGGTGTCGCTCGGCGCGGCGTTCTGGATCGCGATCTTCTGCCTGGCGATCAGCATGGCCGATGCTTTGCGCCGCCTGGGCGCCGGCGCGGTGGCGCGCTTTCTGTTCGTCGTTCTGTTCGTGCTCGCGCTCGCGGCGATGGCGCAGGCCGGCGTTTTTTCCGGGCTGTCATTGGCGCGCGAATATGCGGCGCGCCGCGATCTCTTCGCGGCGGCGCTCGACCGGCATGGCATCCTTGTGCTCGTCTCGGTCGCCGCCGCCCTTGTCATCGGCGTGCCGCTCGGACTATTGACCGCGCGCAGGCCAGCGAGCGCCGGCCCGATCTTCGCGACGCTCAATCTGCTGCAGACCATCCCCTCGATCGCGCTCTTCGGTCTCTTGATTGTGCCGCTTTCGGCGCTGGCCGCGGCGGCGCCCGGTCTTGCCGCGCTCGGCATCGGCGGCATCGGCCCGGCGCCGGCGATCACGGCGCTGGTGCTGTATGCCTTGCTTCCGGTCGTACGCAACACGCGCGCCGGCATCGACGGCGTCGATCCCGCGATCATCGACGCCGCCATGGGCATGGGCTTGAGCCAGGCGCAGATCTTCTGGCGCATCGAGTTGCCGCTCGGCTTGCCGGTCTTTCTCGCCGGGCTGCGCATCGTTCTCGTCCAGACCATCGGCCTTGCCGTGGTCGCCGCGCTCATCGGCGCCGGCGGGCTCGGGACCTTCGTCTTTCAAGGCATCGGGCAATACGCGACCGATCTCGTGCTGCTCGGCGCGATCCCCACCATCCTTTTGGCGCTCGCGGCGGATTTTCTCTTGACGCTCGCCATCGAGCTTTCGCGAAGAAGGCAGCTCCCATGATCGAATTCGAGCGCGTGACGAAAACCTACGGCGCACGGCGCGCCGTCGCCGATGTGTCCTTCCGCGTCGAGCGCGGCGCCTTTTGCGCGCTGGTGGGCTCGTCGGGCGCGGGGAAATCGACGCTTCTGCGGATGGTCAACCGGCTCGTGCCGATGAGCGAGGGCGCGATCCGCCTCGACGGCGAGGATGTGACGCGGCTCGAGCCCGTCGCGCTGCGCCGGCGCATGGGCTATGTCGTGCAATCGATCGGGCTCTTCCCTCATTGGACGGTTGCCCAGAACATCGCGACCGTACCGCGGCTGCTGCACTGGCCCGAGGCGCGCATCGCCGCGCGCGTGCGCGCGTTGCTCGAGCTGATGCGGCTCGAGCCCGCGATGGGCGGCCTATACCCGCACCAGCTATCGGGCGGCCAGCAGCAGCGCGTCGGCGTCGCCCGCGCGCTCGCCGCCGATCCCGAGGTGCTGCTGATGGACGAGCCGTTCGGCGCGCTCGATCCGATCACGCGCGAGGAGCTGCGCATCGAGATCGCGCGCATCCACAAGGCGACCGGGAAGACCATCCTGTTCGTAACGCACGACATCGACGCGGCGCTGCAAATGGCAGATGCGATCGCGATCCTGCGCGGCGGCGCGCTCGTGCAGTTGGGCACCCCAGCCGAGCTTCTCGAGCATCCCGCCGATGATTTCGTGCGCGATTTCGTCGGCGGGACGACGCTGGGCCTGAAGCTCCTCGCACAGCGCCGCGTCGCCGAGCATGTGCGAAAAGAAGCGGCGCCGCCTGGCGCGCCAATTTCGCGCGATGCGACGCTGACCGAGGCGCTGTCACAAATGGTGTTGCGCGGCACCGATATCCTGCCGGTGCGCGATGCGAGCGGCCGGATCGCGGGCTCGGTCGCGCTTGCCGATATGATCGCACCGTGAGCGAGCGCAGCCTGCCCGTCGCGCGCATCGGGCGCTCGCCGCTGCTGTGGTTCGGCCTCGCCTTCGTATTCTTTATCTTCGGCATGCCGGCGCTCGCGCCGCTGTTCGCGCGGGCTTTTCCCGCGACCGCGCCGCCGGTCTATGCCGGGGACAGCTTCCTCGCGCTTTGGCTTTACCACGCGGGGCTGGTCGCGGCCTCGAGCCTTGCAGCAACGGCGATCGGCATCGGTGGCGGCGTGTTCGCGACGCGCCAGGCGGGGCTCGAATTCCGCCCGCCGCTCGAGGCGCTCGCGACCATCGGCCAGAGCTTTCCGCCGATCGCGGTTCTGGCGCTTGCCGTGCCGGCGCTCGGCTATGGCGCTGCGCCCACCTTCATCGCGCTGGCGCTCTACGGCATCCTGCCGATCATGCAGAACACGATCGCGGGGCTGGCGGGCGTGCCCGCCGCGCTGCGCGACGCGGCGAGCGGCATGGGCTTGACCCCGTTTCAGCTTCTGCGCGAGGTCGAGCTGCCGCTGGCGGCGCCCACCATTCTCGCGGGCATCCGCGTCTCGGTGATGATCAATATCGGCACCGCGACCATCGGCTCGACGGTCGGCGCGGTCACCTTAGGCACGCCGATCATCGGCGGCCTGGTCAACGGCAAGATCGGCTATGTCGTCCAAGGCGCAATCGTGGTCGGCCTCTTCGCTATCGTGACCGATTTGATCTTCGAGCGCATCGACCGCCGCTTGCGCCGTTTCGCTGCACGAACTTCTTGATGCAAGCTGATGGCTTTGGCGCTAGGTTGCGCCGGGTCGAGCGGGAGGACGCGCATGGCGGGGCTGCTTTACGACGGGGCGCTGAAATTCGGCCTGTTCTTCGCGCCGTTTCATTCGACGCGGCTCAATCCGACCTATGCCTTCGAGCGCGACCTGTTGCTGAGCGAGCATCTCGACCGCCTGGGCTTTGAAGAAATCTGGTATGGCGAGCATCATTCCGGCGGCATGGAGATGGTGGCCGCGCCCGAGCTGATGATCGCAGCGGCGGCGCAGCGCACCAAATACATCAAGCTCTGCACCGGCGTGAAATCGCTGCCTTACTACAATCCCTACACGCTCGCCGAGACCATGGCGCAGCTCGACCACATGACGCGCGGGCGCTTCATCTTCGGCGTCGGGCCCGGCGCCTTGCCGAGCGATGCGCGCATGCTCGCGATCCCGGTCGACACGCTGCGCCGGCGGATGGAGGAAAGCCTCGATACCATTATCGCGCTGATGAAGGGCGAGACGGTCACGCGCAAGACCGACTGGTTCGAGCTCAACGAGGCTAGGCTCAGCGTCGGCTGCTTTACAGCGCCGATGGCCGAGATCGCTGTCACCTCGATCCGCTCGCCAGCGGGCGTGGTCGCGGCTGGGCGCCACGGCCTCGGCGTTTTGACCCTGGGGCCGATGAACGATGCCGTCCTCGACCATCACATCGAGAATTGGCATATCCACGAGGCCGAGTGCCGCAAGGCGGGCCATGCGCCCGATCGCAGCAAATGGCGCATCACCCTGATGATGCATATTGCCGAGACGCGCGAGAAAGCCTTTGCCGACGCGTCCTGGGGCTTTCCCGAATATATCGACTACACCCACGACATCGTGCCGGCGCCGCCGCCGATCCCGCGCGGCATCGCCAATCCGGCGCAATTCGCGGCGGAGAACCAGGTAGCGATCATCGGCACGCCCGAGGACGCCATTCGCGAAATCGAGCGCGTGCGGCAAAAGCTCGGCGGCTTCGGCGCCGTACTCGTCTTCGGCAATGATCTGGCGCCCTGGCCGGCGCAACTGCGCAGCTTCGAATTGATCGCCGAGTTCGTGAAGCCGCATTTCTCGCGCGCCAATGCCCTGCGCCGCGCGAGCTACGACAAGACCGCGGCCGCGATCGGCGAATACCGGCAAGAGGCCGGCGCGGCCTCGGCCTCGGCAACCGACGCCTATAAGGCGCGGCGCGACTGAGCCTTTCGCGAAAGCTTGAACCACACCCGGTGCCAAACATGGAATTCGGCGTTTTCGACCACGTTGACCTGTCCGATCTGCCGCTCGCGGATTACTACGAATCGCGGCTCAAGATCATTGAGACCTACGACCGCAACGGGTTCTTCGGCTACCACATGGCCGAGCATCACGCGACGCCCCTGGGCATGGCGCCGAGCCCCTCCGTGTTCATGGCGGCAATCGCGCAGCGCACGCGCCGGCTGCGCTTCGGGCCGATGGTCTATGCGCTGCCGCTTTATCACCCGGTGCGCATGATCGAGGAAATCTGCATGCTCGATCAGATGAGCCGCGGGCGCGTCGAGATCGGCTTCGGCCGTGGCTCCTCGGCGACCGAGATCGAGTTCTATGGCGGCGACCCCACCGATTCGCAAGCGATCTACAACGAGGCGCTCGAGCTGATCATCAAGGGCCTGACCGAGCGCAACCTGAGCTTCGCGGGCAAGCATTTTCGCGTCGACGACATGCCGATGGCGCTCGAGCCTTATCAAAAACCGCATCCGCCGATCTGGTACGGCGTTCATGCGCCCGACAGCGCGGAACGCGCGGCGCGGCGCGGCCTCAAGGTCATCGATCTCGACACGCCCGCGGCGACGCGAGAATGCTTCGACCGCTTCCGTGCGACCTGGACAACGGTCCGCCCAACCGAGCCTTTGCCGCTGATGGGGATCGGGCGCTTCATCGTCGTCGGCGAGACGGACGCAGCGGCGCTGGCGCTGGCGCGCCGCGCCTACCCGCGCTGGCATAAGAGCTTCACCTATCTGCACGCGCGCGCCCGATATATCCCGGCCCATCCGCGCCCGCCGCATTTCGACGGCGTGCTGGAAGATGGCCGCGGCATCGCCGGCTCGCCGTCGACCGTTCTCGCCGCTTTGCGCAAGCAGATCGGCGAGACCGGCGCCAATTATGTCGTCGGCCAATTCGCCTTCGGCGACATGACGACCGAAGAGGCGCTCGCCTCGATCGAGCTTTTCGTGAAGCACGTGATGCCCGAGCTGCGCGGACAGCGCGGATATACCTAACCGCGCTCAACGCCTCGAATTCGCTCCCACGCATGCGCCGAATCCTCAAACCATTTCCGTCATGGGCTCTCCTTGATGCTAGACGGAAGCTTTGCGCCGACGCTCCGATCGAGAAGATATCCCCGATCGGTTCACCAACCCCGACATCCGCGCCGTCCATGAGTCTGCTTCACCCCGCATGAACGGACATAAAGCAAAGATGCCGGGTAGACCGCTTCGTGCCCGAACCGGAAGTTGGCTATAGACCCTAAGTTCGGGCGCTCAGTCTCTCTTGGTCCGGCAATCGCGGCCCGTCGTAAAGCCATGACAGGCACTTGAATATATGCGCTTCGTCCCAGACAGACACGGTCACATCGCGGACATCGCGAGCGACGTCGCCCGGGTGCAGCACCCAATCCCAGACGGCGCGCGACTCGAACTGTACGCGGGCGGTCCGCGTAACTCTGAACGCCTCGAATTGGCGAAATGCCGAGGAAAAATCGTCGCCTGACAAATGGATCAGCTCGGCGAGGCAGAGCCCATCTTCGATAGCCATACAGGCACCCTGAGCCAGCGACTGTAGCGGCGCGTGCGCGGCGTCGCCGATGAGCACAACGCGGCCTTTGTGCCAGTGCCGCACCGGATTTCGATCGGCGACGGAACCGCGCCAACGGAAATCCATCATGGCGCTTAAGGCACGAACCGTCGGAAGAGCATCCGCGAGTATCTGATCAAGTTCGGCACGGTAGGTGGCAGCATCCGCTCTATCGGCGTGAGTTGCGGTCCGATACACCGCGACTATGTTGAACTCCCTCCCGTGGCGTAGCGGATAGTGGATCAGATGATAGCCCGGTCCAGCCCACAGCAACACGCTATCGCGTGGAACATCGAGTTTAATTTCTTCGATTGGCACAATAGTACGCGCGGCTGCATAGCCACTTACGCGCGGCGCGCCGTCCCCGATAAGGCTTTGCCGGAATAGCGAGCGGACCCCATCCGCGGCGATAATGATCGGCCCGCTGAAGATTCGGCCATCCGCTGTCGTGACCGTGACAAATTCATCACGATCTTCAAAGCGGGAAACCATGGCGTCGGATACGAGCTCGATGTTGTCATCGCGCCGGCACGCATCGAGCAAGACATTATGCAGGTCGATCCGGTGGACGATGATGTAGGGATATTTAAAGCGCTTCCGCAGCGACTCTCCGGTTGGAATGCGCACGAGTTCCTTGCCCGTTAACGCATCCCACATGAGGACGGCGGCCGGTGAATCCGAAACCGCGAGGACGGCGTCCATTAGGCCGAGACGATCAAAGACGTGGAAAACGTTGGGACCGAACTGGATGCCGTAGCCGATGGCCCCGAACTCCGGTGCCCCTTCGAGCACACGCGAGGCGAGCCCTCGCCGAGATAGCGCTAGCGCCGTCGTCAGCCCACCTAACCCACCGCCCACAATCAGGATCGGGCCGCTCACAATACTGGAACCCTACCATTTGGTATGCCAAGCCAACAAGCATTGCGTCGGTCGGACACGAACGTCCGAATGGGGGTCACAAGGGGAAGTGCTCTAATCGAGCCGAACATTTCCGATCAGTTTACAAGCTCCGACATTCTCCGCTTTTATGCGTCCACGCGCGGCGCGCTACGATTTCGCAGCGAAAGTGATCTCGCCGTGGAGCGCGGGCGCGCCGGCCTGATCGAGCACCCAGAGCTTCGCCGAATTGCCGTCGGCGCTCGGCGCGCCGCAAAGCGTGACCGGCCCGGTGTCGAACACCACCTGGCGATTGATGCGGGCGATCCCGGCGATCTTGCGCTGCGGCATTTCGCTGCGCGCAAGCTCGAGGAGCAACTGTCCCAAGAGCGA
>DATEKH010000094.1:0-40405 GCA_035277525.1 Allostellaceae bacterium
TCATCGCGAAGATGCGCTGCTCGGTCGCGGTGACCGCCCGGCCGATCGCGCCGCTCGCGTGAAGCCACCATCCGCCGCCGGCGATGACGACCAGCGCGCCGGCACCCAGCGCGGCCAATATGCTGCGCCGGGACCAGCGCCGCTGACGGCGCGTCCGCGCTGCCGCCTTTTCCTGACGTCGCTTCAGGAATCGCATGCGGCGTTCTCCACCATCCATCGCACCAGCTCGGTGAACTCGATGCCTTGATGGCGCGCGATATCGGGAACGAGCGAGGTTGGCGTCATCCCGGGCTGCGTGTTGATCTCGAGCAACACCATGCGCCCAGGCTCGCCCTTGGTGTCGTCGTAGCGCAGATCGGCGCGGCTCACGCCGCGGCAGCCGAGCGCCCGATGCGCGCGCAAGGCGATGTCGAGCGCGGCGGCATAGGCTTCAGGGTGGATCGGCGCCGGCATGATGTGCTCGGAGCCGCCGGGAGCGTATTTGGATTCGTAATCGTACATGGCGGCGGCGACCGGCCGGATCTCGAGCGCGCCGAGCGCTCTGTCGCCCATCACCGCCACGGTGATCTCGCGCCCGGGCACGTAGCGCTCGATCATCACTTCATCGCCATGCTTCCAGCGCGCCACGTCCTCGCGCCAGCGCGTGTCGCCTTCATACACGATGCGCACGCCGACGCTCGAGCCTTCATTGATCGGCTTGACGACAAAGGGCCGGGCAACGATGTCGCCCTTGGCGAGCGTTGCGGGGCTTGCGACCTTGCTCTCGGCGAGCGGCAGGCCGGCGACGGCGAAGACGCATTTCGCCAAGGGCTTGTGCATCGCGATCGCCGAGGCGACGACGCCCGAATGCGTATAGGGCAGGCGCAGCATTTCGAGCACGCCCTGGATGGTCCCGTCCTCGCCGCCGCGGCCATGCAAGGCGTTGAAGACGACATCGGGCGGCGGCGAAAGCTCGGCCACCAGCCGGCCGAGATCGCGCGTCACCTCGATCCGCTTGACGGCATAGCCGAGCGTCTCGAGCGCCGCGGCGCATTCGCGGCCGCTGACGAGCGACACCTCGCGCTCGGCGGACCAGCCGCCCATCAGCACGGCGACGCGGCGGCTCATCGTGCGGCCTCCCGAGATTCGCCGACGCGGCGGATCTCCCATTCGAGCGCAATGCCGCTCGAGGCGAGAACGCGCGCGCGCACCTCTTCGCCCAGCGCCTCGAGATCGGCCGCGCTCGCCTCGCCCGTGTTGATGAGGAAATTCGCGTGCTTTTCCGAAACCATCGCGCCGCCGCGCTTCAAGCCGCGGCATCCGGCCTGATCGATCAGCTCCCATGCCTTGCGGCCGGGCGGATTGGCGAAGGTCGAGCCGCCGGTGCGCGCGCGGATCGGCTGGCTTTCCTCGCGCGCGCTCTGGATCTCGTTCATGCGGCGCGCGATCGCGAGCGGATCGCCCTTGGCGCCGGCAAAGCGCGCTGCGATGAAGATCCAGTCCTCGGGCAAGGCGCAATGGCGATAGGAGAGATTGAGTTCGGACAGGGCGAACTCGCGCCGCGTGCCGCGCGGATCGAGCGCCACCGCGCTTTGCAGCACGTCCTTGAACTCGCTGCCATAGGCGCCGGCATTCATTCTGAGCCCGCCGCCGACCGTGCCCGGAATGCCCGAGAGGAATTCGAGCCCGGCGACCCCGGCCTCGCGCGCCGTGATTGCGACGTTCAAGTCGAGCGCACCGGCGCCGGCGGAAATGCTCTCGCCCGCCGCCGCGATCTCGACGAAGCCGCGGCCAAGACGAATGAGGACGCCTTTGATGCCGCCGTCGCGCACCAGGAGGTTGGAAGCAACGCCGATCACGGTGACCGGCACATCGCCGGGTTTGGCGGCAAGGAACGCGCTCAAATCCTCCAGATCGGCCGGGCGGAAAAGGACCTCCGCCGGACCGCCGACGCGGAACCAGGTCACCTGCGCCAGCGGCGCATCGGCGGTCAGCCGGCCACGCACCTTGGGCAGGCGGTCGATCAGATGCGGCGCGCGGCTCGAAGCGGCCATCATGGACGCGCTCCCGGCGCGGCGCGCTTCTGCAACTCGGCTGGCAGGGCCTGCGCCCAATTGGTGATCGATCCGGCGCCGAGGCAGACGACGAGATCGCCCGGATTTACCAGGCCTTCGACCGTTGCCGCGAGCGCGTCGGGCCCGGAAAGCGCGACGACCTTGCGGTGGCCGCGCGCGCGCAGGCCTTCGGCGAGAGAGTCGCGCGAGGCGCCTTCGATCGGGCTTTCGCCGGCGGGATAGACATCGGCGACAACCACCGCGTCGGCGTCGTTGAAGCAGGTGCAGAATTCGGCAAAGAGGTTGTGAAGCCGCGTATAACGATGCGGCTGGACCACGGCGATGACGCTCCCGGCGGTCGCGTCGCGCGCGGCGCTGAGCACCGCCGCGATTTCGACCGGATGATGCGCGTAGTCGTCGATCACCGTGACGCCGCCCGCTTCGCCGACCTTGGTGAAGCGCCGCTTGACGCCCTTGAATTCCGCGAGCGCCGCGCGCAGCACGTCGTCGCCGAGCTGCAATTCGCGCGCGACCGCGACCGCGGCCAGCGAGTTCTGCACATTGTGGCGGCCGAACATCGGCAGCTTGATGCCGGCGATGGTGCGGCTCGATCGGCTGCGGCGGTCGGCGAGCACCACGTCATAGCGCGCGCCATCGCGCCCCAGCACGACATCGACCGCCCTGATATCGGCCTGCGCGCTGAAGCCATAGGTCACGACGCGGCGCTCGGACAGGCGCGGGATCAGGCCCTGCACCACCGGATGATCGATGCACAGAATATCGAGACCGTAGAACGGCACGTTGCTGGCAAAGGTCTCGAAGCCCTGGTGAAGCGCCTCGACGCTGCCGTAGTGGTCGAGATGCTCCGGGTCGATATTGGTGATGATCGCGATCGTCGAGGGCAGCTTGACGAAAGTGCCGTCGCTTTCATCGGCCTCGACCACCATCCAATCGCCGGTGCCGAGGCGCGCATTCGTTCCATGCGCGTTGATAATCCCGCCATTGATGATCGTCGGGTCGCGGCCCGCGGCCTCGAGCAGCGCGCCGACCATCGAAGTGGTGGTCGTCTTGCCATGCGTCCCGGCAATGGCGATCGACCATTTGAGGCGCATCAGCTCGCCGAGCATCTCGGCGCGGCGCACGACCGGCAAAAGCCGCTCGCGCGCGGCTCTCACCTCGGGATTGTCCGACTTCACCGCGGAAGAAACGACGACCACGCGTGCATCGCCCAGATTCTCGGGCCGGTGGCCGATCGAGACCTTGATGCCGAGCCCCTGCAGGCGGCGCACATTGGCGCCATCCGCCGCGTCGCTCCCCTGAACCTTGTAGCCGAGATTGTGCAGGATCTCGGCGATTCCGCTCATGCCGATGCCGCCGATGCCGACGAAATGCAAGGTGCCGATGTCAAGCGGAAGGGCTCTCATGCGGCACGCTCCCGCGCCGCGCCGTTGGCGCCCGCGCATTCAACGACGAGATCGGCAAGGCGCTCCACCGCTTCGGGCCGGCCCAAGAGCCGGGCGGCGGCGGCCGCCGCGGCCAGCTTTTCCGGGGCCGCCAGCAATTCGCTGATGCGTGCGGCAAGCGCCGCCGGCGTGAAATCGGCTTCGGCCATGACCCACGCCGCGCCGGCCTCGGAGAGCGCGCGGGCATTGGCCGATTGGTGGTCATCCGCCGCCGCCGCATAGGGAACGAGAATGGCGGGCCTGCCGACGACGCAGAGCTCGGCCACGGTCGAGGCACCGGCGCGCGCGACCACGAGATGGGCGCGGGCGAGACGCGCCGGCAGATCGTGGAAGAACGGCGCGACCTCGGCATCGATGCCGCTGGCGCGATGCGCCTCGCGCACGCGCTCCAGATCCTCGGGCCGGGCTTGCTGTGCGAGCGCGAGGCGCGCGCGCAGAGCGGGGGCAAGCGAAGCGAGCGCTTCGGGAATGACCGTGCTCAGAATCCGCGCGCCCTGGCTGCCGCCCGTCACCAGCAGATTGAGCGTCTGGGTGGGGGCGGCATAGGGCGTGTTGCGGTGCTGCGCCACATCCTGGCGAACCGGATTGCCGGTGAAGACGGCGCGTGCCGCATCCGCGACGCGCAAGCCGCCGACGCTCGGAAACGAGGTGGCGATACGCGAAACCCGCGGCGCGAGCAGGCGATTGGCGCGGCCCAACAGCGCGTTCTGCTCATGGACCAGGGTCGCGATGCGCTGTCGCGTCGCGGCAAGCATCGTCGGCACCGACGGATAGCCGCCGAAGCCGATGGCGACGGCCGGCCGCAAGCCGCGCAACAGCTTGCCCGCCGCCAGCGTGCCGAGCATCAGCTCGAATATCCCCATGGCTTTCTGGGCGAGTCCGGCGCCGAGGCGCCCCGCCGGAATACGATGGACCGCGACGCCGGGGAATTTCTCGGTGAAGGCTTGGCCGCGGCGGTCGGTGATGAGCGCGACACGCCACCCGCGCCGTTGCAGAGCGCGCGCCAACGCTTCGGCCGGGAACATGTGCCCGCCGGTGCCGCCGGTGGCGAGGATGGCGAGCGGCTCGCTCATGTGTCGGCGTCTCCGAAGCGCCGCCGCGTCAGCGCCAGCGTCATGCCCATGCCGACGCCCAAGGCCAGCAGCGACGAACCGCCATAGGAGATGAAGGGCAGGGTCATGCCCTTGGTCGGCATCAGGTGAAGCGCCGAGGCCATGTTGATGACCGCCTGGAGCCCGAACTGCACCAGCAGCCCGGTCCCGGCGAGCACGACGTAGAGGTTGCTTTCCTGCAAAAGCCGCGAGAAGCCGCGCAACACGACGAAGGCGAACAGCGCGACGATGACGAGGCAGACGACGAGGCCCAACTCTTCGCCGGCCACGGCGAAGACGAAATCGGCATGCGCGTCGGGAAGGCTCAGCTTGACCGTGCCTTCGCCGGGACCGCGTCCCCACCAGCCGCCATTCATGAACGCATCCATCGCGCGGTCGACCTGATAGCTGTCGCCGCTCGCGGGATCGAAGAAGCGGTCGATCCGGCTCGTCACATGGGGCAGGAGGAGATAGGCGCTGCCGAGCCCGGCAACGCCGCCGACCATGAACACCACCACCCAGATGAGCGACAAGCCCGCGAGAAAGAATTGCGTGAACCATACCGCGCAGACCACCGCGGTCATGCCGAGATCGGGCTGGCGCATCAGCAGCGCGACGATGACGATGAAGAGCGCGATCGCGATCGGCTGGCCCGGGAAGCCGGGCCGCAACTTGCTTTGCGCGAAGAGCCAGGCCGCGACCACGGCGAAGCACGGTTTGAGAAACTCCGAAGGCTGGATCGAGAGGCCGGGCAGATCGATCCAGCGCCGCGCGCCTTTGATCTCGACCCCGCCGATGAGGGTGTAGGCAACGCAGACGAGGCCGATGACGAAGCCGATCATGGCGAGGTGGCGCACCGCCCGCGGGCTCATGAACGAGACGAGAAACATCGCCGCCATCGCGAAGGGCAGCACGGCGAAGTAATGGCGCACGAAGAACAGCCGGTCGGCGCCGATGCGCTCGGCGACGGCCGGGCTCGCCGCCATGATGAGGAGCGCGCCGAATCCGATCAGCACGAGCACGGCCAGGATCGACCAGCGATCGACGGTCCACCACCATTGGGCGACCGCGCTGCGATCGGTGCGGGCGAAGGTCGTGGTCATGGGCGCACCTCGGCCGTCATCGCCTCGACCAGGCGGCGGAACGCGTCGCCGCGCGCTTCGAAATCGGTGAACTGATCGAAGGACGCGCAAGCGGGCGAAAGCAGCACCGTGGCGCCTGGCTTCGCCGCCGCGCGCGCTGCTTTGAGGGCGGTTGCGAGATCGCCCGCGCGCGAGAACGGCACTTTGCCTGCCAGCGTCTCGGCGAAGGCGGGCGCCGCCTCGCCAATAAGATAGGCGTGACGGATGCGCGGAAAATACGGCGCCAGCGAAGCGATGCCGCCTTCCTTGGCGACGCCGCCCGCGATCCACAGGATCTCGTCGTAGCAGACCAGCGCTTTCGCGGCGGCGTCAGCATTGGTCGCCTTGCTGTCATTGACGTAGCGCACGCCGTTCAGCGTCGCGACCAGCTCTTGACGGTGGGCGAGGCCGGGAAAGCTCTTGATGCCGCGCACGGCCGCGTTCGCCTCGACGCCGAGGCAGCGCGCCGCGGCGAAAGCCGCCGCCGCGTTCTGGCCGTTATGCGTGCCTGGAAGGCGCGGCGCGTCGGCAAGCTGGAGCACGCGTCGGCGTGCATGCTCCATGTCGTCGAACAAGGCACCTTGTTCGACGTAAACGCCGCCGGCGACCGGACCCTCGGCCGAAATCGGCACGACGCGGCGTCCGGCGGCGCGGAGTTTCTCGGCGATGCCGCGGCAGAGCGCGTCGTCGACCGCGATCACCGCGGCCTGGCGCGCGCTCTGTCCCGCGAAGATTCGCTCCTTCGCGGCGACGTAGCCGGCAAGCCCGCCATGCCGGTCGAGATGATCGGGGGTGATGTTGAGCAGCACCGCGACGTCGAAGACGAGGCTCGCGGTGAGCTCGAGCTGATAAGAGCTCATCTCGAACACGTAGGTGCCGCCCGCGCCCAGCTTTTCGAGCTGCAGCACGGGAATGCCGAGATTGCCGCCGACTTCGACCCTGAGCCCGGCGTCTTTGAGGATGTGGCCCAGCAAGGCCGTGGTCGTCGATTTGCCGTTGGTGCCGGTAATCCCGGCGTAGCGCGCGTCGCGGCAGCTGCGCGCCAGAAGCTCGATATCGCCGATGATCGCGATCCCGGCTTCGCGCGCGCGTGCGGCGACCTTGTGCGGAACGGGAAAGGTCGAGGGAATGCCGGGCGAAAGCACCAGCGCCTTGACGCCGGAGAGATCGGCCTGCGCGAGATCGGCGACCGGGATGCCGCGCGCCTTGGCGGCTTCGCGCCGCGCCGGCGCATCGTCCCAGGCGATTACGCGCGCGCCGCCCTGGCTCAAGGCCTCGGCCGCGGCCAGGCCCGAGCGCGCCAAGCCCATCACGGCGACGCTCTCGTTGCGGAAGGCGGTGACGGGGATCATGGCACGCTCACCGCAGCTTCAAGGTTGAAAGCCCGGCGATCGCGAGGATCGAGGCGATGATCCAAAAGCGAATGACGATGGTCGGCTCTTGCCAGCCCTTGCGCTCGAAATGATGGTGCAGCGGCGCCATGCGGAAGACGCGCTTGCCGGTGAGCTTGAAGCTCGCCACTTGCACGATCACCGACACCGTCTCGAGCACGAAGAGGCCACCGATGATCGCCAGCACCAGCTCGTGCTTGGTGATGACGGCAACGATACCGAGCGCCGCGCCGATCGAAAGCGAGCCAGTGTCGCCCATGAAGACCATGGCGGGCGGTGCGTTGTACCAGAGGAAGCCAAGCCCCGCGCCCACCATGGCGGCGCAGAACACGGCGAGCTCGCCGGTGCCGGGCACATGCTGGATTTGCAGATAGGTCGAGAACACCACATTGCCGACGAGATAGGCGATCAGCATGAAGCAGCTCGCGGCGATCATGGTCGGCACGATCGCAAGCCCGTCCAGCCCGTCGGTGAGGTTGACGGCGTTCGACGCGCCGACCACGACCAGAACCGAGACCGGCACGATGAGCCAGCCGAGCTGGATGAGGACGCTCTTGAAGAAAGGCACGGCGAAGGCGGTGGCCAGCGGCGTGCGGGTCACGAAAATCACGGCGACGGCCGCCGCGGTGCCGATGGCGATCTCGGCAAGAAGCCGCACGCGCCCCGATACGCCCTTGTGCGAGCGATTGGAAAGCTTGCGGTAGTCGTCGAGAAATCCGACCGCGCCAAAGCCCACGGTGACGAAGAGCGTGATCCAGATATAGGTGTTGCTGAGATCGGCCCAGAGCAAGGTCGAAATCACCACCGCCAGGAGGATGAGGAACCCGCCCATGGTGGGCGTCCCTTTCTTCGAGAGCAGATGGCTTTCCGGTCCGTCGCTGCGGATCGGCTGGCCTTCGCGCTGAATCGCGCGCAGCCAGGCGATGACCGGCTTGCCGCAGAGGAAGCTGATGAAGAGCGCGGTCACGACGGCGCCGGCCGATCGAAAGGTGAGGTAACGGAAGATATTGAACGGCTCGAACCTGTCGGCGAGCGGCAAAAGGATATGGAACAACATGGTGAGCTAATCCTTCGCCGCAAGCATTGGCGCCTTGGCCGAGACGAGCTTCGCCACGAGCTCGTAGAGGCGGCTGCCATGCGAGCCTTTCACGGTCACGACATCGTTGGGCCGAAGACGACTGCCGAGAAGCTCGATCAGCGCCGCCACGGTGTCGGCGTGCCCGCTGCGGCGCTTTGCCGGAAGCGCGTCATCGAGCGCGCGCATCTCATCGCCCAAGGTGAAGACGAGCGCGACATCCGCTTCCTGGAGGGGTTTCGCGAGCTCGGCATGAAGCCGCCGCGAGTCCTCGCCGAGCTCGAGCATCGAGCCGAGCACCGCCACGCGCCGTCCGCCCGGGCCCGGCTCGATCGCGCCCAAAACCGCCAGCGCCGCGCGCATCGAGGCGGGGCTGGCATTGTAGCTCTCGTCGATGAGCTCGATGGCGCCGCCGCCGAACGCGACGCGATGACGCCGCCCGCGGCCTTCGAGCGCGGCGAGCGTCGCCATGGCGAGAGCGGCAGAGCCGATATCGCCGCCAACCGCCTTCACCGCGGCGAGCACGGCGAGGCTGTTCATCACCCAATGCCGGCCCGGAAGTGCGATCGAATAATCGATCGCTTCGCCCATGACGGCGGCGGTCACCGCGCTCGCGGTGGCGTAGAGATGGCAGTCAATCAGGCGGACCGAGGCTGCTTTGTTCGCGCCGAAGCCGAGGATGCGCGTGATCCCGCGCGCGCGCGCCGCGGCGGCGAGGCGCTCGTAATGGGGATTGTCCTGGTTGAGTATCGCCACGCCATTCGGCTCGGTGCCGATGAAAATTTCCGCCTTGGCGTCGGCGATGGCCTCGACCGAGGGAAAAAAGCCCAGATGCGCCGGCTCGATCGTGGTGATGATCGCAACCTCGGGCCTCACCAGCTTGCTCAGAGCCTCGATCTCGCCCGGATGGTTCATGCCGAGCTCGAACACGCCATAGCTCGAATCGCGCGGCATGCGTGCCAGCGACAAGGGCACGCCCCATTGATTGTTGAGGCTTCCCGAGGACGCGAAGGCCCGGCCTTGGCGCTCGAGCGCGCATTTGAGCGCCTCTTTCGTGCCGGTTTTGCCGACGCTGCCGGTCACCGCGATCATATGCCCCAAGGCGCGCTGGCGGGCGGCGCGCCCCAGATCTTCGAGCGCGCGTTGCGTATCCGCAACCAGCAGAAGCGGCGCCGCATCGTCGAGACCCTCGGGCCGCTTGGCGACGATCGCCGCGGCGGCGCCTTTCTTCAGCGCATCGGCGACAAAGGCGTGGCCATCGAAATTGGGCCCGACGAGTGCGACGAAGAGATCGCCGGCGACGAGGCTGCGGCTGTCGATCGAAACGCCCGCGGCCTGCCAATTGCCGATGGCCTGGCCGCCGGTCGCGGTAGCGGCTTCCTTGGCGCTCCACAGCGGCATCATGCGGAACTCCTGCCGCTCAAGGCGGCTTGCGCCACCTGGGCATCATCGAAAGGCAGAGTCCGGTCGCCAACAATCTGGCCGCGCTCGTGGCCTTTTCCGGCGATCAGCACGACATCGCCCGGCGCGATTGCGCCGATCGCAGCGTTGATGGCCGCGGCGCGATCGCCAATCTCCTCGGCTTTGGGGCAAGCGGCCAGGATCGCGCGCCGGATGAGACCCGGATCCTCGCTGCGCGGATTGTCGTCGGTGACGATGACGCGGTCGGCGAGCTTTTCGGCGAGCGCGCCCATTTGCGGCCGCTTGCCGGCGTCGCGGTCGCCGCCGCAGCCGAAAACGACGATAAGCCTGCCGGCGCAGAATGGGCGCAGGGCGTTGAGCGCGGTCTCGAGCGCATCGGGCGTGTGGGCGTAGTCGACCAGAACCGGCGCATTGCCGATGCGCTGCATCCGGCCTGGCACGCCCGTGAGCGCGGCGATCGTGTCGAAGACGGCGGCAGGCGCCGCGCCGCAGCCAATCGCGAGGCCGGCGGCGGCGAGCGCGTTATAGGCCTGGAACGCGCCCAGGAGCGGCACCACCACGTCGCGCTTTTCGCCGAAACCCGAGAAGCGGATACGTTGCCCCAGCCCTTCGGGAAGGGCATCGGACAGCCACAGATCGGCCGCGGGATTGCGTCCATAGGTCAGAGCGCGAAGCCCGCGCGCGCGCGCGAGCATCGAAAGGCGCGCCGTGTAGCTCGAATCGACATTGAAGACGGCGCCGCCGCCCTTCGGCAGGATTTCGGTGAAGAGCCGCGCCTTGGCCGTGAAATAGGCCTCCATGTCGCGGTGATAATCGAGATGGTCGCGCGTGAGGTTGGTAAAGGCGGCGGCCGTCAAAGCGAGCCCGTCGAGTCGGAATTGGTCGAGTCCGTGGCTCGAGGCTTCGAGCGCGACGTGATCGATCCCGGTGCGCGCGAGCTCATGCAAGTCGCGGTGCAGCGTGACAGGGTCGGGCGTGGTGAGGCTGCCCGGCCGCTCGAAGCCCGGGGCGACGATGCCGATCGTGCCGACGCTCGCGGCTTTGTCGCCAAGAAGCTGCCAGATCTGGCGCAGGAACACGGTGACCGAGGTCTTGCCGTTCGTGCCGGTGACGGCGGCGATAATTTTCGGCTGCGGCGTGTAGAAGCGTGCGGCCATCAAGGCGAGACGCCGGCGCGGATTTGGATCGACGATCACCGGAACGCGCGTCTCGGCCGGCTCCTCCGCATCTGTCAGGATCGCGGCGGCGCCTTTGCCAATCGCGTCGGCGATGAAGCGCTTGCCGTCGGCGCGACTGCCGCTCAGCGCGGCAAAGAGATAGCCCGGTTTGACCGCACGCGAATCGGCAGTGAGGCCCACAACATCGGTGTCGCGCGCCGATGTCGGGATGCGCGGAGCGGTTCCCCCGTCCATGAGCTCAATTAGACGCAAATTTCCGCCCCGATGGTGGTGGCAACGCCACCATCAAAGAACGGCGAATTTCGGGCGAATCTTCGTCAATCGGTTGGATTCCGACCAGCGAAGCCATGCGCTCGACCGTGCGCGAGACAGCGGGTGCCGCGACCCAGCCGCCGGTGGCGTAGCCGAATGTCTTGGCGTCGCCATGCGGCTGATCGATCGAGATCATGATGAAATAGCGTGGATCGTTGACCGGGAAGACGCCGGCAAAGGAGGACATCAGCGCATGGGTGGCATAGCGCCCACCGACGACCTTCTCGGCCGTGCCGGTCTTGCCGCCGACGAGATAGCCCGGCGCCTCGGCAAGCTTGCCGGTGCCTTTTTCGACGACGAGTCGCAACAGCTTGCGCATCTCGATCGAGGTCGAGGGCGAGAGCACGCGCCGGCCAGAGACTGCTTCGCCCGGCGTATGCTTCAGCAGAGTCGCGCGGTGCAGCACGCCGCCATTGACGACCGCGCTGACGGCGGTGGCGATTTGCAAGGGGCTCACCGAGATGCCATGACCGAAGCCGATGGTCATGACATTGACCTCGTGCCAGGCCGACGGCACCAGCGGCGCGGCAACTTCGGGCAGCTCGAATTTCGGCGTGCTGAGAAGCCCCAGCTTGTCGAGGAAACTGCGCTGCCGCTCGGCGCCGACATCGACGGCCATTTTCGCGGCTCCGATATTGGACGAATACATGAAGATTTCGGGCACCGAGAGCCAGCGGCGCTGCGCGTGGTCGTCGTGAATCGTGAAGCGGCCGATATGGATCGGGTTGGTGGCGTCGTAGCCGCCGCTCATCGTCGTCACGTGCTCGTCCAAGGCCATCGCGACGGTGAAGATCTTGAACACCGAGCCGATCTCGTAGGTGCCGAGCGTCACCCGATCGAACAGGTCTTCGGGCGGCGAGGCGGAGGGATCGTTGGGATCGAAATCCGGCAGCGAAACCAGCGCGACCACTTCGCCGGTGTTCACGTCCATGATGATGCCGCTGCCGCCGATCGCCTTGAACTCCGCGACCTGCTTGGCGATCTCCTCGCGCAGGATCGCCTGCACCCGCAAATCGAGCGACAGCTGCAGCGGCTGGCGCTGCTTTCGGAGCCTGTCGTCGAAGCTGCGCTCGATGCCGGCGAGTCCTTTGTTGTCGACGCCGGCATAGCCGACGACATGCGCGGCTGCGTTGGCCTGGGGATAGAAGCGCTGATCCTCCGCCTGGAAGTCGATGCCCGGCAGGCCGAGGCGGTTGACCGCGTCTTGCTGCCGCGGGGTCAAGCGCCGCTTGAGCCAGACAAAGCTCCGATTCTTGTCCGCGGTCAGCCGCGCATAGACATCGGCCTCGCTGAGATCGGGCACGACCGCGGCCAGCTTCGCCGCGGTCGCGTGCGGGTTCAGCACCTCCTTGGGATCGGCATAGAGCGACGGCGTCTCGAGCGTGGTCGCGAGCAGCGCGCCGTTGCGGTCGATGATATCGGCGCGGCCCGCAAGGCTCGGGCTTGCGGGAACGACGCGCGCGAGACGGGCATCCTCGCTCTTGAAGCCCGCGACCTCGATGAGCCGTCCGCCGATCACGAGGAAAGCGAGTGCGAGCAGGGCGCCGGTAATGATGAGCCGCGTATGGCTGGTCTCGAGCACCTGCGTGCCCGGGCCGGCTTGCGGCGCGGGACCGCAGGGTCCCGGCTTGAAATGCCGAGGCCGGCAGGGATTGGGATCGGGCGGCGTCGCGGGTTTCATCGCCCGGGGCCCGAGATTACGGTGGCGAAGGCGGCGCCCGGCTCGGCGTTCGCCGGAAGCACCGGCGCGGTCGCAAGCGGCGACGCGGTTTTATCATCCGACACCAGCGCCGGCGGTGCGCCGGGGCGCTCGGGCACGGCGCTCAACGGCACGATTTGCGCCGCGCTCACGGGGGTGAGATCGAGATAGCGCTGGGCGAGCCGATTGAGCCGATCGGGCCGCGTCAGATAGCTCCACTCAGCCTGGAGAACGCGCACCCGCTCGCGGCCATCGGTGATCTTCTGGTTGAGCCGCGCCAGCGTCTCTTCCTGCTGCATCACCTCGTATTTGACCTGGAACATGGCGGTCCCCACCGCGGCGACCAGCAGCAGCCAGATGATGGTGACGGGCCGGATCACGCGGCTTCTCCCCAGGCGGGCGCCGCCGTTCGCTCGGCGGCACGCAGCCGCGCCGAGCGCGCGCGCGGGTTGCGCGCAATCTCGTCCGCGCGCGGCGTCACCGGCTTGCGGGAGATGAGGCGAAAGCTCGGCGCGCGCCGGCCTTGGCCGGGAAGATGACGGCTCGGACCGGGCGCCGCGGCGCTGCGCAGACGCAGGAAGGATTTGACGCGGCGATCCTCGAGCGATTGGAACGCGACGATGGCGAGCCTGCCGCCCGGCTCGAGCACGCGCTCGGCGGAAGCGAGGCCGCGATCAAGCTCATTGAGCTCGTCATTGACGGCGATGCGCAGCGCCTGGAAGGTGCGGGTCGCGGGATCGATCCCGCCGCTTTCCGGCACGATCCGGCGGATGATCGCGGCAAGCTCGCCGGTGCGGCTCAAGGGGCGGGCGGCCAGGATCGCGCGCGCGATGCGCCGGGCGGAGCGCTCTTCCCCATAGTCGCGGATAATCGCCGCCAGCTCTTCCTCGGACGCCGTATTGACGAGATCGGCAGCCGACCGGCCCGAGCGCTCCATGCGCATGTCGAGCGGTCCGTCGACGCGGAACGAAAAGCCGCGCGCCGGATCGTCGATCTGCATCGAGGAAACGCCGAGATCGAGCGCGATGCCGGCAAGGCGCGAAAGCCCCAGGCGGTGCAGCGCCTCCTCCATCTCGCCGAAGCGGCCTTCGATGAGGGTCAGGCGGTCGGAATAGAGCGCCTGAAGCGCGCCGCCTTGCCGGATTGCCTCGGGATCGCGGTCGAGCGCGATCACGCGGCACGACGCGCTGCGCAGCAAGGCCTCGCTATAGCCGCCGCGGCCGAATGTGCCGTCGAGATAGACGCCGCCGTCGCGCGGCGCCAAGGCCGCGATCACCTCGGCGAGCAAGACCGGGATGTGAGCGAGAGGGGCGGTCATTTCGGCATCCGCCGCGGCGGCAGCCGCAAGTGATTGTCGCGGGCATAGCGGCGCATCTCTTCCTGATGGCGCTGCAGCTGCTCGGGTTCCCAGATTTCGAAAGTATGGCCGCGGCCGGCAAAGGCGGCGTGCTCGGTAATTCCGGCATGCGCCAAAAGCGCGGGCGGGAGTATGATTCGCCCTTCGCTGTCGAACGGGAGTTGGATCACGTCCGACAGCAGCGAGGTCAGCGCGCGATAGTCCGGGGAGTATTCCTCGAGCGCGTCGGCTTGCGCCATCAGCTCGTTGACGCGCTCCATCCCGCCGGCCTCGAGCGCCGGCAAGTCGAAGGAAGGATAAGCGATGATCCCGTGGAAGCCTTGGTCGCCCAGCGCGGCGCGAAAGCTCGCCGGGACGGAGAGCCGACCCTTGCTGTCGATCCGGTTGACGAACGTCGATGCAAACGACGCCAAAACAGCTTCCCCAGAGTTCCGACGACGCCCCGCGAAACGTCCCGGCGCTCGGCACCCGCCGCCATGCCTAAGCTCCCCGTCATGGGACTAATTGGGATATCATGGGATATCATGGGCTGTCAATGAATTGGCACGCAAATTCGGGCGGTTAGGCTGAAGATCCGCGGCCGAGGTCACGTCGCTCCAAGTAATCGCGGCGGCAAATGACAGTTATCATTTTGTTCTCATTTCAACGCACTCTGCGTACGCCATGCGCTGAGCGCATGACTCAAGCGGTGCCAGACGGCCTGTAAGCCGGGTTCTGTCCTCGCCCGAAAGCGAGGGATGACCATTCATCTGGGACGCCCGTCACCGGACGCCTCGCGCGACCGACCCGGACGGCGGCGCGGAAACCCGCCCGGGCCTCGCGGCCCTGCCGTCCCTACTTGGTCTTGCTCCCGGTGGGGTTTGCCCTGCCGCCGCCGTTGCCGGAGGCGCGGTGCGCTCTTACCGCACCATTTCACCCTTGCCGCCCCGCAAGGGCACGAAGCCCTTGAAGGGGTTGGCGGTATGTTTCTGTGGCACTGTCCCTGGGGTCGCCCCCGCCGGGCGTTACCCGGCACCGTGCTTCCGTGGAGCCCGGACTTTCCTCTTCCCGCCTCGCGGCGAAAAGCGGCCATCCGGCCGTCTGGCACGCGTTCAATAAGGGCTCGGGAGACCGCGATGTCAAACGCTGCGCGCGAGAATGGCGATGCGGCGCCGCGTTTCCTCATCGGCGACGCCATCGCAGCGCGCCGGCCGGAAATGCCGCTGAAACGCCGCGATCACCGCCTGCGTCGGCGCATCGAGCGCGCCCGAAGCCGGGCAGTCATAGCCGATCGCGCGCAGCCGCGATTGCAGCTCCTGCATCGTCGCCGGGGCGGCTATTTCCGCGTTGAAATCCGGCCACAGGCCGATGCCGGCTCGCGCCAGCCGCGGCCAGTCGAACAACTCCCCCGGATCCTGCTTGCGAAGCGGCGCCACGTCCGCGTGACCGAGAACCGCGCGTGGCGGGATCGCGTGGCGCTCGAGGATGCCGCGCGCCAACTCCTCGAGCGCTTGCATCTGCGCCTCGGGAAAGGCGCGATAGCCGAATTCATGGCCGGGATTCGCGAGCTCGATGCCGATCGAGACGCCGTTGATGTCGCGACACGCTCGCCAGCATGACACGCCGGCATGCCAGGCGCGTTGCGCTTCATCGACGAGACGCCAGATCGCGCCGTCTTCCTCGACGAGGTAATGCGCGCTGACCTTGGCGGCTGGATCGCAGAGCCGGTCGAGCGCCTCGTGGGCGCTTTTCATTCCGGTGTAATGAAGGATCAGCATCTCGACTGCGCCGGCGCCGGGACGCGTATCGAAATTGGGCGAAGGCCGGTCGCGCAGCTTCATGGCGTTATCCATAGCATGCGCGGGCCGATGAAGCCGAAGGCTTCGTGGACTCGCAGCGCCGCCCGGGTCTATTTTCGCGCCGCCACTTGGGGAGAGCCCGCATGACATCGCCGACCGAGCGCATGATCGCCGAAGCCGATGGGGCGATCGGCTGGATGATTTTCAACAACCCCGCCAAGCTCAACGCCATGTCCGCCGATATGTGGGCGGCGATCCCGGCGATCATCGACGCGTTCGAGCGCGATCCCGCGATTCGCGCGATCGTCCTGAAGGGCGCGGGCGAGAAGGCTTTCATCTCCGGCGCCGATATCAACCGCTTCGAGGAGCGCCGCGCCTCGGCCGAGGCGGCGGCGCAAGACGGCGCCAATCTGCGCGCGGCCTTGAGCCGGCTCGAGAACGCAACGAAGCCGACCATCGCCATGATTCGCGGCTATTGCCTGGGCGGCGGCATGCTGGTGGCGATGCATTGCGATCTGCGGCTCGCGGCCGAGACCGCACGGCTCGGAATTCCCGCGGCGAAGCTCGGCATCGCCTACACGCTTTCCGGCATGCAGAAGGTGGTCGATCTGGTGGGTCCCGCCTTCGCCAAGGAGATGCTCTTCACGGCGCGCCAGTTCAGCGGGATCGAGGCTCAGGCGATGGGCCTCGTCAATCGCGCCGTGGCAGAGAGCGAGCTCGAAGCCCTCACGCGCTCCTATTGCACGACGCTCGCCGAGAACGCGCCGCTCTCGATCGCGGCGTCGAAGGAGATCATCGCCGAGCTCATGAAGCCGCGCGCCGAAATGGATCGCGCCAGATGCGAGGCGCTTGCCGCGCGCTGCATGGACAGCGAGGATTTCGCGGAAGGGCGGCGCGCTTTCGCGGAAAAGCGCAAGCCGAAGTTCCAGGGGCGCTGATCGTCCCGCGGCCCGGGTGCGCCGCGGCTTTCCTGCCCAGCGGCTTATTGCCATGCGACCGGCGTTCGACGCTTGCCCGGCGCATTGGAGTGAAGCTAAGCTTCTCCGAATAATGGCGGAAACGCCGACGGGCCTCGCCATTGCGGCGGGCCAAGAGGGTGGGAGCGACGAATGGCGACCACAACAGCCACCGGGCTATTGCCGGAAGCGGAACATCGTTCGAATCTGCGTCGCGCGATCATTGCGTCGACGGTCGGCACGACCATCGAGTGGTACGACTTCTTTCTTTATAGCACGGTGACCGGTCTCGTTTTCGCGAAGCTCTACTTCCCCGCTTCCGATCCGCTCACGGGAACCCTCAATGCATTTGGCGTCTATGCGCTCGGCTTCGTCGCCCGGCCCGTCGGCGCTGCCATCTTCGGTCACTATGGCGACCGCATCGGGCGCAAATCGACCCTCATCGCGACCCTGATGCTGATGGGTATTGCGACGTTCCTGGTGGCTTTTGTCCCGGGTTACGATTCGATCGGGATCTGGGGCGCGGTCATCCTCACCGTCCTGCGCGTCCTTCAGGGCATTGGGGTCGGCGGCGAATGGGGCGGCTCGGTCCTGCTGTCGATGGAATGGGCGCGCTCGCACGGCCATCGCGGCTTCGTCGCCTCGTGGCCGCAATTCGGCGTGCCCGCCGGCCTCTTCCTCGCCAACCTTGCCGTGCTGGCTTTCAGCCAGATGTCGGGCGAAGCGTTCCTGTCTTGGGGATGGCGTATCCCCTTCATTCTCAGCATCATCCTCGTCGCCATCGGCTTGTGGATTCGCCTGGGCATCGCCGAGACTCCGCTGTTCCGTCGCCTTGTCGAAGAGAACAAGATCGAGCGCGCGCCTTTTGTCGAAGTCTTGAAAAAGCAACCCAAGGAGATTCTGCTCAGCGCGCTGGCGCGCATGTCGGAACAGGCGCCGTTCTACATCTTCACCGCCTTCATTTTCGCTTACGGCACGAACGCGCTTCACGTCTCCCGCGACCTGCTGCTCATTGCGGTTCTGGTCGCCTCATGCGTCTCCTTCGTCAGCATCCCGCTTTCCGGTCATTTCTCCGATCGGATCGGACGGAAGAACATGTATTTGCTCGGCGTCGTGACCGTCGCCGTCTTCGGCTTCATCTACTTCGGCCTGCTCGACACGATGTCGCCGATTCTGATCTTCATCGCGATCGTGCTCTCGCTCATCCCGCATGACATGCAATACGGGCCGCAAGCGGCGCTGATCGCCGAAAGCTTCACCGGCAGGCTGCGCTATAGCGGCGCATCGTTGGGTTATCAGCTCGCCTCGGTGATCGCCGGCGGGCCTGCGCCGCTCATCGCAACGTGGCTGTTCGCGACTTACAAGTCGGGCATGGCGATCGCGTTTTACATCCTTTTCAACGCGGTCATCAGCTTCATTGCGACCCTTATGCTCAAGGACTACACCGGCAAGGATATCAGCCAGGAATACGACGCGGGCGCGTAGCGACAAGCGTGATCCCGCGGTCTACCGGCTCCCGCCGACTTTGCTTCGCCTCGGGATCGCCGCTCTCGGCTCGCGAGCGCCCTTGACGGCGCCGTGCGCCCTTGAAATGACTGGGGCGCATGGGCTGGCAATTCTGGATCGATCGCGGCGGGACCTTCACCGACATTGTCGCGCGCTCGCCCGAGGGCGCGATCGTGACAAGAAAGCTGCTCTCGGAAAATCCTGAGCGCTATCGCGACGCGGCGATCGCCGGGATTCGGGCGATTCTCGGCCTCGCCGGCGACGAGCCTTTGCCGGCCGCGGCGATCGATGCGGTCAAGATGGGCACGACCGTCGCCACCAACGCGCTGTTGGAGCGCAAGGGTGAGCGGACGCTCCTTGCCATCACCAAGGGCTTCGGCGATGCGCTGCGCATCGGCTATCAGAACCGGCCGAAGCTGTTCGCGCGCCATATCGTTCTTCCCGAGCTGCTCTATGAGCGCGTGGCCGAGATCAAAGAGCGTGTCTCGGCGACCGGCGAGGTGCTGACTCCGCTCGATCTCGACGCCGCGCGCAATGCGCTGGAGCAGGCTTACGCCGATGGGATTCGCGCGGTCGCGATCGTCCTCATGCATGGCTATCGCTTTCCCGAGCACGAAAGGCGCTTGGCCGAGCTTGCGCGCCAAATCGGCTTCACCCAAATCTCGGCGAGCCATCGCGTCAGCCCGCTGATGAAGCTCGTCGGCCGCGGCGACACCACCGTGGTCGACGCCTATCTCTCGCCGATCCTCAAGCGCTATGTCGATCAGGTGGCGGCCGAGCTCAAGGGCGTGCGCCTGCTCTTCATGCAATCGAATGGCGGCTTGGCCGATGCGCGGCGCTTTGCCGGCAAGGATGCGATCCTCTCAGGCCCGGCCGGCGGCATTGTCGGCGCCGCGCGCACCGCCGAGCGCGGCGGATTCCAGAACATCATCGCCTTCGACATGGGCGGCACCTCGACCGATGTGTCGCATTACGCGGGCGAGTTCGAGCGCAGCTTCGAGACCTTGGTCGCGGGCGTGCGCATGCGCGCGCCGATGATGGCCATCAACACTGTCGCGGCGGGCGGCGGCTCGATCTGCGTCTTCGACGGCGCGCGCTATCGCGTCGGACCGGATTCGGCGGGCGCCAATCCAGGTCCTGCCTGCTACCGCCGCGGCGGCCCGCTCACCGTCACCGACTGCAATCTGATGCTCGGGCGGCTTCAGCCCGACCATTTTCCCGCGTTGTTCGGGTCGTCCGGCACCGAAAAGCTCGATGGCGCGGTGGTCGAAGAGAAATTCGCCGCACTCGCCGCCGAGATCGCGCTGAAGGCCGGCGGCTCCCCGAGCGCACAAGAGGTCGCTGCCGGCTTCCTCAAGATCGCGGTCGAGAACATGGCCAACGCCATCAAGCAGATCTCGATCGAACGCGGCTACGACGTGACCGAATACACGCTGTGCTGCTTCGGCGGTGCGGGTGGGCAACATGCCTGCCTCGTCGCCGACACGCTCGGCATGAAGCGCGTGCTCATTCATCCTTTGGCCGGCGTGCTCTCGGCCTATGGCATAGGGCTCGCCGATCTGCGCGCAATCAAGGAACACGCGGTCGAGCTGCGCCTCGGGGAAACGATGCTCGCGAAGGTGTCGCGCGCGCTCGACCGGCTGGCGGCGGAAGGAATTGCCGAGATGCGGGCTCAGGGCATCGCCGCGAATCGCATTTCCGTCCTGCGCAAGGCGCTCGCCAAATATGAAGGCACGGACGCGCCGCTGGCAGTCGATTTCGGCGATGCCGCAGCGATTAAAGCGAATTTCGCAGCGGCGCATCAGCAGCGCTTTGGCTTTGTGATGCCCGACAAGCCGCTCATCCTCGAGGCGGTCTCGGCCGAGATCGTCGGCGCCGGCGATGCGCCCGAGGAGAGCGTCGAGCCGCTGCATGCGGGCGCGGCGCCCCCGCTCGGCCGCGTCGCGCTGTGGAGCGGCGGCATGATCGAAGAAGCGCCGATCTATGATCGCGACCACATCCTGCCTGGGCAGACCGTGACGGGGCCCGCGCTCATCCGCGAGGCCACGGCGACGACCGTCGTCGATGCGGGCTGGCGCGCGGCGCTCGATGAGCGCCGCTATCTGGTGATGGAACGCGTGGCGCCGCAGCCGCGCCGCGCCGCAATCGGCACGAGCGTCGATCCCGTCATGCTCGAGGTCTTCAACAACCTCTTCATGGCGATCGCCGAGCAGATGGGGACGGCGCTGCAGAACACCGCCTATTCGGTCAACATCAAAGAACGCCTCGATTTTTCCTGCGCGCTCTTCGACCGTACCGGCTCGCTCATCGCCAACGCGCCGCATATCCCGGTGCATCTCGGCTCGATGAGCGAGAGCGTACGCACCATCATCCGTGCGCATGGGAAGGGCGGCAGCGGCAAGCGGATGAAGCGCGGCGACGTCTATGCCTTGAACGCGCCCTACAATGGCGGCACGCATCTGCCCGATATCACGGTGATCACGCCGGTCTTCGCCGAGACGGTGCGGGGCGAGGACTCCGAGCCGATCTTCTATGTCGCTTCGCGCGGTCATCACGCCGATATCGGCGGGATCACGCCCGGCTCGATGCCGCCGCAAAGCCGCCATATCGAAGAGGAGGGCGTGCTGATCGACGATTTTCTTCTCGTCGAAGAAGGCCGCTTTCGTGAAGCCGAAACCGTGACGCTGCTGTCGGGTGCCAAATTCCCCGCGCGCAACCCGGCGCAGAACATCGCGGACTTCAAGGCGCAGATCGCGGCGAGCGAGAAGGGCGTGCAGGAGCTTCACCGCATGGTGGGGCATTTCGGCCTCGACGTGGTCGAAGCCTATATGCGCCATGTCCAGGACAATGCCGAGGCCGCGGTGAAGCGTGCGCTCAAGACGCTGAAGGGCGGCGCCTTCACCTATACGATGGATGACGGCGCGAACATCTCTGTCCGCGTCTCGGTCGACCACGCCACGGAGCGTGCGACCATCGACTTCACCGGCACCAGCGCGCAGCTGCCGACCAACTTCAACGCGCCCTCGGCGATCTGCATGGCGGCCGTGCTCTATGTCTTCCGCACCTTGGTCGATGACGAGATTCCGCTGAATGGCGGCTGCTTGAAGCCGCTCGAGGTGATCATTCCCGCGGGCTCGATGCTCAATCCGCGCTATCCCGCGGCGGTTGTCGCCGGCAATGTCGAGACCTCGCAATGGATCACCGATGCGCTTTATGGCGCGCTCGGCGCGATGGCCGCGGCGCAGGGCACAATGAACAATTTCACCTTCGGCAATGCGCGGCACCAATATTACGAGACGGTTTGCGGCGGCTCGGGCGCGGGCCCGGGCTTTGCCGGGACCGACGCGGTGCACACGCATATGACGAATACGCGGCTGACCGATCCGGAAATTCTCGAATGGCGCTTCCCGGTGCTGCTCGAGACGTTCGAGTTGCGGCGCGGCTCGGGCGGTGCCGGCAAATGGCGCGGCGGCAATGGCGCGGTACGGCGGATTCGATTTCTGGAGCCCATGACCGCGGCTATCCTCGCGAGCCATCGCCGAGTCCCGCCCTATGGGCTCGAGGGCGGCGGCAGCGGCGAAGTCGCGCGCAACTGGGTCGAGCGCACCGGCGGTACGCGCGAGGAATTCGGCGGCACGCATGTCGTCGAGATGAAACCCGGCGATGTCTTCGTCATCGAAACGCCGGGCGGGGGCGGGTACGGCAAAGCATGATGGAGGCTTCCATGCGCAGAGCGACAGCGGGATTGATCGCGGCTCTTTTCTTTCTGGCACCGGCCGCGGCCCAGGCCGACGGGCTGTGGAGCCTCTACGCGACCTTGCAGACGAAAAAATGGATTGACCTCACCCATCCCTTCGATACCGACATTCCGCATTGGAAGGGCTTTGAGCCGATGACGCGCAAGGTCATCTATGATTACGACAAGGACGGATTCCGCGCCGAGCTCTTCTGCCATGTCGGGCAATGGGGCACGCATGTCGATCCGCCGGTGCATTTCCACAAAGGCGCGCGCACCGCCGACAAGATTCCGGTCAAAGAGATGCTGCTCCCGCTGGTCGTGATCGACGTGCATCGCGAGGTCGCGAAGAACCCCGACTACGTTCTGACTTTGCCGGCGGTGAAAGCGTGGGAGGCGCGGCACGGCGCGATCCCCAAAGGCGCCTTCGTTGCCATGCGCACCGACTGGTCGAAGCGCTGGCCCGATCAGGCCGCGATGCAGAACGTCGATGCCAAGGGCGTCGCGCATTATCCCGGCTGGACCCTCGCCGCGCTCAAATATCTCTACGAGGTGCGGCGCATCACGGCGTCGGGCCACGAGACCACCGACACCGACCCCGGGCTTGCGACCAGCAAGGATGATTATTCGCTCGAGAGCTACATCCTCGGCACCGATCACTATCAGATCGAGCTCTTGACCAATCTCGACAAGGTGCCGGCGACCGGCGCGCTGGTGTCGGTCACCTGGCCCGACATCAAGAACGGCACTGGATTCCCGGCGCGAGCTTTCGCGATCCTGCCGTGAGTGCGACGGCGGATATCGCCGCGCGCCTCGCTGAGGCGCGCCGCCTCGCCGCGGCCGGCGACGACGCGGCGGCGAAAGCGGCCTATCTTGAGATCCTGCAGCGCGATCCGGCGCAGTTCGACGCGCTCAACGAGCTCGGCACCTTGGCCTATGAGAGCGGCCACCGCTCGGCCGCGCGCACCGCTTATGAGCAGGCGGTGCGCCGTCACCCCGGCAAGGCGATGGCGCGCGTCAACCTCGCCAATCTGCTCGTCGAGGCGGGCGAGCTCGACGCGGCGCAGGCTCATTACGCGGCCGCGCTCGTCGGCGATCCCGATTTTGCCGAGGCGCATCAAGGCTTGGCGCGGCTCTTGAGCGAACTCGGCGAAGACGAGGCGGCGGCGCCGCATTTCGAGAAAGGCTTCGCAGGCCGCGCTGTCGTGACGAAGCGCCGGCGTGGCCAGGGGCCTGGCGTCCCGCTGTTGCTGCTGGTTTCGGCCAAAGGCGGCAATATCCCGACCGAGCGCTGGCTCGACGATCGGCTCTTCGCGATCACCGCGCTTTATGCCGAGTTCTTCGATCCGGCGCAGCCTTTGCCTCCGCATGCCATCCTCTTCAACGCGATCGGCGACGCCGATCGCTGCGGCGAGGCCTTGGCGCATGCGGATGCCATCGTCGCGCGCAGCACGGCGCCGATCGTCAATCGGCCCGAAGCCGTGCGCGCGACCGGACGCGCCGCCAATGCGCGCCGTCTGGCAGGAATTCCCGGGCTCGTCGTGCCGGCGGTCGCGAGCTTGTCGCGCCCGGCCTTGCTCACCTCACGCGATCTGCGTTTCCCGCTGCTATTGCGTACGCCCGGCTTTCACACCGGCCAGCATTTTTTGCGCATCGAGGGCCGCGAGGAGATCGCCGCGGCGCTTGCCCGTCTGCCAGGCGATGCGGTTCTGGCGATCGAGTATCTCGATGCGCGCGGGCGAGACGGCCTCGCGCGCAAATACCGTGTGATGATGATCGATGGCGCGCTCTATCCGCTTCATCTCGCAATCTCGGACGACTGGAAGGTGCATTATTTCACCGCCGATATGGCGGCGAGCACCGCGCATCGCGCGGAGGAACGCCGCTTTCTCGAGGATATGCCCGCGGTTCTGGGCGGGCGCGCGATGGCGGCGTTGCGCGAGGTTTGCCGCGTGCTGGCGCTCGATTATGGCGGAATTGATTTCGGCCTTGCGCCCGATGGCAGCGTGCTGCTGTTCGAGGCCAATGCGACCATGGTGGTGAACCCGCCCGAGCCCGATCCGATCTGGGATTACCGACGGCCGGCGATCGAGCGCGTGCTCGATGCCGCCAAGCGCATGGTGCGGGCGCGCGCGAAACTCTAAGCGCCGGCCTCGCGCGCTCGCGCGCTGGTCGCGAGCCAGATGCCGAAGATGATCGTCGCGAGGCCGACCACGTGGAAGAGATGCAGTTGCTCGCCCAGAATCGTCACCGCGAGAATGGTCGCGAAAGCCGGCAGCAGATAAGTGGTCATGCCCGCCCGGTTTGGACCGACGCGCTCGGCGCCGATGTTCCAGCAAAGATATGCGCCGACCGAGGCGAAGCTGCCGGTGTAGAGCGAGGTCGCGATTGTCGCCCATGTGAAGGGCATTGCCTGAAAATAGATCGTTTCGGCGAGATAGGCCGGCGCCAGCGCCGCGACGCCGAACGCGCTCAGGAGAAAGATCAACTCGATATTGTCGATTTCGGGCGGGCGGCGGCGCAGCATCACCGTGTAGAACGCCCAGAGCGGCATGACGGCGAGAATCGCGAGGTCGCCGATGCTGAAGCGCAGCGCCGCCAATTGCGCCAAATCGCCGCGCGTCATGATCGCGACAACCCCGGCCACGGAGATCAGCAGACCGAGAACCTGGCGCGCGGTCGCGCGCTCGCCATCGACGAGCCAGCTCGCGAGCAGAATGCAAACGGGCGATGCGGCGTTGAGCAGCACCGCGTTCACGGTCTCGGTGTGGCGCAACCCGAAATAGGCGGCCACCTGATAGAAGGCGCCGCCGGTGACGGCGAGGCCGAAGAGGAGCGGCCAGGACCGCCGCAAGACCGCGGCCTTGCCGCGCAGCCGCGGCAAGGCAAAGGGCGCGATGACGATGGCGGCCACGGCCCAGCGCCAAAAGGCGAGCGCCACCGGCGGCATGCTCTCGCGCATCGCGCGGCCGAGAATCCAGTTGCCTGACCAGAACAGCATGCAAAGCGCCAAGAGAAAATAAGGATAGGCAGCGGCAAGCCGCCCCGATGGCTGCGGCGCCGCGATCGGGCCGGCGGTCATGGCGTTCTCCCGCCATCGCGGTCGATGTCGAGCTCCGTTGCGCGGCGGCGGCGAAACAGCGCGCCGCCTTCGATCGCCTGCCAGGCAAGCAAGGCGGGAATTCCGATCGTCAGATCGCGGCCGCGCTTCAGCAAAGACAACGCGAGCGCCATGTCGGGCGGCAGGCCGAACAACCCGCCCAGCATCACATAGGCGCCTTCCTGAACGCCCACCGCGTTCGGCACCGCGAAGGCGACGCTGCGGATGGCGTAAAGCAGACTTTCGATCACCAGCACGGCGTCGATGTCGAGGCCCACGCCCATAAACCGGAGAGCGATCCAAGCCTCGACCGCATTGGCGATCCAGCCGATGAGGTGCAGGCCGAAGCCGGCGAGGAGCGCGGCGCGATGCGTGTAAATGTCATCGAGCGCTTCCTGCAAGGGCTTTGCACGGGCGGCGGCGCTCGGCAGCCAGCTCGCGGCAAGGCGCTCGCTCATGCGTTCGACGAAGGCGGCTCCGCGCCGCTGCAGCAGCACGAATCCCAGAATGCCGACCACGCCCAAGGCGATGCCGATCGCGACCGGATGGACGAGGCTCGCGCCGGGATGAAGCCGCACGAGCAAGGCGAGGCCGATCGCGGTGTAGCCAAGCTGCGCGATCACCTCGATCGTCAGATCGACCACGGTCGAGGCGACGGCGAAGGTCATGGTGGGTCCGAACAAGCTCGCCGCGCGCGCCCCCATGATGAAGCCGCCGACCTGCGAGAGAGGAAGGACCTCCGATCCCGAATCGCGCACCACGCGACCACAGAGATAGGCGCGCAGGCGCCGCTGCGGCGGCGGCACGATGACGTACCAGGCAAAGCCAAGCATCAACATCAGCGTGAAATGATAGAGGCAGACGACGAAAAA
The DNA here is from genome assembly GCA_035277525.1 of Allostellaceae bacterium. Classification (GTDB taxonomy): domain Bacteria; phylum Pseudomonadota; class Alphaproteobacteria; order ATCC43930; family CGMCC-115725; genus CAIKMD01. The sequence continues at coordinate 26,091 of DATEKH010000094.1, forward strand.
CCCGCCCCAGCCGATCGTCCCGAGCGCCGAGGCGACTTCGCCGAAGCCGAAATACCCGACGATCGCGGTGCCGAGCGCGAGCCCGACAATGGTGATGATGATGGTGACGAGCTTCATCGGCTGGGCCGAAGCGAAGGCGGTGCTAGAGCCGGATGACGATAAGCCGATTCACTTGCTTGTCATTGCGAGGACTGCGAGCCTTGCGAAGCGGGCCGAAGCAATCCAGGGCCGAACGCGCCGCTCTGGATTGCTTCGCTTCGCTCGCAATGACGAGCTGGGTGCATCGATCTAAAGTCATGATGTTCCGGCGCCGGTCTCAAACGGTCTCGCCCGCGCGGCGTCGGCGGAAGTTCCACATCCTGAGACTGGTCAGCGCCGCATCGGCGAGCGCCGGCAGGAAGCTCGGGCGCAGGAGCTCGGCGTCGAATTCCTTCATGCGGCGGCGATTCTCGTTGTAGCAGTTTTCGAGGAAGCGCCGGAAGGTGAAGCCCTCCAGGAACATGCTCGCTTGGGTCGCGGAGAAATCCTTGCCGTCATTGAGCTTGGCGCCGCGCCGCGCGGGTCCGACGAGGCGCTTCAAGGCGCGGGTATAAAAGCGCAGCGACGCCGCTGCGCGCCACCAGATGCGGCCGCGCCGCTTCTGCGCCTGGCGATAGGCCATCCAATTGATGAAGAAAACGATGTGGCGCGTCTCCTCATACATCAGCCGGTCGAAGATCTGGAACATCGATTCCGGCAGGAAGCCTGATTCGCGCGCGATCTTGAAGACGCCGAAGCCCAGGAAGGAATCGACGCATTCGCCATAGCCGAAATCCTTAAAGCCGGTTTCGATGTCGGCGGGCAAGGCTTCGAGCGGCGTCTCATGCGCATCGATGCCGTAGCGCTGGATCATGACGCGGATGAGATCGGCGTGGCGCGCCTCCTCGAAGCCTTGCAAGGCGACGGCTTTCTTCAGAACCGGATCGTCGATCGTCTCGGTGAAGGCTGCGACGATCGCGCCCGCGCGGCGCTCGGTGTGCAGCACCTCCTGCCAGAAAGGCACAGCGCGAAGCCGCTGCAACGCCGCCTCGTCGAGCTCGGGCCAGGGAAGGGTCTCGGGATCGTAATCCTGATAGGTGTCGTGGAAATGCTGGCAGAAAATTTCCTTATGCGCCTCGGAGCCGATCGCGACGCCGCGCTTCTTGCGCAGGAAGAGCTGGGCGAAGCGCACCAGCCGCGGCACCGTCATCGGCCGCTTCAATCGCCGGTCGTAGCCGCCGAGCCGGCGCTCGTTCTCGGCGAGGCAGATCTCCATCAGCGCGGCGGCGTCGATATCGACGCCGACCGATTTGCTGCCGGTGACCGTGAAATTGTTGTCGGCGTCGGGCGCGCCGCCGAGGCCGCGGGCGATGCCGATGCGCTCCCAGATGAGAAACGCCCAGACCGCCAGGATCTTCGCGGCGAACCAGGGCCGCCGCCACCAGGGAAGATTGCGGCGGTGCCAGGCGACCCAGTTGACGAAGAACAGGATGTGGCGGCCCTCTTCCTGCATCACCGGCTCGAAGGTGTCGACGAGCTCCGGCGGGAAATAGCCCGAGCGCTTGGCCACCTCGAACAGCCCGAAGGCGAAAAAGCTGTCGATGCATTCGCTGAAGCCCGTGACCATGAAGGCCCATTCGGGATCGCGCGGCTTCAGATAGGGCGGCTCGGGCGCGAGCTTGATGCCATAGGCCTCGACCATGTTGGCGAGCACGTCCTTGTGGCGGCCTTCCTCGAACCCGTTGAGATCGATCGCCTGCCGCAAGAGCGAGTCGGTTATCGTCTCGCCATAGCTCAAGACGCGCAGCTTCGCCTTGCCCTCGGTCTGGACCGCGATGTCCCAGATCGGCAGGCTGATCAGGCGTTCGCGCGCCGCGTCGTCGAGCTTCGGCCAATCGATGATCGCCGGCTTATAGGGATTAAAGGTGTCGAGCAGCATCCGGCAAAACATGACCTTGTGCCGCTCGCTGCCGGAGCGCACGGGTCCCGGCTCGTTCTCTTGCCAAAGGCGCGCAGTCTGATCCGCCGCGATCGAGGCGTCTGTCATGGGCGCTAGCCTCCTCATGGCGCGGCGAAAGTCAATCAGGCGCTTCGTCTCAGCTGTGGGCCATCTCGGCAACACCCGCCCGCGGCAAGGCTTGGCGAAATCGCAATTTGCAGTAGGATCGGGCCTTCCGAAGGGAGGGAATAACAATGGTTTCAGCAAGAGGCGTTCGGCGAGTCGGGTTTTACGATTGCTATGGCGGGGGCCAAGTCTATGTCGACAACGGCTTTGCCTATATCGGACACATCCACTCGCCCTCTGGCACCAGCATCGTCGATGTGCGCGACCCCAAGAATCCGAAGCAAGTCGCCTATTACGAGATGCCGCCTGGGACCCATTCGCACAAGGCGCGCGCGGTCAACGGGCTTCTGGTCACCAATCACGAGGTCGATCCCAATCCCGCCGGCGGCCCCGCCGCCGCTCCGTCGGACTTCAAGGGCGGGCTCGGCATCTACGACATCAGCAATCCGCTGAAGCCGCGCAAGATCCTGGATTGGCAAACCCACGGTCACGGCGTCCATCGCTACGATTTCGACGGCCGCTACGCCTATATCTCGCCGACGGCCGAGGGCTATCGCGGCAACATCGTCATGATCCTAGACCTCAAGAATCCGGAGAAGCCGGAAGAGGTCGGGCGCTGGTGGGAGCCCGGGCAGTGGATCGCCGGCGGCGAGACGCCGACCTGGAAAGGGGCCGATCATCGCTGCCATCACCCGCTGCGTCAGGGCAATCGCCTCTATACCAGCTACTGGCAGGGTGGCTTCCACATCCTCGACATCGACGACATGTCGAAACCGAAGCGCGTCTCGGGTCTCGATTGGAGCCCGCCCTTCGCCTGCCCCACGCATTCCTGCGTGCGCGTCCCCTTCGATATCTTCGGCCGGAAATTCGCCATCGTCGCCGATGAGGACGTGCAGCGGCCCGAGACCGCCTTGCCCGCCTTCATGTGGATGGTCGACATCACCGACGAAGAGCACCCGGTCCCCGTCGGCACCTATCAGGTCGAAGGCCTCGATCACGGCAATCATGCGAACAACAGCGGCTGTCATCAGCCGGTCGAGAAGATCCGCAGTACCGAAGTGCCTTTCGCCTGGTTCGCGCAGGGCCTGCGCATCATCGACATCTCGCACCCGCATTTCCCGCGCGAGGTGGCGCACTACCTGCCCGATCCCGCGCCCGGCGCGAAGCGTTGCCAGAGCAACGATGTCTATCAGGACGATCGCGGCTTGATTTTCCTGATCGATCGCGTTCGCGGTCTGGAGATTCTCGAGCGGACCTGATGAGCGACGCCGTCGAATGCGTGGTCGTCGGCGGCGGCATCATCGGTCTGGCGGTGGCGCGGGCTTTGGCCCGCGCCGGCCGCGAGGTCCTGCTTCTCGAGAAGGAGCGCTGGCTTGGCCAGGATACGTCCTCGCGCAACAGCGAGGTGATCCATGCCGGCCTCTATTATCCGAAGGACAGCTTGAAGGCCCGGCTCTGCGTCGCGGGCCGGAACGCGCTTTACGCCTATTGCGCCGAGCATGGCGTGCCGCACAGGCGGCTCGGCAAGCTCGTGGTCGCGGTGAGCGAGGAAGAAATCCCGGTGCTGCGCAAGGTGGCGGCGCATGCCGAGGCGAATGGCGTGAAGGACCTGCAATGGCTCGACGGCAAGGAAGCGCGCGCGCTCGAGCCCGCGCTGGCCTGCGTCGCCGCGTTTCATTCGCCCTCGACCGGCATCGTCGACAGCCACGCGCTGATGCTCGCCTATCAAGCCGATGCCGAGGCGAAAGGCGCCACGCTCGTACTGCGCGCGCCGCTGCTCGAAGGGCGGGTGACGGAGACCGGCTTCGTGCTTGAGATCGGCGGCGGCGAGCCGATGACGCTCGAGGCAAAGCTCCTCGTCAACAGCGCAGGGCTCTACGCGCCGGCGCTGGCGCGGCAGATCGCCGGCATCCCCGCCTCGGCGATTCCGCGCGATTACTACTGCCGCGGCGTTTATTTCACCGTGAGCGGGCGCACGCCCTTCCGGCGGCTGGTCTATCCCGTGCCCGAGCATGCCGGGCTCGGCGTTCATCTGACGCTCGACATGAATGGCGGCGCACGTTTCGGCCCCGATACGGAATGGATCGACCGGATCGACTACACCGTCGATCCGCGGCGTGGCGACAAGTTCTACGCGGCGATCCGCACCTATTGGCCAAAGCTGCCCGACAATGCGCTGCAGCCGGGTTATGCCGGCATCCGCCCGAAGATCAGCGGGCCCAAGGAGCCGGCCGCGGATTTCATGATCGCCGGCCCCGACAGCCATGGCGTGCCGGGTCTGGTCAATCTTTTCGGCATCGAATCGCCGGGAATTACCGCCTCGCTCGCGATCGCCGACCGCGTCGCGACGCTGCTCGAGCGCTGTTAGTCCGGAACCGATGTCAGGATCGTGATCACGATCAGGAACAGCCCGAATCCGGCGAGCATGATCCCGGGCGATGCGGTGCGAAGCCGCCATTGCTGCAGGGTCATCGGGATGCCCATGCGGACATTGCCGATCGGCCGGGTGAAGCGCAGCCGCAACACCGCGATCAAGGCTCCTGCGAGCATGCACATCACGCCCGCGGACATCAGGATCGTAGCGCTGTCCATGAGAGTGCCGGGCCTTGAGTTCGATCGAGGGGAGCGCGGCTCAGCGCCGCAGTCGCAAAATTAGAGCAAGGTCCGTGGCGAGGCAAGATGGAAGCTGCGCGCAGCTTGCCTCAAGGTAAATTGCCCGCCTGCGCCGCATCACGGCCCGGCGCTGTCACACATCATCCTCGGGTCCGGCCTCGACCGATACGCTGATGGCGATGCTGCCGGCTTGGGCAAAGCGTAGGGTTAACGGAAATACCTCGTCGAGGGCCAGCGGCCGCTTCAGACCGCGCAGCGCGATGTAGCGCCGGCCCGGACGCAGGCGGACCGGCCGTCGCGGCAGCAGCTCGAAATATTCGAGCGGCGCGCCGTCGCGTTCGCGAAAGATGACCGATTGCGCGACCGGCGTCGCCGCGGCAATCAGCCGATCGGGCCGCGGGCTGTCATTGCGCAACTCGACGAACATGGCCGCCGCTTCGGTCGCCGAAGGGGCCGCCCAGGGATGGATGATGCGAATGGGGCCTGCCGCGAAGTCTTTGGCCGCGGCGCGGCCGGCGACCAGAAGCGACAGCGGTGCGAGCAGTAAGGCGCGGCGCCTCATCCGGCCGATTGGGTCGCGGGCGCCTTCGCGCGGAAGGCCGCGGCGGAAGTCGCCGCCGGCGGCGCAATCATTGCGGCTTCTTGCGGCTCAGCAGCATGGAGATCTTGCAGCCGAGGACGAAATTGTCGCGCGACAATTCGTCATTCGCGCGCTTGAGCCCGTCGATGATCCAGCAGCCGAAGAACGCCACCGTGACGAAGACGCAGAGATGCATGAAATCCGCCGGGCTCGGCAGGTCGAATCCGTGCGGCGGGATGAAGAAGTACCACAGGCCCAACGCGCTGAACAAAATGGCGCACAGGCCCATGCCGAAGCCGCTGAGGGCGCAAATGCCGGTGACCACCGGAAGAAAGACGAGATAAGGCGTGCTGACTTTTACCGTCTCGAGCAGCCCTTCGATGGTGATCGCCAGGACCACCGCGAGCGCGGTGACGGCGAGGCGCGACATGAGATCGGAAAAGTGCGCTCCCTGGTTCATTGTAGATGGCTGGTTCCCCGGTTCTATCGCTGACATGTGACCACGCCTCCCCCTCACTTGTCCAGCCAAAGCGGCTTCGTCGCACCGAAGCATCGTCGCAGGCGCGGGGCGCGGCGTGCTACGCTCGCCTTCGTTTCAGGAATTGCGGGCGAGAACGCCATGAGCGATGCGCCGAGGCGAAACGATCTCGAAAGCTACTGGATGCCTTTCACGGCCAATCGCCAGTTCAAGGCGCAGCCGCGTCTCATGGCATCGGCCGAGGGTATGTATTACCGCAGCATCGACGGCCGGCGGATTCTCGACGGTACCGCGGGGTTGTGGTGCGTCAATGCCGGTCATGGGCGGCGGGAAATCGCGGAGGCGATGCATCGCCAGGTTCTGACGCTCGACTATGCGCCGGCGTTTCAGATGGGGCATCCCGCCGTGTTCGAGGCGGCGGCGCGAATAGCCGCGCTTTTGCCGGGCGATCTCGATCACGTCTTCTTCGGCAATTCGGGCTCCGAGGCGGTCGAGACCGCGCTCAAAATCGCGCTCGCCTATCATCGCATGCGCGGCGAAGGCGGGCGCACGCGTCTGATCGGGCGCGAGCGCGGCTATCACGGCGTCGGCTTCGGCGGCTTGTCGGTCGGCGGCATCGCCGCGAACCGCAAGCTCTACGCCGGCATTCCGGGCGTCGATCACCTGCCGCATACCTTCGACCTCGCACGCCAGGCTTTCTCGCGTGGTCAGCCGGAATGGGGTGCCGATCTCGCCGACGCGCTCGAGCGCCTCATCGCGTTGCATGACCCCTCGACCATCGCCGCTGTTATCGTTGAGCCCATGGCGGGCTCGACCGGCGTTCTCGTTCCGCCCAAAGGCTATCTTGAGCGGCTCAAAGCCATCTGTGACAAAAATAGTCTATTGCTGATTTTCGACGAGGTGATCACCGGCTTTGGCCGGTTGGGCGCGGCTTTCGCCGCCGAGCTCTTCGGCGTTCTCCCCGACATGGTGTGCTTTGCCAAGGGCGTGACCAACGGCACCGTGCCGATGGGCGGCGTGGCGGTGCGAAAGCCGATCTACGACGCCTTCATGCAGGGGCCCGAGAGCGCGATCGAGTTCGCGCATGGCTACACTTATTCGGGCCATCCGCTCGCTGCCGCCGCAGCGCTCGCCACGCTCGACATCTATCAGCGCGAGGATTTGTTCGCGCGGGCGAAGGCGCTCTCGCCCTATTGGGAGGACGCGGTACACGGCCTCAAAGGCCTGCCCAACGTCATCGACATCCGCAATCTCGGCCTCGTCGCCGGCATCGAATTGGCGCCGATTGCCGGCAAGCCGGGGGCGCGCGCTTTCGATGCCTACGTCAAATGTTTCGAGCGTGGCCTGCTCATCCGCCAGACCGCGGACATTCTCGCGCTGTCGCCGCCGCTGATCGTCGAGAAGCGCGAGATCGACGAGATGGTCGAAATCCTTACCGAGGTGCTGAAGACATGCTGATCGGCGTGCCCAAGGAGATCAAAACCCATGAGTACCGCGTCGGGCTCGTGCCCGGCAGCGTGCGCGAGCTCGTCCATCACGGCCACAACGTCGTGGTCGAGACCGGTGCCGGCTCGGGCATCGGCTTCGACGACGCGGCTTACCTGAAGGCCGGAGCGCGCATTGCCGCTGCGGCGGAAGAGGTATTCGCCGCGGCCGAGCTCCTCATCAAGGTGAAGGAGCCGCAGCCGCCCGAGATCGCGCTATTGCGGCCTGGCCAGGTGCTCTTCACCTATCTGCATCTCGCCGCCGACCGGCAGCAGACCGAAGGCTTGATGCGCTCGGGCGCGGTGTGCGTTGCTTACGAGACGGTGACCGATGCGAAGGGCGGGCTGCCGCTCTTGGCGCCGATGAGCGAGGTCGCCGGCCGCATGGCGATCCAGGTCGGCGCGCATTGTCTCGAGAAGGAGCAAGGCGGCGCCGGCATCCTCTTGGGCGGCGTGCCCGGCGTGGCCGCCGCCAAGGTCGCGATCCTCGGCGGCGGCGTTGCCGGCACCAACGCCGCGCGCGTCGCCATGGGCGTGGAGGCCTATGTCTCGGTCATCGACAAATCCCTGCCGCGGCTCTACGAGCTCGATCTGCAATTCGGCTCGCAGCTCCACACGCTCTTTGCGACGATGGAGAATGTCGAGCGCGAGGTCCTCTCCGCCGATCTCGTGATCGGCGCGGTGCTGGTGCCGGGCGGCGCCGCGCCCAAGCTCGTCACGCGCGACATGGTCAAGCGCATGCGCCCGGGCTCGGTGCTCGTCGATATCTCGATCGACCAGGGCGGCTGCTTCGAGACCAGCCGGCCGACCACCCACGCCGACCCGACCTATGTCGAAGAGGGCGTCATTCATTACTGCGTCACCAACATGCCGGGGGCGGTCGCGCGCACCTCGACCTTCGCGCTCAACAACGCGACCTTGCCGTTCTCGCTGGCGCTTGCGCAAAAGGGCTGGCGCAAGGCGCTCGGCGACGACCCGCATCTGCGCGCCGGCCTCAACATCACCGAGGGCCGGGTCACGCATCCGGCCGTGGCGCAAGGCCTCGGCCTCGCGATGCTCGCGCCCGAAGAGGCGCTGCGCTGAGGAATTCAAATCGACCCTCTCCGCGCGAAGCGGGGAGAGGGAAGGGGCCCATTGCGAAGCAATGGGAAGGGTGAGGTGCCGTTGAGATCTCACGTCGCCAATGACGCACCTCACCCGCTCAGCCGGCTTGCGCCGGCTTCGCACCCTCTCCCCGCAAATGGGCGTAGAGGGTAAGTGTAGTGTCCTCGTCGCGCTGTTACTTCGCCGTCGGCTTCGGCTCGTCGGGCCCGGAATAGCGCAGGATGAACACGCCCCACTGCTTGCCGGTGATGTAGATGTTGCCGCGCGTGTCGACGAGCACGTCCTCGGTCTGGCTGACGAGCTTGGTCTTCGGGTAATAGCCGACCTTCTTGGTCGGCTGCGGCGGAATGAAATAGCCGGTGATCTTCGGCATATAGGGGTCCTTGATGTTGAAGACCTGGAGCCCGGCGTTGAAATAGGTGAGGTAGATCAGATTATCCGGCTGCTCGACATCGGGCAGGTGGATTTCCTGATTGGTGTTGTGCGGGCCGAAGCGGCCGCCCTTGTCGCAGAAATCCTTGTAGGGCGCGTCCTTGGGCGGCACCGGCAACGGGAACATCGACATGAGGCGCGGCTTCGCCGGGTTCTTGTTGTCGATCAGCACGGCGTAGTTGAGCGCGTTGTCGACGCAGTTCTCGGCCGAGGCCTCGGAATTGGCGAACAGCATCTGCTTCTTCCACAGCGGCAGCACCGTGTGCTCGGATTGCGAGCCGGCCGAGATGAAAGGCGGCGTCATGGTGAGATCGCCGATCAGCTTCGGATGCGCGATGTCGCTGATATCGAGATTGATCACGCCCGGCGCATAGCCCATGGTCGCCATCTTGCCGTCTGGGCTGATATTGGCCGGCCCATGGAAGCCGAAAGGCGGCGGCGTTGGCGGCGCGCCGGGCTCGATCTTCTGATTGGGCCGCGCCCATTGCCCCGCGACTTTCGGATTGGCGGGATCGCTGACATCGAGAATGACGAGGATGTTGCCCTTGTAGCCGGGCATGCCGGCCGAGAGATAAGCGTATTTCCCGCCCGGATAGGAATTGCGGTGCGTGCCGGTGCCGCCGGTCTTCCACTGCGAGAGCTGTTTGGGATTGGTCGGATCGCTGATGTCCCACAGGATGACGCCGTCGCCGAACGGCTTTTTGGGATCACCGCCCCAATCGGGCGGCGATTGCTGCAGCGCCGTCACCATCAGATTGTCGTGCAGCGTCATCTGGATGGTCCAGGTGTTGGTGGGGCCGGGGATGAAGCGCACGAGCTTGGGGTCGCGCGGGTTGGTTACGTCGAGGATGCTCCAGCCGTAATCCCAGAGATGGCCCATATAGAGGTACCAGCGATGGTTCACCTGCTTGATCGCCATCTTGAAGGCGCCGCGCCGTCCGCCGACATCGCTGTAGCCGATCGGCTTTATGTTCTGCGCCTCCCAGCCCTTGGGGATCGGATCGGCGATCGCGGGACGGGCAAGAAGAGCGGCCGTGAGCAGCACCGCCGCGGCGGATGTGATGACGCGCATTGCGTTCCTCCAACGTGTTTGTTGGGAGAAGACTAGAGCCTCATCGCGCGCCAGGCGAGAGTTTCTATGTCGTCAAGGGCGCCTTACTTCATTCTCGTCATGGCCGGGCTCGTCCCGGCCATCCACGTCTTTGCTCGCACAAAGCATTCAAGACGTGGATGCGCGGATCAAGTCCGCGCATGACGAAAAGAGGAGCGTCTGCCTAGTGCAGCGTTGGCGGCAGGGCCGCGATCGCCTCGTCGATGAGGGCGGCGCGGCGCGGCGCATCGAGGTCCTCGGCAAGCGCGCGCCGGAGCGCCGCCATCGCCAGATCGACCGCCATGTTGCGCACCTCGGCGAGCGCCTTTGATTCGGTGAGCGCGATCTTCTCGACCGCCAGGCGCTTCCGGCGCTCGATCGCCGCATCGAGATCGCGCGCGCCTTGCGCGGCCGCGCGCTCGGCCTCGGCCTTCGCCTGCGCCACGATCGCCTCGGCCTCTTTCAAGGCGTCGCGCTGCTTTCTCTGATAATCGGCGAGCGTCGCCTGCGCCTCTTCGCGCAAGCGCCGCGCCTCGTCGAGCTCCGCTTTGATCCGCGCCGCGCGCTGATCGAGCGTGCCGGTGACCATGCTCTTGGTCTTGTAGATGAGGTAGACGATCGCGATGACGAAGGCGATCAGGACCCAGAATTCGGCGTCCCGCATGAATTCGGGCATCAGCCGCGCTCCCGCATGGCTTGATCGACCGCCGCCGTGGCGCGCACCTGATCGAGCTCGGCGCCGGTGAGCTTTTGCGCCGCCGCGCGCGTCACGTCGATCGCGACCTCGCGCAGCGAGGAAAGCGCCTCGCGTTTTGCCGCCTCGATGCGGCGCTCGGCGGCGGCGGTCTCCCGCGCCAGCTCCTCGGCGATCTTGCGCTGCCGCTCGGCGGCGCGGGCGTTCAATTGCTCGGAGGTCTCGCGCAGCGTGATCTGCGCCTGCATCCGCGCCTCGGCCAAGGCCTTGTCATAGGCCGCGATCACGGCCTCGGCCTCGCGCTTCATCTGCGCCGCCTTGTCGAGATCGCCATCGATGCGCGCCTTGCGCTGGGCGATGATCCCGCCGACCCGCGGCAGGCCGATGCTCGCCATCACCACGTAAAGCACGATGAAGGTGATGCCGAGCCAGATCAGCTGCGTCGGAAAGGTGGCGAGGTCGAGTTGCGGCATCGCGCGGCGGTCAGAACACGAACAGGATGAGGAAGGCGATGGCGAGGCCGAAGAGGCCGGTCGCCTCGGCGAGCGCGAAGCCAAGGAACGCGAACGGCGTCACCTGGGCCGCGGGGTTGCGGGCGAGCGCGTTGATCAGCGCCGAGAACACGTTGCCGATGCCGATGCCGGCGCCGACCAGCGCGATGCAGGCGAGTCCGGCGCCGATCATTTTGGCGGAAGCGAGATCCATTTTTTGTTCCTCTGGTTGAATAAGGTTTCGCGGTCAGTGGAGGTGGATGGCGTCGCGCAGATAGAGGCAGCTCAGGATGGTGAAGACGTAAGCCTGGAGCACCGCCACCAGCAATTCGAGGAAGATCAACAGCACGTCGACCGAAAGCGGCAGGATGCCGGCGAGCCCCAAGGCCGCGACGAACCCGCCGAAAATCGCGAGCATGGTATGCCCGGCCATCATGTTGGCGAAGAGCCGGATGGAGAGGGTGAAGGGCCGGATGAAATAGCTCAGCACTTCGATCGGGATGAGAATGATGAGCAGCACCAAGGGCACGCCCGCCGGCACGAAGAAGCTCAGGAAATGAAAGCCGTGGCGGATGATGCCGATGAGGGTGACGCCGATGAAGACGACGATTGCCAAGGCGAAGGTGACGATGATCTGCCCGGTGAAAACATAGCCATAGGGCGTCAACCCCAACAGATTGCCGAACAGCACGAACATGAAGAGGGTGAAGAGGAAGGGGAAATACTGCCGTCCCTCATGACCGACATTGTCGTCGATCATCTTGGCGATGAATTCGTAGGAGACCTCGGCGATCGATTGCCATCGCCCGGGCACGAGATCGCGCCGCCGCGCGCCGAGGATCACGATCGCCGAGGCGATCACCACGGCCGCGCACATGAAGAGGGCCGAATTGGTGAAGGAGACGTCGACGCCGCCGATATGCAGGGGAATCAGGCGGTCAATCTTGAATTGATCGAGCGGGTGCAGCTCCAGCGCCACGTCAGTCCTCGTCCTCGTCCCGTTTCGTCTCGGGCCCGGATGTCCGGTCCCGCCGATATCCCACCGCCATGCCCAAGCCCCGAACCGTGCGGTAGACATTCACCATGCCGGCCGCGACGCCGAGGAAGAAGAAGCCGATCGTCCCCCAGGGCCGCGTGCCGAGCCAATGATCCAACGCCCAGCCGATCAGAACGGCGACGACGATGGCAACCACCAGCTCGAGCCCGACGCGCATGCCGAAGGCCAAAGCCGAACCCGTATCTTCGCTTGGGGCTGCGCGCTCCGGGCGTTGCTGCGCCCGGCGGGCCTTGTCGAGCCGCTCCCCCAGCTCCCGCAACGGATCGGGTTTCTCGTGTTCGTCCATCGGCGAACCGCTCGAAAAGCTTGAGAAAAATCCGCGCCGGAAGGCGGCGCACCTTAAGGGGCGGCTCGCCCCGGTGTCAAGCCGAGCGCGGTGCGCATAACGCCGCATTGGAGGGGGTTTCTTCATCATGCGCAAGCGATGCGGCGGGCGCGCCAAGCGTGTCGCCATCGGCACCGCGCTCGAGAATTGGGTTCGTTTCGCAGTTTTCGATTTTCGCGTTATCGCCGAGGAAGTTAGGCGACAATTCGTCGGCGCTCTCGACCAGCACGGTGACCGGCGCGGGCACGGGCTCGCCGCGGCGGCGCGCCTGCCGGCGCTCCAACAGCGCGAGCGCGCGGGTGAAGCTGCGATCGAGCCCCGCCTCATAGCGCGCGAGAGCGAGCATGCTCTCGGGCCGGCGGGTGAAGAGGCGCGAGATCGGCGTCTCGCCATAGAGCAGATGGCTGGGGCTGGTCGCGGCGTGCCAGCTATTGATCATGCTGGTCTCGGCGCGCGCCGCGCGACGCAGCCGCCAGGCGGCGAGGATGACGTGCTCGGCCAGTTGCTCCTCGACCTCGCCGATGGGTGCGAGGTCGCGGCGCAGTGCTCCGGCGAAAGCCGCGAAATCCGCCTGGCGCTCGCCCTCGCAGGCAAGCTTGCGCGCGGTCAACCCATGGCGCAGCGCATTCTGCGCTGAGGCGGCCTTGCCGGTCTCGGTCTGTGGCCCGGTGCTCTTCAACGCGTTGCGGCGGTTGGCCGCGATCTGGGCGGGGGTGGTCATGGCAGCGGTCCTTGACAATCGAACGGAATATACGTACATGTAGCGTACACGTCAAGTGGCCACGCTTCCAAAACGCGGCTCTAGGTAGCTAAGACCCCTCGGGCATGATGCTTGCAGCGTTTTATACACAGGCGCATAGTGCCAGCCGCCATGGGTGTGACGGCTGTTGATCTCTACCGTAGCGGCAACGCGAGTAGCCCTAGGCTTCATAAAGTGCGAACGACCGGCCCGAACGCTGACGTTGATATTTTCCTCGACCCTGTTACTGGCGAAGAATGGGTCAGTGCCAATGGAAAGGGCATGTCAACCTGGGATGCGGCCGATCCGACATGGAGCGGAAAACCGTGGAGGCTCCCTGCGGGATCGCCATACCCTAATTCGTTAAAGGTTTGGAACGATGATCCTGGTCATTGGGTCTGGGAACCGAGTGCCAATATGAAGCTTAGTGACTATGTTGCCGCTCTTGAGGCGGCGTCGCAGGGGTTTGCCCAGATCTAGAGGCAGGCAGCGATGTTAATTTTTTCGGCTAAATCCAGACAGTTAATCGACTTCGCTATGGCCGATTATGGCGATTCCGCGGGGCGTGAGATTTGGAACCGCTGGGTTTCCGCTCATCCAAACACTAGGCGCGAAGGTGAGCCATGGCATGATGGCATTCCAGAATTGCCGCGCGAGCTTGTGGCAGCGACCCTGAGAGCGCTCGATGAGATGCGGCGGCGTAAACGTAATCAGCGGGAAATGCCCGGCCTCACTCTCGATCAGCTGTCCGAACTGGATGATGACCTGAGCCAAATCAAGGCGACTGAGACGTTCCTAACCCAATGGGCGGCTCCGCGCGAGCAGCGTCACCCAAACTTGCGGTAGCGAAGCCGTAGTCGGTGTCCTGCTACGGCCAGCGCACAATCTCCCACAGTTTGATTTGTACCGCCAGGCATCCCGCGCTCGAGCTTACGGCCTTTCACCATATGCCAGAGCACCGCATTTATGCGACGGCTCACCGTGCGGAACAGCATTGCGTCGTTGCCAAAACGCGAGGTTTGGCCTTCCGCCTCTGCCATCATATCCAGCACGTCGCGCGCCAGGGCGCGATTGGCCTCGGCCGCGGCGATGGTCCGCTATTGGACTCGCGTGCCCGTCGCGGAACGTTCACCGCATTGGCCCCG
>DATEKH010000095.1:0-19438 GCA_035277525.1 Allostellaceae bacterium
CATGTGCGGCAGTCGCGTGGATATCTGTGCATGCCGCTGCCAGCATCCTCTAGCTGGCGCTCATCGTCCCTCGCTCCAGCGCGCCTTTGCGCGGCCCAAGCCCAAAGATCTGAAGGACGAGCATGCGGCGCAATCGCGTGAGCCCGCTTGAAAGCTGGGGATCGTCGACCGCTATCCAGCGGCGAAGCTCGTGCGCGAACGTGGACAAAAGCGCTTGGGCGATAATCTGCGGCTCCTCGTGCGTCGCCAGGGTTTGCCGGGATTTCGCCGCCTCAACCAATGAAGCGAGATGCTGGACCATTCGTCCACAGCTCGCCTGGAATTGTTCGGCTTGCCGGCCCTTCAGGTAAAACGTCATCTCGCGGAGAACGACACGCGAAAGGTCGGGCTGCGGAAGGAAGAAGGCGTAAAACACGCCGAAGTATGCGATTAGCTGTTCAAGGAAACCGCGCTTCGCGGAAGCGCGTTCGAGGGCTGAGTCGACGACGTCATCGAGATCGTCGTTGAAGATTAGAAACAGCAGATCGCGCTTATCCGATGCGTAGGTGAACATCGTGCCGAAGCCAACATCGGCGCGCTTGGCGATCTCGCGCATGGTCGTATCGTCATAACCGCGAGTCGTAAAAAGCAGGCGCGCGGCCTTCCTTATGCGCAGCAGCTTCTCCGCCTTGTTTTTTTCGCGCGCTCCCAAAGAGATTTCGATCACTTCTGTCGCGTCCGCCGACAATTAAGCCTCCGATCTCGAATCACCGAACGAGCGGTCTGCAAAAGATAATGACGCGCTTTAGGCGTGGTCAATTCAGCCCCGCATGGCGTGCTTGACCCGGATGACAATTTAGATCACGATCTAAAATAAAGAAATCGAATAAACGCGTCCGGTGAGGATCGGCAGCAAAGGGAGCAAGGGCATATGCCTCGGAACGTCCATCTCGTTGGAAGCATCGGCCTCGACACGGTCGACGAGGTGTTCGCCGCCTGTGGCTCTCTGCTAGGTCCCTATCTTAAACGCGTTCCCGATGGCGAGCCGGGCGGGCGACGGTTGTGGATCAGCTGGCAATTCGCGGTGCTGCGTGCCAATTCCTATCTTCAGGCCGACACGTCGCAGCATCGCGCCGGAGGTATCGGCTTTCATCCCATGAAGCTGGCGGACGGCGTAAAGCCCGACGAGGTGCGTTTCGGCGAGCTCGGCTACGCGCGCGAGGCGCGTGCGTCCTATCTCGATTTCATCGCGGCGCGCGACAAGGGCGTCCTGCCGAAGGGCGCGCGTTTCCAGGTGTCGTTGCCGACCCCTTTCGCCGTGATCGGCCCGTTCTGCGTGCCGGAAGCGCGCCAGCCGGTGCTGCGCGCCTATGAGCAGGCGATGCTGCGCGAGGTCGCGGCAATCTCCACGTTGATACCGCATCGAGATCTCTCCATCCAATGGGACGTCTGCATCGAGATGGTGATCTGGGACGGTGGCTATCAAAGCATCCCCGCCTTCCCCGGCATGGATAAAGTATTCGGCGAAAGCTTCGCGCGGCTCGCGGGCGCCGTACCGGCCGATGTCGAACTCGGCTTCCACCTTTGCTACGGCGATCTCGATGCGGTGCATTTCGTCGAGCCGCGTGACGCGGCGAAGATGGTCACGCTGGCGCATTTGATCTTCGATAGCGCAAAGCGGCCGCTGCAATGGATTCACATGCCGGTCCCGATCGCGCGCAACGACGATGCGTTCTTTGCGCCGTTGCGTGGTCTGGCGCTGCCAACGGGAACGGAGCTCTATCTCGGCTTGGTGCATGCCGCCGACGGCGTTGAGGGAACGCGCCGGCGCATGGAAACGGCGAGCCGCTCTGTGAAGGATTACGGCATCGCCTCGGAATGTGGCATCGCCCGCGCACGCCGTCCCGAGCTGGTAAGGCAAATACTGCAGACCCACGCCGACGCGGCGCGCGCCGACTGAGCGTATCCAGGATGAGTCTTTCGCCGAACGATCCCGTCCTGCGTCTCGCCATGACACTGCGTATCGATTGTACGCCGTTCGAGAATGTTGGCGATATGGGCAAAGGCATCCGGCGCATCCAGAATCTCATGGGCGGGACGTTCGAGATTCCGGCGCAAACCGGCGGCACATTCTCGACGCCGGCGGTCAAAGGCGCGGTTCTCGGCGGACACGATTGGCAGATCCTTCACGGTGACCGCTATGCCGAGCTCGATGCGCGCTACAATCTGCGTACCGAGGATGGTCATCTCATCTATGTACGCGCCTCCGGCCGGCGCTATGCCAGTCCCGAGGTGTTGCAAAGGCTGCTGCGCGGCGAGGCGGCGGCGCGCGGGCCGGATTATTACGGCGCGTCGACGCCGCTGATCGAGACCGGCGCGCCGGAATTGCTGTGGATGAATCATCACGCTTTCATCGGCAACGCGCGCAGTGAGAAGAATGTGCAGCATCTACGCTTTTTCGTCGTCGATTACGGTGGGCCGAATCCCTGAGTCGGAGCGAGGAGAGAACTATGGCGAATAAATGGATGACCTTGGCAGCTGCGGCGATCATTATCGCGGCGACGCCGGCTGCTGTGAGGGCCGAGCAGATCAACTTGCTTTTCGGCACGACCTTGCCGGCGCAGGTGCATCTCAACGTGCGCGTGCTGCATCCTTGGGCCGAGCGCATCAACGAACAAGGCAAGGGCGTCGTCCATATCGACGTTCGTGACGGCTCCGAAATCGCCAATCTCAGCAATTTCTATTCCCGGGTTCAGGATGATGTGATCCAGATTTCCTGGGGCCTGCAGTCGGCAATCGGCGGCAAGTTCCCGCGCACCGCGGTCGGCGGGCTCCCCTTCGAGGTCGAGAAGGCGGAAGTCGGCTCGGTCGCGCTCTGGCGCGTCTATAAGAGCGGGCTCTTCAATGCCGAATACGACACAGTGCAGCCGCTCTACATGATCACGTTTCCGCCCTCCGGTATCCACTACGCCAAGCAACCGAAGACATTCGACGATCTCAAAGGTCTGAAGCTCGCGACCGGTTCGAAGGTCGGCGCCGACACGATCGAGCGCCTGGGCGGCACGCCGCTCTCGATGATCACGAGCGACTATTACACGGCTGTGCAGCGCGGCATGGTCGACGCGGTGCTGGTGCAATGGACCGCGTTCCAGCCCTTCAAGCTGCAGGAGGTGACATTCTACCACCTCGAAACCAAGCTCGGCGGCACCACCGGCATGGTGTTCATGGCAAAGAAAAAATACGACACGCTGCCTGCCGCAGTGAGGAAGATACTCGACGACAATTCGGGCGAGGCGGAGAGCCGGGTCTACGGAAAATTCTGGGATGATGTCGACAACGAAGGACGCGACATGGTCAAGGCGCTCGGCGACAAGCACAAGATCATCCCGCAATCGCCCGAGATCGCGGCGAAATGGCGCAAAGCCGTTGAGCCGGTGATCGACGATTTCGTCAAGACGGCGCCCGATGGCGCGAGAGTGCTAGCGGCTTTCCGAGCCGAAACGGCTAAAGTGAAGGCGGGGAATTAACCGATGAAAATACGAGGGCTGTTTCTTGCTTTCGCTGGGCTTCTGATTGTCCTTGCCACCCCCTGCTGGGCCGATGCGGTGAAAATTCGCATGGGCTGGGTGTTCACGCCTCCGGAGCTTCCCCCGGTTTTTTTCGCCAAGCCGGGAGTAGCGAAGCATCTTGGCGTCTCTTACACATACGAGCCGATCCACTTCAGCTCTAGCTCGCCGATCGTAACCGCGTTGGCCGCTGGCAATGTCGATCTCTCGCCACTCACCGTCTTTACCCTCGCTGCGGCCATTCAGAACGCCAAGATCGAAGATCTGCGTATCTTGGCGGACGAGTTTCAGGACGGATTCGGTGATTATTTCTCGCAGACCTTCATGGTGCGCAAGGACAGCGGAATCAACCGCATCGAGGATTTAAAGGGAAAGGTATTTGGGTCGATCGGCATTGGCAGCATCGCTTATGTCGCGGTGCGTGTCCTGCTGCACAAACATGGACTTGAGGATAAGCGCGACTATTCGGTGATCGAGGCGCCGTCGTCGAGCCTTGTCCCGATGCTTCGCGAAAAAAAGATCGATATGCTTGCCGCACAAGGCATTTTCTTCTTCGATCCTGCGTTGCAGGAAATCGCCAAGCCGCTCTTCACGCAAAAAGATGCTTTCGGGCCGACCGAAACCTCGGTCTTCGTCGGGCGTACGCCATTCCTTACCGCAAATCGCGCCGCCATCGTCGACTTCTTTGAAGATATGCTTCGAGCCGTGCGCTGGTACACCGATCCTGCCAATCGCGACGAAGCGGTGAAGATTATCGCCGAGTTCTCGAAACTGCCGCCGGAGCGGTTCAGCGGCTGGATTTTCACCCATCAGGAGCAATATCGCGATCCGAACGGCATGCCCGATCTAGCATCTCTTCAGCGGGTTTTCGGTATCGAGAAGGATACTGGTCTGCTGAAGCGCGATCTCATCGCCGCCGATTACGCCGATTTGAGCTACATTAAGGAGGCCAGCGCGCGCCTGAAATAGCGCTGGCCGACCTAGGGCGGGGGCATTGACATGCAGCTCAATGCACATTTCGTCGGAAGTATCGGCCTGTCCGATGTGGAGGAGGTCTTTCGCACGGTCGGCGGTGCGCTCGGCACACATTTGAAGCGCATTCCCGACGGGGAGCCAGGCGGACGGCGTGTCTGGATCAGTTGGCAGTACCCGGTTCTCCTTGCGAATCCGCTGCTCGAAAGCGAGGATGTGCCGCCGGCTGGCCGCGGACCGGGCTTCAGACGTTTCCGACTTGCGAAGGGCGTGAAGCCGGAAGAATTGCAATTCGGCGAACTGGGCTACGCGAGGGAGGCGCGCGCTTCCTATCAGGATTTCCTCGCCGCGCGTCGCTGCGGTGATATCGCGCCGAGTGTCCGCTTTCAGGTCTCTCTCCCGACCCCAATCAATGTGATCGGAAGTCAATGTGCCAAGGACGCAGTCCTTGTCGTCGAGCCTGCCTACGAGACGGCAATGCTCCGCGAGATCGACAAGCTCTGCCGAGCTATCCCGCATCAGGATCTCGCCATCCAATTCGACATGGTGCGCGAGATAATCTGGTGGGATGGGCGATTGGGCGCACAGCAGCCGGCGCCTTTCGCAAATGTCGAAGCGCAGGTGGTCGCGCGGCTCGGTCGCATCGCTCGCGCCGTGCCGCCGGATGTGGAGCTCGGATTTCATATCTGCTACGGCGATTGGGGCGGCCGGCATCACATCCAGCCGGCGGACATGGGCGCAATGGTCGCGCTGGCGAATGCGATTGTCGCCGGTGTCGGACGGCCGGTGACCTATTTCCATATGCCGGTGCCGATCGATCGCGACGATGGTCGGTATTTCGCGCCGCTGCGCGATTTGCGGGATGCGGAGCAGACGGAGCTTTATCTCGGCCTCGTCCACCTCGGCGACGGTTTCGCGGGCGCGGAGCGGCGGATCGCCTCGGCGCGCAATTTCCGTGATAATTTTGGCATCGCGACGGAATGCGGCCTCGGTCGCGCGAAAAGGCCCGACACGGTCAAAGCGATTGTCGGGCTCTATGCCGAGATTTGTGCAAAGGCGAGTGCCGGTTGACGCAGGTAAGGTAAGGGTCCGAAGCAGGCCAATCGCGCGATGCGATTACCATTAAAGAGCGCTGAAGCTCGTGGTTCCATCAGGGTTCAGCGCGCATGGCTCGCCGTCAAGATAGGCGGGATTGTTTTTCGAGGCGACCGAGGGTACGCGGGCCAAATCTGTTGGCCTCAGACTCCTGTTCGCTTCGGTGTGTCGTGACGGTCGCGCATTTCCGGAATTGCCACGTCCCGGACATAAGTAGGGTCACGACCCGAGTCCGCAACGCCACCACTGCCTCGCCCACTCAATTGATCCGCAGCGGGCTAACGCTATCGGCGAGCACACGAGTTCAGCCGCAGGTCGGGACTGCCAATTGCTTACTTTCGCGCTTGACGAGTCAGTTCCGGGATCGGGAACATATTGAGATTTTTCCCCACCGTTTTCCCCACCGAAGCTGTCCAGTTCTGGGAAAGTTCGCTGTTTTTTGTCTCGCTTGGAATGCCGATTAAGCAGAGCGATATCTGCGAATCCCAGGCTTTCTGCGCGTTTTCTGGCGCACCCGGCGAGATTCGAACTCACGACCTCTGCCTTCGGAGGGCAGCGCTCTATCCAGCTGAGCTACGGGTGCGGCGGCGCGAACGATAAGCGAAGCCGCGCAGCGAAGCAACCGCCGGGCCGCGCTAGGCGTAGGCGTGCGCCGCCGCCCTGCGGATATAGGTGCCGAGCGCATCGAGTGGCAGGATCGCGCTGCAAAGCCCGGCATTGGCGACGGCGCCAGGCATGCCCCAGACGACGCTCGTCGCCTGATCCTGCGCGATGACCGTGCCGCCCGCGGCGACAACCTGGCCGGCGCCGGCAAGTCCGTCGGAGCCCATGCCGGTCAAGACGACGCACAGCAGATTGGCCCCATAGGCCTTGGTCAGGCTGTGCAGCATCGGGTCGGCCGAAGGACGGCAGAAATTGACGGGCGGCGATTGCACGAGATGGAGCTTGGGCGGCCGCGATGCGTCCACCACCATGTGCCAATCGCCGGGCGCGACATAGATGCGGCCGTCGCGGACCACGTCGCCGTCGACAGCCTCGGCCGCGACCCGACCGCCCACGCGCGAGAGATGCTCGGCGAGCGAGGTGGTGAAGCGCGGCGGCATGTGCTGCGTGATGAAGATCGGCTGCCTCGGCCCGTCCTTCAGCGCCGGGATGAGTTGGAGCAGAGCCGCGGGGCCGCCGGTCGACGAGATGATCGCGATCGCATGCACCGGCGCCGCGCGCGAGGACGCAAGCTTGGGCGCGCGGATCGCGGGTGTGGGGGCAAAGGCGGGCTTGGCGAGCTTGATGCGCCGCGCCTCGGCGAGCGCGCGGACCTTGGTGACGAGCTCGCGCTGGAACTCGCTCGCGGCGCTGGGATCGGCCGTGCCGGGCTTCAGCACGCATTCCGCCGCCCCGGCCACCAGGGCCTTGTAGCTGATATCGGCACCGCGCGGCGTCAGCCCCGAAACGACGAGGATCTTGAGCCCCGGCTGCGCCGCCAAGAGGCGCGGCAGGGCGGTGAGCCCGTCCATCACCGGCATCTCGATGTCGAGGACGGCCACATCGACCTCGTGTTGCTTGAGCGCATCGAGCGCGGACTGGCCGTTGCCGACGGACGCGACGATCGTGATGCCGGCGTCCGTTTCGAGCGCGCGGCGATAAAAGCCGCGGATGGCCGCGCTGTCATCGCACAACAGCACCCGGCACGGCTCGCCCTTCCCCGACAGATTCGGACCGATCATAGGCGATTGGCCTTTCAGCATGTCAGCGCCAGACCCGGGACGGCGCGTATTTCGCCGCGAGCCAGTGATAAAGCGCGTGCACGCTCTCATCGGTGCTGAGGTTGAGAATCAGCTGCTGCTCGCGCCAGCGGTCGAAGATGTCGTTCCATGGCAGAAGGTTCGAATGAATCTTGTCGCGCACATCGCGGATGAGCTTGATGTGGGCGTGGGGGTTGCGCAGCATCGCCAGAAGATCCGCGGTCTGCGCATCGAGCTGCGCGAACTCGTTCGCGAATTCGGCGACCGGCTGCTTCAGGAGAGTCTGCGCGCGCCGCAACCCTTCGCTGATCTCGGGGTCTCCCTTCGCCATGCGCGAGAGCTGCATCACCTTTTCGTGGATCGCTCGCATCTGGCCGGCGTGATCGCGCAGCGCCTCGATGTAGCAAAGCTCGCGCGCGATCGCGTCGAGACGATCGACGACCTCCCGCTTGCGCGCGGGATCGAGCCCGAGCGCCTCGGCAATCGCCGCGAAAGCACGTTGAAATTCCTCGCGGGCCGCGATGTCTTCCTCGGCGACGGCGACGAGCGCCTCGATGGTGGCGGCGGTGCCATCAGGCGACAGATGCGTCAGGACTTGCGCCAACAGCTTGGCCTTGGCGAGCGCCTGATGGCGGTCCTCGACCGACCACGACGCACTGCCGTCGACCAGCTCTTTCGGGATCGAATCGCCCGGCCGGACCTCCTTCACGTGGCGCAGCGCCTGGCTCGCCAGCTCGATCAGCTGGCTGTCGAGCGAGCTTATCTCGATGTTGAACTCGCGGCGCAGCACCGCCGGCGTCAGCGCCACGGCCAGATTGCCGAGATAGAGATGGAACAGCGCTGCCTGCTTGTGCTGATCGAGCGCGAAACGCGCGCCGGGCAACGCAAACACCTTGTGGCGGAAATCGAAGATCGCGTTGGCGCCGCCGCCGGTCGCGGCAATCAGCTCGTCAACCGATTTTTGCGCTTCGGGCGGCGAAGCGAGCGGGTCGGCGGCATCGCCTTCGAGCGTGGCGACGGTCATGTCACTGCCCCACGGCGCGGGCAAACCCGACCGACGGCGCCGGAACGAAAATGCCGGCGTAGGCCGGATGAGGAACGAATTTGTCCGTCACGCCGATGACGGTCTCGGCGCCCCCGAGGAACAGGACTCCGCCCGCGGACATCTGACGGTTCATGCGATCGAGGATGTCGCGCTTGGTGGCGAGCTCGAAGTAGATCAGCACGTTGCGGCAGAAGATGACGTCGAAGGTGCCGAGCGCGGCGAAGCTCTCCAACAGATTGAAGGGCTTGAACTTGATCCGATTGCGCAGCGCGGCCTTGACGCGCCAGCCTTGGTCCTCCTTGTCGAAATGCTTGGCGAGCATTTGAATCGGCAGCCCGCGCTGCGCCTCGAAATGCGAGTAGAGGCCGTCGCGCGAGCGCTGAATCATGTCCGTCGAGAGATCGGTGCCGATCAGCTCGACGGACCAGCCGGCCAAGCGCGCGCG
The DNA here is from genome assembly GCA_035277525.1 of Allostellaceae bacterium. Taxonomy (GTDB): domain Bacteria; phylum Pseudomonadota; class Alphaproteobacteria; order ATCC43930; family CGMCC-115725; genus CAIKMD01. Next base: position 8,845 of record DATEKH010000095.1, read on the forward strand.
CTCCTCTTCGAGGATCATCGCCACGGAGTAGGGTTCCTGGCCGCTCGAACAGGCGGCAAACCAGATCCGCAACGTCTTGGCCTGCGCCCGCGCGGCCGTCAGGTCCGGCAGCACCGCTTTGCGGAAAAGGTCGAAGGTGGGCGCGTCGCGGAAGAAGAACGTCTCGTTGGTCGTCATCGCCTCGACGATCGTGCGCTCGATCTCGCGATTTTGGCCGCTGCGGACCGCGGAGCACATCGCGTCGATGTTGGCATGGCCAAGCCGGCGCGCCACCGGATTGAGGCGCGATTCGAGCAGATATTCCTTATCGCGCGGCAAGGCGAGGCCGGATTGTTCCCGCAGCAGCTTTGCGAGGAACGTGAAAACTTCGTCCTTCATCGGCGCAACCGGTGCGTCAGCCCAAGCCCTGCAGCGCGACCTTCGACGAAAGTATCTCGGCGTCGAATGGCTTCATGATGAATTCGTCGGCACCGGCCTCGAGAGCCTGCGTGATGTGGCTCATGTCGTTTTCCGTCGTGCAGAAAAACACCTTCGGCGTCGTGCCGCCGGGCATCGCGCGGAGCGCCCGCAGGAAATCGAGGCCGTTCATGATCGGCATGTTCCAGTCGAGCAGCACGGCATCGGGCATCTTTTTCGCACAGGCGGTGAGCGCCTGTTTGCCGTCTTCGGCCTCGTCCGTCTCGAATCCGAGGTCGTGCAGGATGCCGCGCGCGATGCCGCGGATCACCTTCGAGTCATCGACGATCAGCCAGGCCTTCTTCACGCGCAGCTCCGATGCTCAGGCGGCGTGCGCGGCGGCGCCAAGGCGCAACAGCCGCGCCACGTCGATCACGACGAGAAGCTCGTCTTTCAAGCGATAGATGCCGTTCGCGACTTCCCGCCACCCGGGGTCGAGCGTCGGCGGATTGGGCTCGAACTTCTCCGAACTCAGGCTCAGAACCTCGCCGACCCGGTCGACCGCCAGGGCGAAGAGATCATCGCCATGCGGCACGACGATGCTCATCGGCGGCTCTTTCGAGTCGGCCGTGGGCAAGCCGAGACGGTGGCGCGTGTCGACGACCGTAACGATGCGGCCGCGCAGGTTGAGCGAGCCGAGGATCTCGGGCGGCGCCATCGGGACGCGGGTGATCGCCTGGGGACGCAGCACGTCCTGAACCTGCAGCACCGGCACGCCGAAAAGCTGACCGCCGATGGTGAAGGTCACGAAATCGCCGCCGGCCTCGGCTTGCGCCCGGGTTGCCTCGGCGGCCATTTGCGCTTCTCGGGTCATGCGACCTCCTTTTTCTGGCCAAGCGTGTCGGCGATCGCCTTCAGCAGGAGGCGGTGATCGAGCTTCGGCACGTGGCGCTGGAAGCCCGATTTGCGACCGCGTTCTTCGTCTCGAGCGCTCACATGCGAGGTCAACGCGACCAGCGGCGTTTCACGCCAGTTCTCGCTCTCGCGCACTTTCGCGGCGAAGCCGAAGCCGTCCATGCGCGGCATCTCGATATCGCTGATGATGACGTCGAACCGCTGGCCTTCCTCGCAGAGCCGAAGCGCGCTTTCCGCGGAGTCGACGCCGACGACCTCGTAGCCCGCCGTCGTCAGGAGCGGTTGCAGCATGTTGCGCAGGAACGGGCTGTCGTCGACCAGCAGAAGGCGCCGCGCGCGCCCTTTGGCGCCGAACGGAACCTCGGTCTCTTTCTTGAACCAGTGCGAGCCGGCGGCCGACAGATAATGCGAGATGTCGATGAGATCGGTGGCCTTGCCGGCGATGATGGCGCTGCCGAGAACGCCCGGCCGCTCGCTGAGCAGATCCACCGAATAGACGGTTTCGACGATGTCGATAATCTCTTCGACGGCGACCCCGATCGAATGCTCGCCTTCCGCGAAGACGAGGATCGGCTGCCGGTTCGCCGGGGTGAAGGGCGTCGCCTGATCGAGCGTCAGGATCGGCATCAGCGCGCCGCGATACTGCACGACCGCGCGGCCATTCGCGATTTCGAAAGCCGATCGGTCGAGCATCTCGAGCCGCGCCACGAGCTCGAGGGGCAGCGCCTTGGGCTCGGCGCCGCCGGCGCGGAACAGAATGACGTTCTCGGCCCGCTTTGCCGCCCGCTCTTCGGCCTGAGCCGCGGCGTTGTCGTCGCTCTCCTCGATCGTGAAGTTGGCGAGCGCCGTGATGCCGTTCGGATCGAGGATCATCACCACGCTGCCGTCGCCGAGGATGGTGTTCCCGGAATAGACGCTCAGGTCGCGCAGCAACGGCGACACCGGCTTGACGACGATCTCTTCGGTGTCGAACACGCGGTCGACCATGATGCCGAAGCTTTGCGCGCCGACTTGCGTGACGATGACGAAGTTCTCGCCCGATTGGCTGTCGTCGCCGCCGAGACCGAGCATCTTGCGCAGCGAAACGAGCGGAAGGATCTTGTCGCGCAGGCGCAGGACCGGCACGCCTTTCAGGCGCTCGACGCGGTGATCGCTGTTGGCAGCGGTGTGAACCAGCTCGACCACGTTGATCTGGGGAATGGCGAAGCGGTCGTTCAGGCATTCAACGATCAAGGCCGACACGATCGCGAGCGTGAGCGGGATCTTGATGACGAACTTCGTGCCCCTTCCGGGCGCCGTGCGCAATTCGACGGTGCCGCCGATCTTTTCGATGTTGCTGCGCACGACATCGAGACCGACCCCGCGGCCCGAGATGTTCGTGATGGCATCCGCGGTGGAAAATCCTGGCCGGAACACGAATTGCTGGATTTGCTGCTCGTTCATCGACGCGAGCTCGGCCTCGGTGGCGAGCCCGTTGGCGATGGCCTTCTTGCGAATGCGATCGGTCGCGATGCCGCGGCCGTCGTCACCGATCTCGACGACGATGTGGCCGCCGACGTGATGCGCATCGAGGGTGATGGTGCCGGTCTCCGGCTTGCCGGCGGCGAGGCGCTCGGCAGGCGACTCGATTCCGTGATCGGCGCAGTTGCGCACCATGTGGGTCAGCGGATCGCGCACCATTTCGAGCACTTGGCGGTCGAGCTCGGTTTCGGCGCCGATCATGCGCAGCTCGAGCTTCTTGCCGAGGTCGCGCGCGAGATCCCGGACGAGGCGCGGCAGCTTCGCCCAGGCGTTGCCGATCGGCTGCATGCGCGTCTTCATGACGCCCTCTTGCAGCTCGGTCGTGACTTGCGACAGGCGCTGGAGCGCCGCGCTGAAGACGCTGTCCTTTTGCGTGCGCAGGATCTGCATCAGCTGATTGCGGGTGAGCACGAGCTCGCTCGCGATCGTCATCAGGTCCTCGAGCAGATCGACATTGACGCGAATCGATTGCGCGCCCAATTCGGCCGCCGATGACGCCGCAGGGAGCGCGGCGGGCTCGTCCGCCTTCGCCAGCTCGAGCGCCGCTGCGATGGAAGCGAGATTATCGTCGCGCTCGCCCGCCGCATGAGCAGCCGGGGCCCCGACCGCAGGCGCCGGCGGAACCGCCTCTCCGTCGCTTTCCGCGAGCCGGTCGAGCGCCTCGATCAGCGCCCCGTCGTCGCCCGCGGGTTCGGCCTGAGTGGCGGCCAGCGCGTTGACGATGCTTTTGATGCCGTCGACCGCGCCGAGCACCAAGCCGACCGAGTCGGGCGTCGCCAAGAGCGTGCCGTCGCGGAAGCGGCCGAGCACGTTTTCGGCGGCATGCGCGAGCTTTTGCAAGCGCGGCAGACCCAGAAACCCGCAGGTGCCTTTGATCGTGTGGACGATCCGAAAAATGTTCTGCAGCAGCGTCGGATCTTCCGGATTTTGCTCGAGGCGCACGAGCTCGGAATCGAGCAAGCCAAGGCTTTCGACCGTTTCGGTGATGAATTCCTTGAGAAGATCGTCCATAGTCCCGGTCGCTCTCCGACTTTTTATCTCGCGGTCGCGTTGACCGCGCCGCCGTCGGGCGACGGCGCGGGCGCCGCCTCGAACAGCGAATCGATCTCACTTTGATCGGCCGCGCCTTCGAGCTGCGGCCCGTTGAGCAAATGCGCGTCGGGCCTTTGATCTTGGGGCATTGCCGCCGCGGCGCGGGCGGCTTCGCCGATGCCCCAGATCTCGATCATCGCGTTGATGCGCGTCTCGATGTAGCGGAGCGCATTGACGACTTTGCTGATGCGCTGACCGGTCAGATCCTGGAACGAACAGGCGGTCATGATTTCCGTCGCCCGCTTGCCGATCTCCGCGGCGATCGCGGTCGCCTCGCCATTGCCGGAGAGCTTCGCCGCGGCCGCCTGAATGCGCTCGGCGCCGCTCAGGATGTCGGAGGTCGCACGCTCGGTGGCGGACACGATCGCATCGAGCTCGCTCGTCGCGCGGACGATTCGGCTTGCGCCTTGCTCATCCGGGCGCAAGGCCGCGATCTCGTTGCGGGTCTGCTGGATATGCGCGCTGATCTCGAGCAGCTCCTTGCGCAGAATGCGCACATGCTCGTTGGCGGGCGGGTTGGCTTCTGCGCCGGCCCGCGGCATGATCATCAACTGCTTCATCATGCGGCGGACGCGCTCGGCCGCGACGACGCGCGACAGCGAGTCGCGCTGGCGCAGGAACGCGCGACCCTCCGCCGTCGAGGCGATCAGCTCCTCGAAGGCCAAATATTCTTTCCGCGACAGGCGGCGGACATTCGTCATTTCAGCTGCCCCAGCACGGTTTCGATCTTCTTGCTGAGCGTCTCGGCATTGAACGGCTTGACGATATAGTTGTTGACGCCCGCCGCCTTCGCGGCGACGACGTTTTCCGGCTTGCTTTCCGCGGTCACCATGATGAAAGGCAGCGCCTTGAGCTGGGAGTCGGCGCGCACCGCCTTCAGGAGCTGCAGGCCCGACATCGGCTCCATATTCCAGTCGGAGATGACGAGGCCGAAGGGTTCGCTGCGCAGCTTGTTGAGCGCGGTGCCGCCGTCCTCGGCTTCGACGATGTGCGTGAAACCAATCTGCTCGAGCAGGCTGCGGAGAATGCGACGCATCGTGCTGTAGTCGTCGACCACGAGGACCGGTTGAGAAAGCGCAGCTGCCATAGTGTCTGTCCAATTCGAGTGTTGATGATGATCCCATCCCCGGCCGCCGCATTCGGCCGAGGGGCAACGACATGCGCAATGCCACGTATGATGCGTGGCATCACGCATGGTCTTGCCTGCCGTTGTTGGATTATCACGCCGACTTCTTACCGAAGCTTGAAACGGCGGACATGCTGCGGCGCGCATCGGCGGGCTGCGACGCGTCGCCGCGCCGCGAAGAATTTTCGCGTGTTTTGCATGGCGGCGGAGAGCGTCGGCACAGCGGCTCGCGCACATCGCCGTTATGGTTGACCAAATCTTTCGGCGCAGGCGCCGAACCCGAGGCGGGCGCTCCGCCTCGCCGCATCAAGGTTAAAACTGTGTTTGCTCGGCGGCAGTCGCCGCGTTTGCCTTAAATAACCAACTCTTCAAGATTTTTTCTTAGTTTCGTACCACCAATCGGCGCGGCCATTGCGCCGCGGATTTCTCCCTGCCAAGCGGGAATTTTGCTTCATGGTGTTCGGGCAAGCGAACGGCGATTCAACGAAGACGAGTGGCGCGTCGTTGCGAGCGCGCCCGTCGCTCGATTCTGCCCGCTTCGCGGCTTCTTTCGATCGAGGGTAAAGGATCTTGATGATGCGCAAGGCCCGCCGTTTTTCGATTTCCGCGCTTTACGCCTGGGTGAAGGCAATTCGCGTTCACTCGATCGGCGCCAAACTCACTTTCGTTTTTGGCGCTGTCCTGGTCGTGACGGTCGGCCTGGGCGCGTTCTCGATCGAAAGGCTGGGCGCCGTGAACGCCGCCGCTACCCAAGTGCGCGACGACTGGCTGCCCAGTACGGCGATGATGGGGCAATTGGCCTCCGCCGTCGAGCAGTACCGCATTATCGAGGCGATCTACCTCCTGTCGGCTTCCGACCCGGATACGCGCAAGCGCATCGAGGGCGTGATGCGCGACCAGCAAGCGCTCATCCAAAAGCTGCGCAACGACTACGAGCCGATGGTGACGCCGGGCGAGGAGCGCGCTCTGATCGACGAGTTCGACAAGGAGTGGGTCCAGTACATGGGCGTCCACATGTCGTTGGTCGCGTTGAAGCGCAAAGATGACGCTGCCGCCGCGGCCGACCTCTTCACCGGCCAGGAGCGCGATTTTTTCAACGCCACGCTCAAGAACCTGACCGACGACATGGAGCACAATCTTCGCGGCGGCCGCAAGGCGGCGGATAATGGAGCCGCGATTTATCAGATGGCGCGCTATTTGATCATCGGCGCGATCGTTCTGGCGGCGCTGCTTTGCCTGATGGCAGCGCTGACCGTCGTCAGGGGCGTGTCGCGGCCGATCGCGGCCATGACGGATTCGATGCGCCGATTGGCAAAGCACGACCTCGCCACCGAGATCGCCGGGATCGGCCGCAGGGACGAGATCGGCACGATGGCAGACGCGGTTCAGGTCTTCAAAGACAACATGATCGAGGCCGACCGGCTCGCCGCAGCGCAGGAAGCGGAGCGCGCCATCAAGGAAAAGCGCGGCGCGGCGCTCGAGACGCTGACGGCGAATTTCGAGGCGAAGATCGGCCGGCTGGTTGCGACGCTTTCGACCGCGGCGACCGAAATGCAGGCAACGTCGCAATCCATGTCGTCAATGGCGGGCGACACCAGCCAGCGCTCGGCGACGGTCGCAGCCGCGGCCGAGGAAGCATCGAGCAACGTGCAGACCGTGGCGGTCGCCGCCGAAGAGCTCTCGGCCTCGGTGACCGAGATCGCCCGCCAAGTCGCGCAATCGACCAAGATCGCGGGCAAGGCGGTCGAGGACGCCAAGCATACCAACGCGACCGTTCAAACGCTCGCCAATGGCGCGCAGAAGATCGGCGAGGTCGTCACGCTCATCCAGCAGATCGCGAGCCAGACCAATCTTCTCGCGCTCAATGCGACGATCGAGGCGGCCCGCGCCGGCGAAGCCGGCAAAGGCTTCGCGGTCGTGGCCTCGGAGGTCAAGTCGCTTGCCAATCAAACCGCGAAAGCGACCGAAGAAATCGCCGGCCAGGTCGAGCAGATTCGCACCGCCACCGGCCAGGCTGTGACGGCGATCCGCGGCATCGGCGAGGTCATCAACGAGATCAGCGGCATCGCCGCCGCCATCGCGAGCGCGGTCGAGCAGCAGGGCACGACCACCAAGGAAATCGCGCGCAATGTTCAGCAGGCTGCGGCCGGCGCTCAGGAAGTGACCCGCAATATCGCGAGCGTCAAAGAGTCCTCCACCGCCTCGGGCGGCGCGGCCCATCAGGTGCTGGCGGCAGCGGACGAACTCTCCAAGCAGGCGGCCGGGCTTAGCGACGAGGTGAACAGCTTCATCGCCGAGGTGAAGGCGGCTTGAGCCGGCGCGCGCGGCCCGGAGCCGACCGGCGAGCGCGCCGGCTTTCGCTTATCCGGCTTGGTGCCGCGGCACGCTGAGCTGCGCGCGCCACGACAAGACCGCGACATAGAGTTCGACCTCGGCCTGCCTCAGCGCGGCGTCCGCCGACACCTCATCGATCATCCGTTCCTCGGATTCGGCCTGCAATTCGAGCGCTCGCGCCCATTTCAGCGCCGCCTCGACGACGTCCGTTTGCGCAGGGGTCATACTTTCACCATAGTTGAAACTATTCGGTAATCTTCACCAGACAGTGGCATAGGGGGTGTGACAAAGCCGTGGCCCCGGCAGGGACCGAGGCCCTTAGGTTTATTTAACACATTGAATCAAAAACCAAATCTGTCGCGCTCTTCGGGCAGCACGGCGCGAGGGGCGGCTGATGCGCCGGTGCCACGCACATCGTGAGCACGACGATCCGGTTGCCGATAGGAAGGAGGAGATCTGGAGCGGGCGAAGGGATTCGAACCCTCGACCCCAACCTTGGCAAGGTTGTGCTCTACCCCTGAGCTACGCCCGCATCCGAGGGCGCGATCATAGGCGGGCAAGGCTTGGTTTTCAATTACCGCCCGGCAAAGCCTGCTTCTGCGAGCGGTTTCGCGCCGCGCCTACGCCCGCCGCAGCGTCCCGCAAGGGCGGCCGCCCTTGCGCTCGACGCCGGAGACCGCCATTTTTAGGGCAGGGTCAAAGGGAAAAGCTCATGGAAGCCATCATCGGAGGCGCCGCCGCGGTGGCTGGCGACGCCAATCTCGTCAAAAACGGCTCGACCGCGACGTTTATGGCGGATGTCATCGACGCCTCGCATGATGCGGCGGTCGTGGTCGATTTCTGGGCGCCGTGGTGTGGGCCGTGCAAGCAATTGGGGCCGGCACTCGAAAAGGCCGTGCGCGACGCCAAAGGCGCGGTGCGCATGGTCAAGATCAACATCGACGAAAACCCCGAGCTGGCGCAGCAGATGCGCATTCAGTCAATTCCGGCGGTCTATGCCTTCAAGGATGGCCGTCCGGTCGACGGGTTCGTCGGCGCGCTGCCCGAGAGCCAGGTGAAGCAGTTCATCGGCAAGCTGGCGGCCGCGGCCGGGGGCGGTGCCTCGCCGATCGCCGAAGCCGTGGCACTCGCGAAGGAAGCCTTCGCGGCCGGCGATTTAGCCCGTGCTGCCAATGTTTTTGCCCAGGTGGCGCAGCACGATCCGGGGAATGTCGAGGCCATGGCGGGCTTGGCGCGGATCGCCGTCGCGAAGAAGGATTTGAAACAGGCGCGCGCGATCCTCGACAAAGTCCCAGCCGAGCATGCGGGGCACGCCGAGGTGACGGCGGCGCGTGCCGGGCTGGAGCTCGCCGAAGCCGGCGCCAAGGCCGGCAGCGCTATGGGCGAGCTCAAGGCGCGCATCGCGCAAAACCCGGCCGACCATCAGGCGCGGTCCGATCTCGCCTCGGCCTTGTTCGCGGCGGGAGAGCGTCAGGAGGCGATCGATCAGCTCTTGGAGCTGGTCCGGCGCGATCGCGAATGGAATGAGCAGGCGGCGCGCAAGCAGCTCGTCAAATTCTTCGAAGCCATCGGGTTGGGCGATCCGCTCACGGTTCAGTCGCGCAAGCGCCTCTCGTCGATTCTCTTCTCCTGAAGCCCGGCATGAGCTTCGAGCCGCGCTTTGAGGATCTTCCGGCGCTGCTGCCGATCTTTCCGCTGACCGGCGTTCTGCTGCTGCCGCGCGGCCGGCTGCCGCTCAATGTGTTCGAGCCGCGCTACCTCGCCATGACGCAACATGCCTTGGCGCATCAGCGCCTCATCGGCATGATCCAGCCGCAAGAAGGCGCGGGCGATGCCGGCGATCCTCCGGTCTATCGCACCGGCTGCGCCGGACGGATCGTCGAATTCGCCGAGACACCGGATGGGCGCTTCCTGATCACCTTGAAGGGCGTCGCGCGCTTCGACATCGCGCGCGAGCCGGTCCGCGAGGTGCTCTTTCGCCAGATCGTTCCCGACTGGCAAGTTTGGCGGAACGATCTCGCGGAAGACGAGGAAAACGTCGATCGCGAGCGCATGGTCGCGGCGCTCGCGCCGTTCTTCGAGCGTCACGGCATCACCGCCGATCCCGACGTGCTGAAATCGGCGCCGATCGAGCATCTCGTCAACTCGCTCGCCATGGCATGTCCGTTCAGCCCGCGGGAAAAACAAGCCTTGCTCGAGGCGCGCCGGACCGCCGAGCGCGCAAAGATTCTCACTGCGCTCGTGGAAATGTCGGTGGCGAGCACTGTCGCGCCCGGCGGCGCGACGCGGAATTGACGCCCAGCCGATCGGAGACAGCGCATGACCGATCCCGCAAGCGACATCGATCCGCGATTGCTCGAAATCCTGGTTTGCCCCTTGACCAAGGGCCCGCTCACCTACGATCGCGCCAGGCAGGAATTGCTGAGCCCTCAGGCCGGCCTCGCCTATCCCGTGCGTGACGGCATCCCGATCATGCTGGTCGACGAAGCGCGCATCCTCGACGAGAGCGAAAAAGCGGCGCTCGCCGGCAAATCCTGAGCCGCCATGGCCGAGCTCGGAACGCAGCGCTGGCCCACCGAGCTGCGCCTCAAACGCACTGAGAGGGTGCTCGAAATCGTTTTCGACGACGGGGCGCGCTTCAGCCTCTCGGCTGAATACCTCCGCGTCGAAAGCCCATCGGCCGAGGTCCAGGGCCACGGCCCGGGCGAGAAGCAGGTCGTCGCGGGCAAGAGCGGCGTCGCCATCGCGCGCATCGAGCCGGTCGGCCATTACGCCGTGCGCCTGGTCTTCGATGACCGTCACGACACCGGGATCTATTCCTGGACTTATCTTTATACGCTCGGGGTGGAGCAGGCGCGCCGCTGGCCGGCCTATCTCACCGCACTCGAACGGGCCGGGCTGAGCCGCGATCCCAAGCGCTGAAACGTCAATCCGCCGTTAAGCAACGCGGCGCGAGAATGGGCGATGCCGCTTTCGCTTTTGCCTTTTCTGCGCGATGCGCCATGGCTTACCGTCCGCCGCGCGCGCAACTATTCGACGCTGCTGATCGCGGCTTATGTCTTCGCAATCGCTTGGGCGCTGACCGGCGCGGGAGCGAGCGACCCGAACGGTAAGCCGATCGGCACCGATTTCGTCAGCTTTTGGACGGTTTCCTTCGCGCTTCTCCATGGCGATGCGGCATCGCTTTACCAGCCGGAGAAATTGGCCGCA
>DATEKH010000096.1:0-29320 GCA_035277525.1 Allostellaceae bacterium
ACGAGATGATCGAATCTGGCGTCAACAAGGACCCGCACAAAGGCTCGGTCGAGGGCTCGAAGTGCGCGCTCGTTTACGGCCAGATGAACGAGCCGCCCGGCGCCCGCGCACGCGTCGGCCTGACCGGGCTGACCGTCGCAGAGTACTTCCGCGACCAGGGCCAGGACGTGCTGTTCTTCGTCGACAACATCTTCCGCTTCACGCAAGCCGGTTCGGAAGTCTCGGCGCTGCTTGGCCGCATTCCTTCGGCGGTCGGCTATCAGCCGACGCTCGCGACCGACATGGGCGCGCTGCAGGACCGCATCACCACGACCACGAAGGGCTCGGTGACTTCGGTGCAGGCGATCTATGTGCCGGCCGACGACTTGACCGACCCGGCGCCGGCCACCTCGTTCGCGCATCTCGACGCCACGACGGTGCTGTCGCGGTCGATCGCCGAGAAGGGCATTTATCCGGCAGTCGATCCGCTCGACTCGACCTCGCGCATGCTCTCGCCGATGATCGTCGGCGAAGAGCACTACCAGGTGGCGCGGCGCGTGCAGCAGATTCTGCAGCGCTATAAATCGCTGCAAGACATCATCGCCATTCTGGGCATGGACGAGCTGTCCGAAGAGGACAAGCTCACCGTGGCGCGCGCCCGCAAGATCGAACGCTTCCTGTCGCAGCCGTTCCACGTCGCCGAAGTCTTCACCGGCTCGCCCGGCGTATTCGTCCAGCTCGAAGACACCATCCGTGGCTTCAAAGGCCTGTGCGAGGGCCAATACGACCACCTGCCGGAAGCCGCCTTCTACATGGTCGGCACCATCGACCAAGCGGTCGAAAAGGGTAAGCGGCTCGCCGCCGAGGCCGCGTAACGCGCGAATAGCGAATGGCGAAATGGCGAATGGGGAAGAAGGTGAATAGCGGCAAACGAGCGTCCATTCGCTACTCGCCATTCGCCATTCGCACCAGCCACTAACATCCAGAGATCATCATGGCCGCGCTGCACTTTGAATTCGTCTCGCCCGAACGGGTGCTGTTCTCCGGCGAGGTCGACCAGGTCGACCTGCCGGGCGTCGAGGGCGATATGGGCATCTTGGCCGAGCACGCCCCGCTGGTGACGCCGCTGCGGCCGGGCATCATCACCATCTTCAACGGCGGCGCGCGTGAGTCGGTCGTGGTCATCGGCGGCATCGCGGAAGTGAGCCCGGCCGGGCTGACCGTGCTGGCCGACCAAGCCACGCCGCGCGACGACTTCGATACCGCGATGCTCGCCGCCGAGATCAAGGACGCCGAAGAGGACGTGGCCGACGCCAGCAACGAAGCCGTGCGCGACAGGCTGGCACGGCGGCTCGAACAGCTGCGCACCCTGCAGGCCGCCCTGGCGCAATGAGGCGGCCGCTGGCCTAGCCGGCGCTACGAGTGAACCAAGATTCGCGTTCTTGGCGACAGCTTCGTCAGCAGGATCCGAAGGTCGCGGGGCCGCAAGCCGACGCAGCCGGCGGTCGGGGCGAAGGCGTCGCGCGCCACGTGGATGAACACGGCGCTGCCGCGGCCGGCCACGCGCGGCCGCGTGTTGTGGTCGATCTCGACGATCATGTCGTAGAGGCGGTCGCCGCGCTGGAGCCGGTCGCCTGGTTCAGTGGCCGAGCGCCGAAAATGCCGGTTATAGCGGCGATCCCCCGGGTCCTCGCACCAGGCATCGTGCGGGCCGATCCGCCGGGCCGGCAACAGGCTCGCTGGCCGCGGCAGCCGGTCGGCCCGCCACCACAGCCGTAAGGGACGAAATCGGCCGCGGGGCGTGCCGCCATCGCCCTCCCGCTTGTCGGCACGAATGCCGCCCCGGCCAAGAGCAACCGGTACCGCCAGGGGTCCGGCGCGCAACCAGCCTTGCGACCGCCGGCCCGGCTGGCGGTGGATGCGGATGAGCCTTAACGGCGCCTGCCGTGGGCGAAGGGCGGCGCGCTTGCCGCGATGCTGCGCAAAGACCATGCCGATAGCCTTGAGCGGTTACTCCGAAGTGCCGCTTGCTCTTTTGGGCGCGAATGTTCTACTTCGCGGCCAGCGGCGCGGCAAAATCGTTACCATTCCGACGCCCGGGGCGGGTTGATGCCGAATACCCGGAAGATTCTGATCGTCGAGGACGACTCCGAGCTGCGCGAAGCGCTGACCGAACAGCTATCGCTGCACGAAGAATTTGAAGCCGTTGCGGTCGAGAACGGCAGCAAGGGCGTGCAGACCGCCAAAGTCGGCCAGATCGATCTCGTCATCATGGATGTCGGGCTGCCCGATATCGACGGTCGCGAAGCCGTTCGCATCATGCGCAAGAACGGCTTCAAAGCCCCGATCATCATGTTGACCGCACACGACACCGATTCGGACACCATCCTCGGCCTCGAATCCGGCGCCAACGATTACGTCGCCAAGCCGTTCCGCTTCGCCGTGCTGCTGGCGCGCATTCGCGCGCAACTGCGTCAGCACGAAGCCAGCGAGGATGCGGTTTTCACCATCGGCCCGTACACCTTCCGGCCGAGCTCGAAGCTGCTGCTCAACGCCAAGGGCAACAAGGTTCGTTTGACCGAAAAGGAAACCTCGATCCTGCGCTATCTGTATCGCGCCGGACAGCGGCCGGTGTCACGCGAAACGCTGCTGCAGGAAGTCTGGGGTTACAATTCCGGCGTCACCACCCACACGCTCGAAACCCATGTCTACCGGCTCCGCCAGAAGATCGAGCGCGATCCCGGCAAGGCGGAGATTCTCGTGACCGAGCCGGGCGGCTACCGGCTGGTGCCCTAGGTTGAGTGCGCTCGACAATCTGATCCGGCGTCTGATGTCGCAGCGCGCCAGCCTCGAGCGCGCCGCGGCGATGGTCACGCAGCTCCCAGGGCCGGCCTTGCAAATCGGCTGGGGCGATGGCGCCGCCTATGATCATCTGCGCGAGATTCTGCGGCGCCGCGAGATCATCGTGTTCGATCGGCAGATCGCCGCCGCTGCCGATGCGCCCCCGCCCGCAGCGCAGCGCGTCATTGGCGATCCGCGCGAAACCTTGCCGCAAGCCTGGGATCGCTGCCCGCGCGAAGCGGCGCTCGCGCATCTCAACGTGCTGTCGCCGCGCATGGCGGCAGAGCTGGCGCCGCTCGCCGCGCCGATGCTCCGGCCGGGCGCGGTGGTTGTCTCCGAAGTGCCGCTCGATCTGCCCGGCTGGGAACCGATCGCCCCGACCGAGGCGGTGCGCGACGGCCGCGATTATCTCTATCGCGTGGTTTGACGCGCCGGCCGGCGCGATCAGGCGCCGAGCTCGCGGCGGACGATCTTCGCGCCTTCGACCATCGCCTTGAGCTTGCCGAAAGCGACGTCGCGCGGCAGGTATTTCATGCCGCAATCGGGCGCGATCACGAGCCGGTCGGCCGCAACATGGGGCAGCGCGCGCCGGATGCGCTCGGCGACGAGCGCGGGCGGCTCGATGCTCATATCGGCAAGGTCGATCACGCCCAGCATGACGCGCTTGCTCGGCAGGCGCGCCAGCACCGCGCAATCGAGATGGGACTGCGCGGTCTCGATCGAGATCTGCCGGGCCGCCGAATTTTCGAGCTCGGGCAGGAAGGAATAGCCCGAGGGGCGCTGCTTGACGAAAGCGGCATAGCCGAAGCAGAGATGGACCGCGGTTTCGCCGCTGACGCCCTGGAGCGCGCGGTTGAGCGCCGCGACCCCGAATTGAGCGGCTTTGTCGGGCCGCGCCTGCATATAGGGCTCGTCGATCTGGACGATATCGGCGCCCGCGGCGAACAGATCTCGGATCTCTTCGTTGACGGCGGAGGCGTAATCCATCGCCAGCGCGGTCTCGTCCTTGTAGTAATCGTCCTGCGCCTGCATCGCCATGGTGAAGGGGCCGGGCACGGTCATCTTGATCTTGCGATCGGTGTTGGCGCGCAGGAAGCGCACATCGCGTTCCTCGACCGCGTGCTTGCGGCGTATCGGGCCGACGATGCGCGGCACGGGTTGGGTGCGGCCCGGCGTGCGCGTCGGCGCTTGGCCCGGATTGTCGATATCGACCCCGTCGAGCGCAGTGGCGAAACGGTTGGAATAGCTCTCGCGCCGCATCTCGCCGTCGGTCACGATGTCGATCCCGGCGCGTTCCTGATCGCGGATCGCGAGGAGCGTGGCGTCGTCTTGCGCCGCTTCGAGGAATTCCGGCGCCACCCGCCACACATCGCGAAACCGCACGCGCGGCGGCGCGACCGCGCTCAGCCGCTTGCGGTCGATCAGCCAGTCCGGCTGCGGATAGCTTCCCACGAGCGTCGTCGGCAGCAGCGTCGTCACCTCAAGCCTCCAGCATTTTCTACCCGGAGCCGATCATCCGCATTCCGGGCAGTAAAGCAAATCGGCCGCGCGGTTCAGCTCTGTGGCAGCAGCGCCGCCTCGGCGCGGCGATCGGCGCCCGAGGGCAGCGCCGCCTCGGGCGAGAAGATCCAGCTCGCGATGTCGTCGTCGACCGTGCGACCGTTGAGGTCGCGCATCAGCATGTGATAGCCGTGATCGTAGTAGGCCAGCACGCGCTCCCTGTCGGGAACCGGCGGCAACCGGGCGATGAATTTCTTCATCGGCCCGGAAGGCACAACCTCGTCATGCGCGCCGTAGAGCAGCAGCATGTGCTGCTTCATCCGCGGCGCCGCGGCGTAGGCCTCGCTCATCAGGTCGACCAGGCCGGCGATGGTCGCGACGCGCGTCTTCTTGATCACCAGCGGATCGCGCGACAGCTCGCGCATGATCTCGACATTGTCGCAGGGCACGATGTGCAGGCTTTCCCCGGTGAAGGTCAGTCGCGGCGCGATATGGTCCAAGGTCCAGAGCGCGGCCCGTGCGAACAGGTTGAGAGTCTGGCGCCCCCAGATCGCCGGTGCCGCGAGGATGATGCCGTCCGCCTGCGGGCGCTCGGCGCCCGCGGCGCCCGTCTCGGCGGTGATCACCACCGCGCCGCCCATGCTCTCGCCGAGCAGATAGAGCGGCACGCCTGGATAGCGCGCGCGCAGCTGGCGCGTTACCGCGGCGAGGTCGGAATCGAGCAGATAAATGCCGGGCCAGGCGCCGGGATGCGGCGCCGCGCCGAAACCGCGCTGGTCATAGGCGTAGGTCGCGATGCCGAACTTCGCCCATTCCTTGCCGGGTAGCGAAAAAGCGTGCGAATAGTCGTTGAAGCCATGCACCGCGAGGATGACTGCTTTGATCGGCCCGTCCGGAAGCCAGCTGCGCATCGGCAAATGCGTGCCGTCATTGGTGACGAAATCATGCGTCGTCAGATGCGGCGCGGTGGTGGTTGTTGCGGTCATGTGATCGAATGGGTCGGGAGCGGCGCAAGATGCCAAGGATAAAAGGGCGGTTGCCAAAGCAGCGGCGCGGAGCGCGCGCATCATCGCTCCGCGCGGGGCGAGCGTGTGAGCTGAAGGAAGATGTCTTCGAGATCGGCCTCTTGGCTCGTCACGTCGCGGATCGTCAGCCCCGCGGCGGCAACCGCCTTGAAGACGCCGTCGAGCTCGGTGCGGCTCGGCGTGTAGCGCAAGGCGAGGCGCCCGGGCGCGGCGAGCGTCAGCCCCAAGGGGGCGAGCGCCGCCGGCAGGGTCTCGATCGGCTCGACCAGGGAAAGACTCATGCTTTTGTCGTCGAGCCGGCGCAGCAGCGCCTCCTTGGTGTCGCAGGCAACGAGCCTGCCGTGATGGATGATGGCGATGCGGTCGCAGAGCTCCTCGGCCTCTTCGAGATAGTGGGTGGTGAGGAGGATCGTCACGCCCCGCGCGCGGAGATCGCGAATCATGGTCCAGAGCTGACGCCGCAGCTCGACATCGACGCCGGCGGTCGGTTCGTCGAGCACGAGCACCGGCGGATTGTGCACCATGGCCTTCGCCACCATGAGGCGCCGCCGCATGCCGCCTGACAGGGTGCGCGCCGCGACATCGGCCTTCTCGGTCAGCGCCACCATCTCGAGAATGGCGGCGGTGCGCCGCTCGCGCTTCGGCAAGCCGTAGAACCCCGCCTGCGTCTCGAGCAGCTCGCGCGGCGTGAAGAAGAAGTCGAGCGTGATCTCTTGCGGCACGATGCCGATGGCGGCGCGCGACTGGCGCGGGGCGCGGTCGATATCGATCCCCCAAATCCGCACCGTGCCGGCGGTCTTGATGACGAGCCCGGCGAGAATGTTGATGAGCGTCGACTTGCCGGCGCCGTTCGGACCGAGAAGGCCGAAGATCGAGCCACGCGGGATCGCGAGATCGACGCCGTCGAGCGCCCGCGCGCCGCCGGACGCGGCGCGTCCGTAGATCTTGGTGAGCCCGACGATCTCGACGGCGTCGTCGGGCACCGCCATGTCCTGTCCGGAAGCATGCGGCGAAACGGCCGGAGAAGGCGGGGAGGTCATCATTGATTGTGCCGGAGCAAGGGGTATCATCCGCGCGGCAATGGGGTCAACGAGCGATGCAGCCTTTCGAGACGATCTATGTGGCGGAGAATGTCGTCGCGTGCAATGGCGGCGGCGGCGCTTTGGGGCATCCGCTCGTCTACCTCAATCTTTCAGCCGACGGAAAAGTCGAATGCCCCTATTGCTCGCGGCTTTTCATCCGCGGCTCGGCGCCTCATAACCAGTCCGCGCCGCAGGCTCCGGCTTCCTAAGCCTTGAGCGCGCTGAAGCACGTCTTTCTGATCGACGGGTCGGGGTTCATCTTCCGCGCCTATCATGCGCTGCCGCCGCTGACGCGGCCCGACGGGACGCCCGTCGGCGCGGTCCTGGGCTTCACCAACATGCTCCTGAAGCTGTTGCAGGAGACCGACGCCGATCACATCGCCGTGGTTTTCGACAGCGCCCGCACGACCTTCCGCAACCGCATCTACGACCAGTACAAGGCGCACCGGCCCGAGCCGCCGCCCGACCTCGTGCCGCAGTTCAAGATCGTGCGCGAGGCGACCGATGCGCTCAACATCTGCCGCATCGAGCAGCCGGATTATGAGGCCGATGATCTGATCGCGACCTATGCCCGCGAAGGCGTGGCGCGCGGCGCGACGGTCACGATCGTTTCCTCCGACAAGGACCTGATGCAGCTCATCTCGGATCGTGTCGCGATGCTCGATCCGATCAAGATGAAGCCCATCGGCGAGGCCGAGGTGCGCGAGAAATTCGGCGTCGGCCCCGACAAGGTGATCGAGGTGCAGGCGCTGATCGGTGACAGCGTCGATAACGTGCCGGGGGTGCCCGGCATCGGCGCCAAAACCGCCGCCGAGCTCATCGCCGCCTATGGCGATGTCGAAAACCTCCTGAAGCACGCAAACGAGATCAAGCAGCCCAAGCGCCGCCAGACCCTGATCGATCACGCCGAAGCGGCGCGCTTGTCGAAAAAGCTCGTGACTCTCGACGATCGCGTGCCGCTGCCGCAGCCGCTCGACGCTCTGGCGGTGCGGCCGCTCGATCCGGCGAAGGTCGCGTCCTTCCTTCAGGCGCAGAATTTCCGCTCGGTTCTGGCGCGGCTGGAGTCGCGGCTGGCGGCGGGCGCGGCGACGCCCGGAGGCGAAGCCGGACCCGCAGCGCCGCACCCTTCGGTGGCCTTGGCCGACGCGGTCCGGCGCTACACGCTCGTCCAGGATCTCGATGCGCTCGATCGCTGGATCGAGAGGGCGCGCGAGCAGGGCGAGGTTGCGATCGACACCGAGACCACCTTGCCCGATCGCCCGTTTGCCGAGCTCGTCGGCGTTTCGCTGGCGCTGTCGCCTGGCGAGGCGTGCTACATCCCGCTCGGCCATCGCGCGCCGGTCGGCGAAGGGCTCGATCTCGCCGAGTCTGCGCCCAAGCAGATTCCGCGCGAGGCGGCGCTGCGGCGCTTGAAGCCGCTGCTCGAAGAGCCGGGCGTCTTGAAGATCGGGCACAACATCAAATTCGATCTCGCGGTCTTCGCCAATGACGGCATCGCGGTCGCACCGTTCGACTGTGCGATGCTGATGTCTTTTGTGCTCGAGGCCGGCGCGCATGGCCAGGGGCTCGAGGAATTGGCGCAGCTCCATTTCGGCCACGAGACCATCAAATACAAGGACGTCGCAGGCTCGGGCAAAAATCATATCGGCTTCGCCGCCGCTCCGCTCGACAAGGCGCGCGACTACGTGGCCGAAAATGCCGATTACGCGCTCCGCCTCCACCGTTTGCTGAAACCCCGTCTCATCGCCGAGCACATGCTCGCCTTCTATGAGACGGTCGAGCGCCCGCTGATCGCGGTGGTGGCGGCGATGGAGGCCGCCGGCATCCGTGTCGACCGCGGCGAGCTCGAGCGCTTGTCGCGCGATTTTGCCGATCGCATCAAGGAGCTGGAGCGCGAGATCCACAAGCTCGCGGGGCATCCGTTCAATATCGGCTCGCCCAAGCAGCTTGGCGAGGTTCTGTTCGACGAGCTCAAGCTGTCTGGCGGCAGGAAGATGAAGACCGGCGCCTACGGCACCGACGCCGGCGTGCTCGAAGAGCTTGCCCTCACCCATGATCTTCCCGCGCGCGTCCTCGATTGGCGCCAGTTCGCAAAGCTCAAGAGCACTTATGCCGACGCGCTGATCGAGGAGGTCAACCCGCGCACGGGGCGCGTCCATACGAGCTATTCCCTGACCGGCGCCGCGACCGGGCGGCTCTCGTCCAACGATCCCAACCTTCAGAACATCCCGATCCGCACCGAAGAGGGCCGCAAGATCCGGCGCGCCTTTGTCGCCGAGCCGGGCCATCTTCTGGTTTCCGCCGATTACAGCCAGATCGAATTGCGGCTCGCCGCGCATGTCGCGGGCATCGACGCGCTGAAGGACGCGTTCCGCGCGGGCGCAGATATTCACGCCATGACCGCGAGCGAGGTGTTCGGCGTTCCGATGGCGAAGATGGATCCGGAGACGCGCCGGCGCGCCAAGGCGATCAATTTCGGCATCATCTACGGCATCAGCGCTTTCGGCTTGGGCCAGCAGCTGGGCGTGCCGCAGGGCGAGGCGGCCGATTACATCAAGCGGTATTTCCAGCGCTTCCCCGGCATCCGCGACTACATGGAGCAGATGAAGCAGCGCGCGCGCGAGCGCGGCTATGTCGAGACCCTGTTCGGGCGGCGCATCCACATCCCCGGCATCAAGGATACCAACCCGGCGCGCCGCGGCTTCTCGGAGCGCGCCGCGATCAACGCGCCTTTACAAGGTTCGGCCGCCGATATCATCAAGCGCGCCATGCGCCGCATCACGCCCGCATTCCGCAAAGCGGGGCTGACGGCGCGCATGCTGTTGCAAGTGCATGACGAGCTCGTGTTCGAGGCGCCCGAGCACGAGGTCGAAGCGACGCGGGAAATCGCCAAGACGGTGATGGAGGGCGCTTGCGCGCCGGTGATGACTCTCTCGGTGCCGTTGGTGGTCGAGACCGGCGCGGCGAAGAATTGGGAAGAGGCGCACTAACCGCATCCGAGCGCCTTGCCCGATTGCCGCCGGCGCCCCCGGGCTTCGGCCTACTTCGCGGCGACGCGCGCCGTGGTCTCAATTCGCTGCAGCAGATTCTGCCGCTCTTCCTCGAGCTCGCGCGGCAGCCGCCGGCCGAAGCGATCGAACAATTCGCGTTGGTCGAGCGCTTCCTTGCGCGCGTCGTTGGGATCGACGTCCATGATCTTGGCGAATTTGTCCGAGGGGAATGACAGCCCCTGCCAGTTGAGATCTTGATAGTGCGGCATATAGCCGAACGCACTCTCGGCCGGTTTCGGCGCGCGGTTGTGGACACGATCGACGACCCATTTGAGAACGCGCATGTTCTCGCCGAAGCCGGGCCACGCGAATTTGCCGCTCTCGTCCTTGCGGAACCAGTTCACCCGATAGATCCGTGGCACCTGCTTGGCGCGATGCTCGATCGAAAGCCAGTGATTCCAGTAATCCGCCATGTTGTAGCCGCAGAAGGGCAGCATCGCGAAGGGATCGCGGCGGATCGCCGCCTGATTGTCGGCCGCCGCCGTCGCTTCCGAACCCATCGTCGCGGCGAGATAGACGCCGTGCTTCCAGCTGAAGGATTCGAACACCAGCGGGAATGTCTTTGACAGACGGCCGCCGAAGATGAAGGCCGAGATCGGCACGCCCGCGGGATCTTCCCAGGCCGGATCGATGCTCGGGCATTGCCCGGCCCAAACGGTAAAGCGCGAATTGGGATGCGCCGCCTTGCGGCCGCTGTCGGGCGTCCAATCCTTGCCCTGCCAATCGATGAGGTGCTTCGGCGGCTCATCGGTCAGGCCTTCCCACCACACATCGCCGTCATCGGTCAGCGCGACATTGGTGAAGATCACGTCGTGGCCCAAGGTCGCGAGCGCGTTGGGATTGGTTTTCGCGCTCGTGCCGGGTGCGACGCCGAAGAAACCGGCCTCGGGATTGATCGCGCGCAGCGTGCCGTCCGGCGCCGGCTTGATCCAGGCGATGTCGTCGCCGATCGTGCGCACCTTCCAGCCATCGAAGCCTTGCGGCGGCACGAGCATCGCGAGATTGGTCTTGCCGCAAGCCGACGGAAAAGCCGCCGCGACGTAGGTCTTCTCGCCCTGCGGGCTCTCGATGCCGAGGATCAGCATATGCTCCGCCAGCCAACCCTGCTCGCGGCCGAGGATCGAGGCGATGCGCAACGAGAAGCATTTCTTGCCGAGCAGCGCGTTGCCGCCATATCCCGAGCCGTAGGACATGATTGTATGCTCTTCGGGGAACTGCACGATGTACTTGTGCTTGGCGTTGCACGGCCAGGGCACATCCTTCTGTCCGGGCGCCAAGGGTGCGCCGACAGAATGAAGGCAAGGGACGAATTCGCCGTCGCCCAAGAGATCGAGCACCTTTTGCCCGACGCGCGTCATCATCCGCATGCTGACGACGACATAGGGCGAATCTGAAATCTGCACGCCGATATGCGAGATCGGAGAGCCCAAGGGCCCCATGCTGAAGGGAATGACATACATGGTGCGCCCGCGCATCGCGCCCTCGAACAAACCATCGAGCGTCGCATGCATCTCCTGCGGATCGACCCAGTTGTTGGTCGGTCCCGCATCCTCCTTTTGCTTCGAGCAGATGAAGGTGCGGTTCTCGACCCGCGCGACATCGCCCGCGTCGGAGCGCGCAAGATAGGAATTCGAACGCTTGGCGGGATTGAGCTTGATGAGCGTGCCCTGCGCGACCATCTGGGCATAAAGGCGCTCGGCCTCGGCGGGCGATCCGTCGCACCAGTGGATGGCGTCAGGCCGGCATCTCCCCGCGATCTCCTCGACCCACGCCAGCAATTTTTTGTTGCGTGTTGGTGCTGAACCGCTCATGCGCGACCTGCCATGCTAAAGTGGAACTGATCGAAGAAGCCGCCGGCGAAACCGGTAGCGACAAGACTGGCAAGCACGGCGCGACCTCCAGGGTGATTTTGGGTATTCATCGCGACCGCTACCGGCGATAGCGCGGCGCGGCGGTCGCTCGCCCATCCGTCTTGCATCACGTTATCGCTGCAAGACGCGGGGCGCAATGTTCTTGCTCCTGAAACATTAGGGAGGTGCGTCGCGATGTCGCGCCGATTGTGCAAGTGCAGCAAAGATTTTTCGCACTGCGGAAGGATCGGTCGCAGGCGACGGGAAATCGAGCCGGGCGACGGCGCCGCCGTGGCGCAGATCGCAGCCTTCGGGATCGACGCCGGTGATCTGCCAGCCTGTTCCGGACCGGCCAAGCAGCGCCGTGGCGTAGAGATCGACCGTTTCGGAATGGTCGCGATTCATGTGCTCCAAAATCTCCGCTTCGGCATTGCGCAGCCAGCTCGCATTCGCGGAAACCCGCAGATCGTCCGCTTCGATCCAGTCGATCCGCCCAAATCCGGCGACGAGATGGGCACGCGTGATGCTCATGCGGAAGAGTTGGAAGTCCTTGAACGACGCGTAGTTGCGCGCGGAAGGATGGCGGCGCAGGAAGCGCTCTCGGCTATGTCCGTCCGAGATGGGCGCGATTTTGCCGAGCACGGTGGCGCGCGCGCCGGTCAGAGGGTCGTCGCGTCCGGCGGTGCCGTCGAAGAGCAACGATGCGCGCGGGTCGCGCAACAGGTTCTTGGTATGCTCGGCAAGCGACGAGATCAGCAGCAAGGGGCTGGCGTCATGCTCGCAGGCGGTGAGGACGAGCGAGCCGTAGGGCCAAGGCCCGCTCGCCTCGCCCAGGGAGGTCGCGAGCGCGGCCCGGTCGCAGCGGCGCATCAAGCCGCGTGCAACGGCGCCTGCGGTCGCCGGGGAGGGTTGCATTGGAGCGGGCATCGGTGGATCCTGCCGGAGCCTCCTAATCGAGGGAAGTAACTATATTCTATAACGATTTGGACGCGCCGCCGCCGCGACCGCGCCATAAAGCCGCCACAGTGCGGCTTGAAGTTGAAAGACCGGCGAAGCGTCGCTACAGGTACATTTCATGCCCAATACCATTGCCCTGGTCGATGACGACCGCAACATCCTCACCTCGATCACGATGGCGCTCGAGGCCGAGGGCTTTACCGTGCGCAGCTACACCGACGGCGCCGAAGCGTTGAAGGGTCTCACCGCGCAGCCCGTCGATCTCGCGATTCTCGACATCAAGATGCCGCGCATGGATGGGATGGAATTGCTCGGCCATCTGCGCAAGGACAGCGCCATGCCGGTGATCTTTCTCACCTCGAAGGACGACGAGGTCGACGAGGTGCTGGGCCTCAGGATGGGCGCCGACGATTACATCAAGAAGCCGTTCTCGCAGCGGCTTCTGATCGAGCGCATTCGCACGCTGCTGCGGCGGGGTGAGCTCGCGCGCGGGACGGGCGGCGAGACCGAGCCCGCGATCCAGCGCGGCGAGCTGCGCCTTGATCCGGCGCGCCATCAATGCACCTGGAAAGGCGAGAACGTCGATCTCACCGTCACCGAGTTTCTGCTGCTGAAATCCCTGGCGCTGCGGCCCGGCCATGTCAAAAGCCGCGATCAGCTGATGGACAGCGCTTATGGCGAGCACATCTATGTCGATGACCGCACGATCGACAGCCATGTGAAGCGCCTGCGGAAGAAATTCAAAGCCGCCGACCCCGAGTTCGCGCAAATCGAGACGCTCTATGGCGTCGGATATCGCTACCGCGACGACTAGCGCTGCGGCGCCGGCGCGGCCGGCGAGCCAAAGCGAGGCGCCGGCCAAACGGCGAAGGCTGCGGCGCAGCCGCTTCTCGCTGCTGACCTGGCGGATCCTCGCCATCAACGTCCTGGCGCTGGCGCTTTTGGGCGGCGGGCTGCTGCTTCTCGGCGAGTACCGTCAGAGCCTGATTTCCGCCGAGCTGCAATCGCTCCAAACCCAGGCGCAGGTTTTCGCCGGCGCCGTGGGCGAAGGCGCAACGACCGATGCGCTCGGCAACGGCATTCAACTGGTGACGCCGCTGGCGCGCGACATGATGCGGCGCCTCGTCGAGCCGACGAAGACGCGCGCGCAGCTCCTCGACGCCAAGGGAACGGTGATCGCCGATACGGCGGTGCTGGGAACGGCCGGCGCGGCCGTCGAGATCGACAAGCTGGCGCCGCCCGAATCCGGCGGCGCGGTGCACCAAGCAGTGACCGAAATCTATGATTGGCTGGTGGCGCATTCGCCCTGGTCGACGACGCCGCGCCTCGTGGTCGCGCCGCACAATGTCGCCGATGATCCGCTGGTGATACACGCCTTTCTCGGCGAGGTCTCGGGCGCGGCGCGCGGCGCCGGCGCCAAGCTGGTGCTGACCGCCGCCGCGCCGGTTCAATACTACAAGCAAATCCTTGGCGTCATCGTTCTGTCGAATAATGATCCGGGCATCGAGCAGACGGTGCGCAACGTCCGTTTCGCGATCATCAAGTTGTTCGGGGTTGCCCTCGCGCTCACGGTGCTCCTGTCGATCTATCTCGCGGGGACGATCGCGCGGCCGGTGCGCCGACTCGCTGCGGCGGCCGAGCGCGTCCGGCGCGGTTCAGGCCGTCAGGTCGTGATCCCCGACTTCACGCAGCGCGGCGACGAGATCGGCGACCTCTCGGGCGCGCTTCGCGAGATGACGAGCGCGCTGTGGCTGCGCATGGACGCCATCGAGCATTTCGCCGCCGACGTCGCACACGAAATCAAGAATCCGCTGACTTCGCTGCGCAGCGCGGTTGAAACCGCGGCCCGCGTCAGTGACCCGGAAAAGCAGCGCCGTCTGCTCGCCGTCGTGCTCGAAGACGTGCATCGGCTCGACCGGCTCATCACCGACATCTCGAACGCGTCGCGGCTCGATGCCGAGCTGTCGCGGGACGAGACGGCGCTCGTTCCGCTCGACCGGCTCCTCAATGCCCTGATCGAAATCTATGCCGACGGGCCCGAGCCGACCCCGCATTTCGTGCTCGACCTTGGCAAGCACAAAGGAGCGGAGCTCACCGTCTACGGCACCGAGAGCCAGTTGGTGCGCGTGTTCCGAAACCTCATCGACAACGCGATTTCCTTCAGCCCGCCCAGCGGCACCATCACGGTCCGCGCACGCTCTCTCGGCGATCACGTGCGGGTGACGGTCGAGGACGAAGGGCCGGGGGTGCCCGAGGGCAAGCTCGCCGAGATCTTCAGCCGCTTCTACACCGAGCGGCCGGCAGGCGAGGCTTTTGGCCGACATTCGGGGCTCGGTCTCGCGATCTCGAAACAGATCGTCGAGGCCCATCACGGCAGCATCCGGGCGACCAATTGCTGCGACATAACCGGCGCCGTCGTCGGCGCTTGCTTTACGGTCGAGCTGCCGCGTGAGAATTTCTCCGACTGAACGACTGAAAACGTCGCTATAATTCAGGGAATATCAAGAACCCGCGCTAAGGTCGCTGAATCCTTGGGATCATCCGGCCCGGCCTGCCAACTCCGTGATTAACGGTGCTTTTTTGCCTTATGTTGCACCGCCAAACCAATTGACTTTGAGGAAAGAGCGGCGCACTAGAGCGCCCATGATTCGGGTCCATGGAACGTCAGTGGCGCTCGACGGCGACGGCGTGCTGCTGCGCGGACCCTCCGGGTGCGGAAAATCGGATCTTGCTTTGCGGCTCATTGACTCTGGCGCCCAGCTCGTGGCCGACGACCAGACTGAGCTGCGTCTCGAGGATGGCGACATTGCCATGAGCGCGCCGGCGACCATTGCCGGGCAGATCGAAGCGCGCGGCATCGGTCTGTTGCGCGTTCCCTGCGTTGCCTCGGCTCCCTTGCGCATGGTGGTCGACCTCGTTTCCTCGGCCGAAATCGAGCGCATGCCCGAGCCCAGCGCCTGCACCTTGCTCGGGCGCAGCGTGCCGCGGCTGGCGCTGGCACCGTTCGAGGCCTCGGTCGCGGCGAAGTTGCGCCTGGCGCTACGCACGGTGCCGCTGGGGGTGCGATGAGCGATCCGCGTCCGGGCGCCGTCGAACGGCTTCTCGTGATCACGGGCATGTCCGGCGCCGGGCGCTCAACCGCGCTAAAGGCGCTCGAGGATATGGGCTACGAGGCGGTCGACAATCTGCCGCTGACCCTTCTCCCCAACCTCGTGGCGCCGTCGTCGAGCCATGTTCCGCTCGCGGTCGGGGTCGACGTCCGCACCCGCGATTTCGCGGTTCCGGCTCTCGTCCAGGCGCTCGACCGTCTCGCCGCCGAACGCCATCTCGATCTGCACATCGTGTTTCTCGATTGCGACGACGACCGGCTCGAGCGCCGCTACACGGAAACCCGCCGCCGGCATCCGCTGGCGATGGAACGGCCGGTCGCCGACGGCATTAAGCTTGAGCGCGAGCGCGTCCGTCCGCTCCGCGACCGCGCTGATATCATGATCGACACCTCTCTGATGACGCAGCACGACCTAAAGCGCGTCCTGCAAGGCCACTTCGCCATCGCGGGGGCGGCCGTCTTCAGCATCTTCGTCACCTCCTTTTCCTACCGCCGCGGCCTGCCGCGCGACGCCGATATCGTCCTGGACGTCCGTTTCCTCAACAATCCGCATTATGTTCCCGCGTTGCAGCCGCTGACAGGAAAGGATCGCGCGGTCGGCGATTACATCGCCGCCGATCCCGACTTCAACGCGCTGTTCGACGAGTTCTGCGCCTGGCTCGGCAAATTGCTGCCGCGCTACGAGCGCGAGGGCAAAAGCTATCTCACCATCGCGATCGGCTGCACCGGCGGCCGGCACCGCTCGGTCTATGTGACCGAGCGGCTCGCCGCCTGGCTCCGCCAGACGGGACGCCGGGTCGCAGTCGCGCATCGCGATCTCGATCTCGGAACCTCCGGTCCCGAATCTTCCCGCGCCGCCGCGCGCGACGCTGCTGTGAAGGATGTCGCATGATTGGAATGGTACTCGTCACCCATGGCAGACTGGCGGCGGAGTTCGTGGCCGCGCTCGAGCATGTCGTCGGCCCGCAACGCAACATCGCTGCGGTCTGCATCGGGCCCGAGGACGATATGGAGCGCCGACGCCAGGACATCCTGCGCGCGATCGCCGAGGTCGATGCCGGCCGAGGCGTTGTGCTTTTGACCGACATGTTCGGCGGCACGCCGTCCAACCTCGCGATCTCGGTGATGGACAAGTCGAAAGTCGAGGTGATTGCCGGCATCAACCTGCCGATGCTGATCAAGCTCGCCGGATTAAGGGAGACGGAAACGCTGGCTGCGGCCGTTCGCGGGGCGCAGGAGGCGGGGCGCAAATACATCAACGTCGCGTCGCAATTGCTCGCTGACGCGCGCTGATGACGGAGGGGCCTTCGGCGCCGGGGGGCGCCGGCACGGCTCACGGAAGAGCGGTCATCTGCAATCGTCGCGGCCTGCATGCGCGCGCCGCGGCGCGGTTCGTGAAACTCGCGTTCGAGTTCGACGCGGAGGTCACCGTGGCGAAGAACGGAACATCGGTCTCCGGGCGCTCCATCATGGGGCTGATGATGCTCGCCGCGGGGCCCGGCACCGAGCTGCAAATCAGCGCAACCGGCCCCGATGCCGCGCGGGCCGTGGCGGCCTTAACGAAGCTTGTCGGCGGCGGCTTCGACGAGTCGTGACCCTGATGAAGACCGAGCACCGCCTCGAAGGGCTCGGCATCTCGCCTGGCATCGCCATCGGGGTGGCCTTCGTCAACGACGACAACGTCGCGGTTCCCGAATACCGGCTCGAGGAGGGCGATGTCGACGCCGAGCTGCAGCGCTTTGCCGCCACGGTCGCGCTCTCAATCAAGCAGCTGCGCAAGCTCAAGACCAAGGCCGAGGGCCTGCCCGGCACCGCCAAGGAGGAAGCCGGCTACCTGCTCGATGCGCATCTCCACATGCTCGCCAATTCGCGCCTCGTGCGCGGCGTGGAACATCGCATCCGGTCGAACCAGATCAACGCCGAAAGCGCGGTGCGCGACGAGATCGCGCAGGTGGCGAGCAGCTTTGCCGATATGGGCGACGCCTATCTCGCGGCGCGCATCGAAGATGTCCGGGTCGTCGGCGCGCGCCTCGTGCGCAATCTGACAAAGACGCCCTTTGCCTCGATCCAACGGTTGCCGCACGGCACGATCATTCTTGCGGAAGAGCTGACGCCCGCCGACACCGCACTCATGGATCCGCAGCGGATCGTGGGATTTGCGACCGTCCTGGGCGGCGCCGAAAGCCACACCGCGATCATGGCGCGGGCTCTCAACCTGCCGGCGGTGCTGGGAGTCGGCGGATTGCTGGAGCAGGTCGAATCCGGCGACGCGGTGGTGGTCGACGGCAGCGAGGGCGTCATCGTGCTCAATCCCTCGCCGGCGACGGTGGCGCGCTATGAGGCCAAGAGCGAGGAATTCGCCCGCGAAGTGCGCCAGCTGCACCGCTTGCGGCGCGTGCCGGCCGTAACCCGCGACGGCACCAACATCGTGCTTCAGGCCAATCTCGAGTTGCCACGCGAGCTCGAGCAGGCGAACGAGGCCGGCGCCGAGGGTATCGGGCTGCTGCGCACCGAGTTCCTCTACATGAATCGCGAGGATCTGCCGAGCGAGGACGAGCAATACGCGGCCTATGCCGATCTGGTGCGCGGCATGGCCGGCAAACCCGTCACCATCCGCACGCTCGACATCGGCGGCGACAAGCTGGCCGCTCCCCTGGCGAAGATGCTGCCGGTTGATGCCGCCAACCCGGCGCTCGGCCTCAGAGCGATCCGGCTCTCCTTGAAGGAGCGCCGCTTGCTCGACAGCCAGCTGGCGGCGATCCTGCGCGCCGCCGCGCTGGGACCGGTGCGCATTCTCTTGCCAATGGTCTCGAGCGTCAGCGAGCTGAAGCGGGTCCGCGACGCGGTTGCGCAGGTCGTGCGCCGCTTGAAGCGCCGCGGCGTGAAGCTGCCGCGGCAATTGCCGCCGCTCGGCGTGATGATCGAGATCCCGGGCGCGGCGCTTGCCGCCGACGCGCTTGCCGCCTCGGCCGATTTCTTCTCGATCGGCACCAACGACCTCATCCAATACACGCTCGCGATCGATCGCGGCGACGAGGCCGTTGCCGATCTCTACAACCCGCTTCACCCCGCTGTGCTGCGGCTCATCCAATTCGCGGTCCAGGCCGCGCTGCGGGCGCGCAAGCCGGTTTGCCTGTGCGGCGAGATGGCGGGCGATCCGCGCTACACCGCGCTGCTCTTGGGCTTCGGCATCACCGAGCTGTCGATGGCGCCGGCGAATATCGCGCGGGTGAAGCAGCGGGTCCGCTCGCTCGATCTCGCGGCGGCTGCGCGCCGCGCCGCCGCGATCATGGATCAGCTCGATGACGGCCGGATCGCGAGCCTGCTCGACGATTTCAACGCGCTGGCCTGACGGCCCATTTTCCGCGATTTTTTCCTGCGCGAAGCGGCGGACCGCGCCATAATCGGCCTGGAATGGCCGAAACGGGGGACGGGCGTGCTTGTTGAAGCGGGGCTGATTGCCGCGATCGTCATCCTCTGCGGCGCCGCGATCATGGTCCAGGCCCGCCGCTGTGCCGCAGCAAATGACGCGCGGGCGCGCCTCGAAACGGCGCTGGCGACGCGCGAAGCGGCACTCTCGGCGGGGCCGGTCGCGCTCTACCTCTTTCAAAGCCGCGGGGCGGAAAGCTTCATCCCGGGCGGCGTTGCGGAACTGGCGGAGCCGGTGACCGATTTTACGGCGCTGGCCGCACGCTTTGTCGCGGTCGACGCGGCCCAACTCGAGCGCGCGGCGCAGGAGCTTCGCCAGGAAGGCAAGCCCTTCGATTTCACGGCACGGCTCGCGCGGGACGGCCGCGCGGTCGATGCCTCGGGTCGCCGCCTGCTGGCGGCATCGGGCGCGAGCCTTGGCGAGGCCGTATGGTTCGTGAAGGCCGACGGGCGCGCCGCGGCCGAGCGCGAGCGCGACGGGCTGGGCGTGCTGATCGATGCGCTGCCTTTCCCGATCTGGCGGCGGCGGGAATCGGATCTGAAGCTGATCCACGGCAACCGCGCCTACGCGGCAGCGGTCGATGCGGCGCTCGAAAAGGCCTTATCCGAAGGCCGCGAATTGGCTGGCACGTCCGCCCGAGCCCTGGCGGAAAAGGCGCTCGAGACCGCGGGACTCGCGTCGGAATCGCGCCATGTCGTGGTCAACGGCTCGCGCCGGTTCCTCGACCTCGTCGAGGCGCGCCTTGCGCCGGCGGGCGCCTTTCCCGGCGGCGAGATGCTGGGCTTTGCCCGCGATCAAACCGAGCTCGAAGCCGCGCAGTCGGAATTGCAGCGCCATGTCGCCGCCCATGCCAATGTGCTGGAGCGGATCGCGGTCGCGATCGCGATCTACGGCGCCGATCGGCGGCTCGCTTTCGTCAACACGGCTTTTGCCCAGCTCTGGCAACTCGAAGAGGATTGGCTCGCCACGCACCCTCTCATCGAAGAGGTGATGGACCGGTTGCGCGAGCGCCGCCGCTTGCCGGAGGTCGCGGACTTCAGAGCCTTCCGCCGTCAATTGCTGGCGCAATTCACCTCGCTGATCGCGCCGCATGAAGAGTTGATGCACCTGCCCGACGAGCGCACGCTGCGCCTGGTTGTCAGCCCGCACCCCTTGGGCGGTCTGATTTTCGTCTATGAAGACGTGACCGACCGCCTCGCGCTGGAGCGTTCCTACAACACCCTCATCCAAGTGCAGCGCGAGACCCTCGACCATCTCTACGAAGGCATCGCGGTGCTCGGCAGCGACGGCCGGCTGAAACTCTGGAATCCCGCCTATGCCAAGCTCTGGGACCTTCCGCCGGAAAGCCTCGCGGGCGAGCCGCATGTCAGCGAGATCGCCGAGAAGCTGCGCGGCTTCTTCGACAATGGACATGATTGGCCCGAGATCAAAGCCCGCATCGTCACGCGCCTCACGGCCGATCAGCCGGCGACCACGCGGCTCGAACGTCGCGACGGCTCGGTGCTGCAGGCGGTGACGGTGCCCCTGCCGGACGGCAATGTGTTGCTGAGCTATCTCGACACCACCGATTCGGCGCGCGTCGAGACCGCGCTGCGCGAACGCAACGAAGCGCTCGAGACCGCCGATCGGCTGAAGAGCGAGTTCATCGCCAATGTCTCCTACGAGCTGCGCACGCCGCTCAACGCGATCATCGGCTTCACCGAAATTCTCGCCAATCAATATTTCGGCGAGCTCAATCCGCGTCAGACCGGCTATGCCCAGTCGATTCTCGAGAGCTCGGGCCAGCTCTTGTCGCTCATCAACGACATTCTCGATTTGGCGACCATCGAAGCCGGCTATCTGGAGATCGATCGCGAGCCCGTCGATGTCCACGCCCTGATGTCGAGCGTGATCACCTTGGCGCGCGAGCGCGCCCGCGCCCAGGGGCTGCGGCTCGATTTCGATTGTCCCGCCGATATCGGCAGCGTCCCGGGCGACGAGCGCCGGCTCAAGCAGGCGGTTTTCAACCTCGTCTCGAACGCGCTCAAATTCACGCCTGGCGGCGGCTCGGTCACGCTCGCGGCGCGGCGCGAAGGCGATCGGGTGGCTCTCGTCGTCTCCGACACCGGCGTCGGCGTCGCCGAGCAGGATCAAGAGCGCATCTTCGAGAAGTTCGAGCGCGGCGGCTCGCAGTCGCGTCAATCGGGCGCCGGGCTCGGGCTTTCCTTGGTCAAGAGTTTGATCGAACTCCATGGCGGCGTCGTCGAGCTCAAGTCGAATCCCGGCCGCGGGACGACCGTCACCTGCTGGCTCGATGCCCCCATCGCGGCACGCCCCAACGCGCGTGTGACGGCTTAGGCGCAAACTCGCTTGAGCGAGTCTTTGCGTCATCTACCCCAGATGGAAGATCCATCGTCAAAGCACTCACGATCTACTCGCGCGGAAGCGCGAGAGGGACCTGTCGGATGAACACCTCACGATGATGTTACCAAGCCGACGGAAGAGCGCCGGATGACCGGCTTGACTCTGTTGCGCGTCCGCGACTGATAGTGACGAAATCAGGGCGCGTAAACACGGAATGACGTGAGTACCCGTCTCGGCTTTGCATGACCCGCGAACTGCGCAACGACTTCAATACCGCTGATGCCACCCGGTCGTGGTCCACGCTAGCGTAACTCACCTGGAACATTCTCCAATGGTGTCCATCAGCGCCCCGTCGGTACCGCAGGCACCGCTCTCCGCGGCGTTGGCGACAATCTTCCGAGGAAAGCTCTGCGATGTCGTGTTACGGGATCGCTCAGCCACGACCTTCGAAAAAGATCAGGTCATTTACGATATCGGGGACGAGACTCGGACTCTGTTCTTCATTCGAAACGGGTTCGTAAAGATCGGCACTGTCACCGAACACGGACATGAGCTCATTTATGATGTGCGCAAGACCGGCGATGTCGTAGGAGAGCTGTGTGCCTCTGGGCATCCACGCCGGGATCGCGCCGTCGCGCTCGAGCGTGCGCAGATTGTAGCGGTGCCTTTTGACGACGTTCTCCAAATCGTTCAAAGCGATCGAGACGTATTGCGGCAACTCGTACAGGTCTTTTGCGCCTCGTTGTCGGACGCCTATGAACAGCTCAGCTCGGTCGCGTTCAGCAACACGGTCCATCGCCTGGTCAAGGTTCTGCTCCGCCTCGGCACACAGATCGGGCGCCAGTCCGCAAACGGCACCGAAATTTCCACTTTGCTGACTCAGGAAGAGATCGCGCAGATGGTCGCCGTGAGGCGCGAAAGACTTTCGACCGCGATGAATTTCCTGCGCAGTCGCGGGCTGGTCGGCTATTCCCGCGGCGGCTACATCGTCCTCGATTTGCCAGCCCTCGAGAACTACGGCGACTGAGGCCTCGACCCGGCGCTGGGTGCTGGTGCTTTGATCTCTCCGGTTTCGTCGATTGTTACCGCGGTAACTTACATCTGCGGCGCACCGTGTTAGCCATATGCATCAGGGTGAGTGCGCCTTGGTCAGAACGTAGAACTGCGAGGAACGGACCGATGATACCGCGTCCCCTACCGCTGGGAGTGATCGCTGTCGTGGCGGTGCTTTCCGCTTGTTCGCGGCCGGCTGACATGGTGGCCGCATCAGCGGCGCAGCCCCCGAAAACCCCGATGGCCGGCTTTGATTCGCAGATCGAGGCCAATTCAGCCCAGCTGCTTGCGGAAGGGCGGAACATCTTTCGCTTCGACACCTTCGGCAGCGAAACCTTCTGGGGCGATGCCCTGAAGCTGCACGAAGCGATTGCCGGCGCCAAGAACGGCGGCGTCGGGCCGGGCGTCAGCCCAAAGACCGCACTCGAGCTCGGCTTGAAAGTCGATGCTGCCGCGCTACCCGATCCCGTGGTTCAGGCGCTCAAGGCGGGCAAAGTCGACCTCGATGATCCCGCAACGACGCTCGCGCTGCTCAAGGCGAACGCCGTTGTCGGGGTGAAGGGCATCTTCGATGCTTCCGGCAAAATCACCGCGATGGGCATCACCTGCGCGTTCTGTCATTCGACCGTCGACAACAGCTTCGCGCCGGGCATCGGCAAGCGGCTCGACGGCTGGCCCAACCGCGATCTCAATGTCGGCGCCATCGTTTCGGCGGCTCCCAATCTGAAGCCGCTCACGGATTACCTCGGCGTCGACAAGGCGACGCTGCTCAAAGTGCTTGCGAGCTGGGGGCCCGGCAAGTACGACGCCGAGATCAACCAGGACTTGAAGGCGTCTCGGCCGGACGGCAAGGACGCGGCGACGCTGATCCCCGCGGCCTTTGGCCTCGCCGGACAGAATCTCCACACTTATACGGGATGGGGCAGCGTCCCCTACTGGAACGCTTACGTCGCCATTACCCAGATGCACGGCCAAGGCAACTTCTTCGATCCGCGGCTTGACGATGCGAAGAAATTCCCGCTCGCGGCCCGACAGCACGCCGGGCACATCCACACTGCGAACGACAAGGTGACGGCCAAGCTCGCCGCCTTGCAGTATTACCAGCTCTCGATACCGGCGCCGACCCCGCCCGCGGGATCCTTCGATCCGGCGGCGGCGGAGCGCGGCAAGGCGCTCTTCGGCGGGAAAGCGCGATGCGCCTCCTGTCATGTGCCGCCGCTCTTCAGCGAGCCTGGCTGGCCGATGCATAGGGCGAGCGAGATCGGCATCGACGATTTCCAGGCAAGCCGCGCGCCCGATGACCGGTATCGCACCACGCCCTTGCGCGGACTCTTCGCACGGAGCAAGGGCGGCTTCTACCATGACGGGCGTTTTGCCACGCTCGACGACGTGGTCGCCCATTACAACCGCGCCAAGCATCTGACCCTGAGTGCCGAGGAGCAGCACGATCTGGTCGAATATCTGAAGTCCCTTTAGAGCTGAATCCGATCGAGTTGGTTCATCTCACTTACCGTCATTACCGGGATTGTCCCGGTAATCCATGGACCCGCAGGACACCCCCGGGACGAAGTGCCCGGGGGCGCGGGTGACGACAAAGAAAATGTTGATTCAACGCGTGCGGATACCGCTCTAGCCCGGCTGCCCTGGCACGCCTTTGGTGGTCGAATATTCGAAATGCAGCGCTTCGCCCGGGCGAACGAGCGGGTAGAGCGCGTGCGCCGCCAGCGCGGCTTCGGCAAACCCTGAGAGAATGAGCTTCAGCTTGCCGGGATAGGTCGCGATGTCGCCGATCGCGAAAATGCCCTCTATCGAGCTCATGCAAGTCGCGGGCGCGACCGCGATGTGGTGATGATCCAGGCCGAGCCCCCATTCGGCGATCGGGCCCAGATCCATCGACAAGCCGAAAAACGGCAGCAGCACGTCGGCTGGCAGAGTCTTGGTCGCGCCGTCGAGATCGGAGACCACCACCGCGCTGAGTCGGCCGGCGGTTCCTTCGAGCCCGTGCAGCTGATAGGGCACGACCAGATCGATCCGCCCGCCGCGCGCGAGCGCCTCGAGACGCGCCGCCGATTCGGGCGCGGCCCGGAACTTGGCGCGACGGTGCACGACAAGGACCCGGTCGGCGATCTCGGCGAGCGAGATCGCCCAGTCGACGGCGCTATCGCCGCCGCCCGCGATGACGACCCTCTGGCCGCGAAAGGCCTCGCGCCGCGTCACCAGATAGAAGACGCTTTTCCCCTCGTAATCCTCGATCCCTTCGAGCGGCGGCCGATTGGGCCCGAACGCGCCGACGCCCGCGGCGATGATCACCGCGCGCGCCTCGATGAGGCGGCCGCGCGCGGTCGCGAGGCGGAATCCGCCCCGCGGCAGCGGGTTCAAGCCTTCGACGCGCTGGTCGAGATGGTAATGCGGCGTAAACGGCGCTGCCTGCTGTTCGAGTCGGCGGACGAGCGCAGCCGCGTCGATCACGGGATGGCCGGGAATGTCGTAGATCGGTTTTTCGGGATAGAGCGCGCTGCATTGCCCGCCGGGCGCGGCGAGCGCGTCGAGCACGTGGCATTTGAGCCCGAGCATGCCGCATTCGAAAACCGCGAACAGCCCGACCGGCCCCGCGCCGATGATCGCCACATCCGTCCGCTCTACGCCATCCGGCATGATCTCTTCCCTGTCGCCGCGCCGCGCCTACCATGCCGAGGCGGCGCCGTGCCCGCAAGCTTGCGGCGGCTTGGCGAAAGCGCCTAAAACGGCGTGGTGACGACCTCCACGATTCTCGCCATCGATCTGCCAGACGAGACGGCGACCGGTGTCCTGGCGGCCGATCTTGCCCGCCTCGCGCGGCGCGGCGACGTTATCGGCTTGAGCGGCGAATTGGGCAGCGGCAAGACCAGTTTCGCGCGGGCCTTCATCGGCGCCCGCCTCGATCCGGGCGAGGTGCCGAGCCCGACCTTCACCCTGGTCGAGATTTACCAATCCCTTACGGGGCCTGCGCTATGGCATTTCGACCTCTATCGGCTGGAAAGGCCCGACGATGCGTATGAGCTTGGAATCGAGGAGGCTTTCGCCGAGGGAATCGCGCTCATCGAATGGCCCGAGCGGCTGGGTCCGCTTCTGCCGCGCGAGCATCTCCGCGTGACGCTCGCGCTCGGACGAGGAGCTGACGAGCGACGGGCGCTGATCGAGGCGCCGTCGTCCTGGTCGGCGCGCATCGGCGGGTTGCGGCGTGGCTGATCGCGAAACGGCAATCGCCGCGTTCCTTGCCGCCCAGGGCTGGGGCGGCGCCGATCGTGTCGCGCTCGCCGGAGATGCATCCTTCCGGCGCTATGTCCGGCTCGACCGCAAAGGCGAAACCGCCCTGCTGATGGACGCGCCGCCGCCGCAAGAGGATGTGCGGCCCTTCGTCGCCGTCGATGGCATGCTGCGCGACCTCGGTCTCAGCGCGCCGGCGATTTTCGCGAGCGATGAATCCGCGGGCCTGCTTTTGATCGAGGATTTCGGCGATGACACCTTCACCCGGCTTCTCGCCAAGGGCGCCGACGAGACCGCGCTCTATGAGCTTGCGGTCGATGTGCTGATCGCGCTCCATCGCCGTTTCAAGCCCAACGGCGCTGATGTGCCGCCGTACGACGATGCCCGTTTCCTCAACGAGGCCGCCTTGCTGGTCGATTGGTATCTTCCCGCTGTTACCGGGCGGCCAACGTCGTCCCAATTGCGCGACGCCTACCTCGAGCTGTGGCGCGGCCTGTTGCCGCGCGCCCGCCGCGCGCCGCAATGCCTCGTTTTGCGCGACTACCACGTCGACAACCTGATGCGCATCGCGGACCGCGACGGCATCGCCGCCTGCGGCTTGCTCGACTTCCAGGACGCGGTGCATGGACCCACCAGCTACGATCTTGTTTCCTTGCTCGAGGATTCGCGGCGCGACATCGCGCCGGCGCTCGTCGGCGCGATGCTCGATCGCTATCTCGCCGCCTTTCCCGATCTCGATCGCGAGGCCTTTACCACCTCCTTCGCCATGCTGGGCGCGCAGCGCCATTGCAAGGTGATCGGCATTTTTACGCGGCTCGACCGGCGCGACGGCAAGCCGCGCTACCTCGCACATATTCCGCGGCTGTGGCGGCTGCTCGACCGCGATCTCGACACCCCCGCGCTCGCGCCGCTGAAGGACTGGCTCGATCGCAACATTCCGCCCGCGTCGCGGGTGAAGCCGGAGGCGGCATCGTGATCGAGAGCGCGATGGTTCTCGCCGCCGGGTTCGGCACGCGCATGCGCCCGATCACCGATCGCACGCCGAAGCCGCTCATTCCTCTAGCCGGTCGTCCGCTCATCGATCACGTCATCGATCGGCTGGTCGAGGCCGGGGTCAAGCGGGTGGTCATCAACACGCATTACAAAGCCGAGATGATGGCCGCGCATTTAGAGGGCCGGCGCGACATCGCGATCACGCTCTCGCACGAGCCCGAATTGCTCGACACCGGTGGCGGCGTCAAGCAGGCTTTGCCGCTGCTGGGGGAGGAGTTCTTCGTCCTCAATTCCGATGTCTTCTGGCTCAACGCCAAGGTGCCGGTCTTGACGCGGCTCGCGCGCGCTTGGGATTCGGCGCGCCTCGATGCGCTTTTGCTCGTGCAGCGTACCGTGACCGCGATTGGCTACGACGGGCCGGGCGATTTCGTGGTCGATCCGCTGGGGCGGCTGCGGCGCCGCGCCGAGCGCGAAGTGGCACCCCATCTCTATGCCGGGATCGAGGTTTTGAGCCGCCGCTTCTTCGATGCGGCGCCGACGGGAGCGTTCTCGCTCAATCCGCTATGGAACCGGGCGATCGAGGCTGGCCGCCTCGAGGCCATCATCCATGATGGCGAGTGGTTCCATGTCGGAACTCCGCAAGGCTTGGCTGCCAGCGAAGAGCGTCTGCGCCATCATGGCGTGTGGCGGTAGAGATCGGGTAGCATCGGACATCAGTCCAGCCCTCGCGCCGAGCTTCTCGGGCGCCCGTCTCTGATCCATGCCGCCAGCGATCTATTCGATTCCGTTCGACAAGCCTTTTCTCGACACCTTGGTGACGGGGCTGATGCGCCGCGCTCATCGCGATCCGCTGGCGCTCGCCCGTATGACGGTGCTGCTGCCGACGCGGCGCGCCGCACGCAGCTTGCGCGAGGCGTTTTTGCGCGCGAGCAACGGCGAGGCGCTGCTTCTGCCGAAAATGATCCCGGTCGGCGATCTCGATCCGGAGGAGCTGGCTTTCCGCAGCGATGAAAGCGACGCCGCCGGCGCCGGCTTCGATCTGCCGCCGGCCGTGCCGCCGCTGCGCCGCCAGCTGCTGCTGACGCAGCTCGTTCAGGCTTTCGGCCGCTCGGGTGAGGCCCTGCCGCTCGGCCAAGCTGCGCCGCTCGCCGCCTCGCTCGCGCGCTTTCTCGACGAAGTGCAGACCGAGAACCGCGATTTCGCCGACCTCGCCGCGCTGGTCCCGGCGCAGTACGCACAGCATTGGCAGGACATTCTCGTCTTTCTCTCCATTATCACCGAGCATTGGCCGAAAATGCTCGGTGATCTTGGCTGCCTTGATCCGAGCGCGTGGCGCAACCGCATGCTGGCAGCACAGATCGCGGCTTGGCGGAACGAAGCGCCGGCTGGTCCCATCATCGCCGCAGGATTGACGGGCGGCATTCCCGCGGTCGGCGATCTCATGGAATGCGTCGCGCATCTGCCGCACGGCGCGGTCGTTCTGCCCGGGCTTGATGTCTTCGCCGACGGCGCGGCCTGGGAAGAGGTGCGCAAGGATCCGGCGCACCCGCAGCATCTGATGAGCCGCTTTCTCGATCGGCTGGAGCTCGATCCGGCGGCGGTGAAGCCTTGGGTCGGCCGCTTTGTGCCGAGCGCGCGCGGCAGGCTCGTCGGCGAGGCGCTGGCGCCCGCCGAGCTGAGCCACCGGTGGCGCTTTGTCGGCCTGATCGAGCGCGGCTCCTTGAAGGGGCTGCGCCGCATCGATTGCCCCGGGCCGCAGGAAGAAGCGGTGACCATCGCGCTGTTGCTGCGCGAGCGCCTCGAGATGCCGGGCGCGACCGCCGCGCTGGTGACGCCCGACCGCGATCTCGCGCGCCGCGTCGCGGCGGAGCTGAAGCGCTGGAACATCGACATCGACGATTCGGCGGGCGTGCCGCTCGACAAGACGCCGCCCGGCGTGTTTCTGCGCTTGGTCCTCGACCTCGCGGCGCAGCGCCTGGCGCCGCTGCCGCTGCTTGCCGCCTTGAAGCACCCGCTGGCCGCGGCCGGGCTCGCGCCAGGCGGCTTTCGCGACAGCGTGCGGCGGCTCGAGGTCGAAATTCTTCGCGGTCCGCGTCCCGAGCCGGGCATCGAAGGTTTGCGCAAGCTCCTGCCCGAGCGCGCCGGTGAGCTGCGGGCGTTGGTGGCGCGGCTCGAGACCGCGCTAGGTCCGCTGCTCGTCGCACTCGATGCGCCGCAAATCGCTTTGCCCGCGCTGCTGTCCGCACATATCGCAGCCTGCGAGGCCCTCGCCGCGAGCGCCGAGGAGGCGGGCGCTGCACGGCTCTGGCGCGAGCCTGCAGGCGAGGCCGGCGCCCTGTTCCTCAATGAGCTGCTTCAGGCCGCTGCCAATTTCCCGACGCTGTCCGGGGCGGAATATCCGGCGCTGTTCGAGGCGCTTTTGTCGGGTCCCATGGTGCGGCCACCCTATGGCCGCCACCCGCGCCTGTTCATCTGGGGCTTGCTCGAAGCGCGCCTCCAGCACGCCGATCTGATCGTTCTGGGCAGCCTCAATGAGGGCGTATGGCCGGCTGCGTCGCCCGGCGATCCCTGGCTGTCGCGCCCGATGCGCGAGGCCTTTGGCCTGCCGCCACCGGAGCGCCGCATCGGCGTTGCCGCGCTCGATTTCGCGCTGGCGCTGGGCGCGCAGGAGGTCGTGATGACCCGCGCGGCCCGCGTCGAAGGCACGCCGACCGTGCCCTCCCGGTGGCTGCTCCGGCTCGAGACGCTGTTGCGCGCGGCCGGACTCGAAGGCGCGCTTGCGCGCGACGTCGCGCCGCTCCATTGGCAGGCGGCGATCGATGCGCCGCCAGGTCCGGCCCGGCCGCTCGCGCCGCCCGAGCC
>DATEKH010000097.1:0-2673 GCA_035277525.1 Allostellaceae bacterium
A
Organism: Allostellaceae bacterium; assembly: GCA_035277525.1. GTDB lineage: Bacteria > Pseudomonadota > Alphaproteobacteria > ATCC43930 > CGMCC-115725 > CAIKMD01. Next base: position 2 of record DATEKH010000097.1, read on the forward strand.
CCGAATTGGCGCTCGACAAGGACGGCAAGTTCCTGGCGCTGAGGATGCGCAACAACGCCTCGATCGGCGCCTATTACTCGAATGACCGGCCGGCCATCCCTCTGACCGTGGCGCTCAACTGCCTCATCAACACCTATCACATGCCCGCCGTCCACGCGCAGGTGAAGGCGATCCTCACCAACACCATGACGATCGCGCCCTATCGCGGCGGCGGCCGGCCCGAGCCGCTTTATGTGACCGAGACCATCATCGACAAGGCGGCGCATCAGCTGGGCATCACGCCCGCCGAGCTGCGCCGCCGCAACACCGTGCCGGCAAGCGCCATGCCCTATACGACGGCGCTCAAGGCGACCTATGATTCGGGCGATTTCCTCAAAAACCTCGAGGATTGCCTGGAACTCGCCGACGAGGCGGGCGTCGAGCGGCGGCGCGCGGACGCGAAAAAGCGCGGCAAGATTCTGGGCTTTGGCGTTGCGACCGCGGTTGCGGCGACGGGCGGGCGCGATTTCGAATTCGCCGAGGTGCGCTTTGATCCCTCGGGCGCGGTCACGCTCATCACCGGCAGCATGGATCACGGCCAAGGCCACGCCACGACCTTCAAGCAGGTGCTCTCCGACAAGCTCGGCATCGACGCGGATCTCATACGCTACGAATATGGCGACACCGATCTCGTGCCGATCGGCGTCGGCACCTTCGGCTCGCGCTCGGCGATCCTTGCCGGCGGCGCGATCACGGTGGCGGCGGATAAGCTCATCGAGAAAGGCAAGAAGGTCGCGGCCCATATGCTCGAGGCAGCGGTCAGCGACATCGCCTTCGAGAACGGCAAATTCACCATCGCCGGCACCGACCGCTCGGTGTCGCTCGGCGCAGTCGCCAAGCATTCCTTCGAATGGGGGCGTCTCCCCAACGACATCGAGCTGGGCTTCGCCGAGAACGCCAATTACGGGCCGCCCAACGCCGCGACCTTCCCTTCAGGCGCGCACATCTGCGAGGTCGAAATCGACGCGGAGACCGGCAAGGTCGCGCTGACGCGCTATGCCGCTGTCGACGATGTCGGCCGCGTGCTCAACCCCCTGGTCTGCGAAGGCCAGATCCAGGGCGGCATCGTCCAGGGTATCGGCCAGGCGCTGATGGAGGACATCGTCTACGACACCGCGAGCGGCCAGCTCCTCAGCGGCTCGTTCCAGGATTATTGCATGCCGCGCGCCGATGATTTCTGCGATTTCGTCTTGGGCAACAATTGCTCGCCGACGCCGCGCAATCCCCTGGGCGTCAAGGGCGTGGGCGAAGCCGGCACGATCGGCGCGCTGCCCGCGGTGATGAACGCGGTCAATGACGCACTCCACCGCATCGGCGCGCCCTATATCGAGCTGCCCGCGACCTCCGAGAAGGTGTGGCGGGCGCTGCGGACGGCGCGGTAATTCGGGCGCCGCGCGCGGCCATGCCGCAGAAGAACTGGGTGGCGGTCGCCTCCGCCGATCATGCGCGGCGCGGCGGCGAAGGCGGCTTCATCCAGGTCTCGCATGGCAAGCTCGCGCCCTTGAAGCGCATCGCGCCGGGCGACCGCGTCGCGGCCTATGCGCCGACCGTGACGATGGGCGGCAAGGACAAGTGCCAGGCCTTTATCCTCATCGGCATCGTGCGCGCGGGCGAGCCCTATCAGATGACGATGAACGAGGACTTCAAGCCTTTCCGCCGCGACGTGGAATGGACGTCGCGACAGGAAACGCCGATCGCGCCCTTGCTCGAAACCCTCGACTTCACCAAGGGCCGACGCAATTGGGGCTATCAGCTGCGCTTCGGCCTTTTCGCGATCAGCGACCACGATATTGACGCGATCGCGCAGGCAATGGGGGTGGCGTTATCGAATACATGAGATGGTCGTCCCGGTGAATGTAGGGACGCTGGACATCGGCCGTGCGTCCCTCGACTGCTCGGCTTCGCTCCGCTCAACCTCGCGCTCGGGATGAGGCGCTTTTCTTAACGCCATATCCTTCTTAATGCCATATCCCAATCTTCCTCATCCCGAGCGAAGTCGAGGGACGCAGGACCGATTTGCAGCTGCGCCCGCATAATCTGGAATCCTGCATCGCGACAGGAAGCTGCCTCTACCGCCTCGCCTTCGCCTCTTGGATCGCGCGCCAGACGCGCTCGGGCGTCGCCGGCATCTCGACATGGCGGACGCCGAATTCCGAGAGCGCGTCGACCACCGCGTTGATGGTCGCGGCCAAGGCCGGCGTGGTGCCGCCCTCGCCGCCGGGCCTTATACCGTATTTGTGGCTCGTCGCCGGCACTTCAATCAACTCGCAATTGAAGGACGGCAGCACATCGGCGCGCGGGATGGCGTAATCCATGAAGGAGGCCGCCATGTTCTGCGCGCTCGCGCGATCGAAATAGCACAGCTCCAGCAGCGCCTGACCGATGCCCTGCGCCGCCGCGCCATGGGTCTGGCCGTGGAGGATCAGCGGATTGATCGCGCGACCGACATCGTCGGCGCCGCTCCAGCGCACGATCTCGACCACGCCGGTATCCGGATCGACCTCCACCTCGCAGATATGCGTGCCCGAAGGCCAGGCGCCGATCGTCACCGTCTGATCGGCGATCGCATCGAGCTTGCCTTGGAGCTCCGCGGGCAAATCCTTGCGCGTCGCCGCGGCTTTCGCCGCATCGAA
>DATEKH010000098.1:0-29706 GCA_035277525.1 Allostellaceae bacterium
CACGCCGCTCGAATCGCCCCAGCGCGGCGGCCGCAGCTTGGTTGCGACCGCGTCCGAGAAGACATAGGCGCCCCAGCGCTCCGGTACCGTGCGATAGAGCTCGCCGATCTGCCCCAATCCGCCACCAAGCACGATGACATCGGGATCGACGAGGTTGATCACCGTCGCAAGGCCGCGCGCCAGCCGGTCCGCGTAGCGCGCGAGGGTGGCGCTCGCCGCAGCCTCGCCCGCGGCGGCATGCGCCGCGATCGCTGCCGGCTCAAGTACCTCGCCGGTTGCCGCGCGATGATCGCGTAGAAGGCTCGGGCCTGACAGGAACGCCTCGATGCAGCCGTGCTTGCCGCAATAGCAGAGCGGGCCGGGCCGCTCCTCATCCTGCGGCCAGGGCAGGGGCGAGTGGCCCCATTCGCCGGCGATGGCGTTGGCGCCGGTCAGGACCTGCCCGCCGACGACCAGGCCGCCGCCGACCCCGGTTCCGAGAATAACCCCAAAGACGAGTCGTGCTCCTTGCGCCGCGCCATCGCGCGCCTCGCTCAGGGCAAAGCAGTTGGCGTCATTGGCCAATCGCACCGGGCGGCCGAGCGCCGCCGCGACGTCGCGATCGAAGGGCCGGCCGATGAGACAAGTCGAATTGGCGTTTTTGACGAGTCCCGTCGCCGGCGAGACGGCGCCCGGAATGGCGATGCCGACGCTGGCCCGCATGCCGAGCTCGGCTTCGCTCGACTCGATGAGGCCTTTCAGCGCGGCGATGGTCGCGGCATAGTCGCCGGCCGGCGTCGGAACGCGGCGGCGCAAGCGAATCGACCCGTCGCGGTCGAGCGCCGCCACCTCGATCTTGCTGCCGCCGAGATCGATGCCGATGCGCATCCGCCTTGCGCCGCTCCTCCCTCATTTAAGCTTATCTTAAGATTAACCAACCTATAGCTATGAGGCGAGGGTGGGTTTTAGTATGGGGTGCCGAGAGTCGAGGCTCTCTTAACCCCTAGGACCTTAGAATGGCCTGCCGCCATTCTCCCGCGCGCGGCCGGCAAGGATCCAATGATGGCGAAGCGTGTATTGATCGTCGAAGACAACGACTTGAACATGAAGCTCTTCCACGATCTCCTGGAGGCGCACGGCTACGAAATTCTCCAAACCAAGGACGGCATGGAGGCGCTGCAACTGGCGCGCCAGCACCGTCCCGATCTCATTCTCATGGACATTCAGCTTCCCGAGGTCTCCGGCCTCGAGGTCACGAAGTGGATCAAGGAAGACGACGATTTGAGGGCGATCCCGATCATCGCGGTCACGGCTTTCGCGATGAAAGGTGACGAGGAGAAGATCCGCGAGGGCGGCTGCGAGGGCTATATCGCGAAGCCGATCTCCGTTGCCAATTTCCTTCAAACCGTCGCGCGCTTTTGTGCCTGAACTCGAACAAGGTTGATGGATGTCCGCGCGCATACTCGTCGTTGATGATGTCGATGTGAACGTCAAGGTGCTCGAGGCGAAGCTCTCGAGCGAGTACTATCAGGTTTTGTGCGCGAGCGACGGCATGGCGGCGCTGGAGCTTGCCAACAAAGAGCATCCCGATCTCATTCTCCTCGACGTGATGATGCCGCGCATGGACGGGTTCGAGACCTGCCGCCGGCTCAAGGCCGATCCGCGCACCGCCGACATCCCCGTCGTCATGGTGACGGCGCTGTCCGAACCCGCCGATCGTTTGCGCGGCCTCGAAGCCGGGGTCGACGACTTCCTCACCAAGCCCGTCAACGATACCGCGCTGTTCGCGCGGGTGCGCTCGCTCGTGCGGCTGCGCCGCATGATGGAGGAATGGCGCCACCGCGAGGATGTCTGCGGCCGCTTCACCTCGCTGATCGAGGGCGAGCCGCCGCAAGAGAACAACGCGCCGGCGCGCGTCCTGCTGTGGGAATCGAATCCCTTCGGCAGCGCGCGCATCACCGAAATCCTCGCCCCGCTTTCCAACGACGTGGTCTGCCCGGCCGAGCCGGAGGAGCTGATCGCGGCCTGCGACGCCAGCATCGATCTCGTCATCCTGAGCATGCCGGGCAAGGTCGACGCGCTCCGCGTCGTCTCGCAGCTGCGCGCCAACGAGGCGAGCCGGCTGGTGCCGATCCTGCTGATCGGCGATCCCGACGATCTGCCGCGGCTCGCCAAGGGGCTCGACCTCGGCGCCACCGACTACATCGTGCGTCCGCTCGACCGCAACGAGCTGGTGGCGCGCGCACGCACCCAGATCCGGCGCAAGCGGCTCCAGGATCGGCTCCAGGAGAATTACCAGAAGAGCCTCGCGCTCGCGCTGACCGACGGGCTCACCGGGCTTTACAACCGGCGCTATCTCGCGGCGCATCTCGACGGGCTGTTCGCCGGCATCGGCGACGGTCCACAGCACGCGCAAGGCCCGGCGCTGCTGCTCTTCGATATCGACTGGTTCAAGCGCGTCAACGACACCCATGGTCACGCCGCCGGCGATGCGGTGTTGAAGGAAGTCGCGAGCCGCGTGCTGCGCCATGTGCGCGGCTTCGATCTCGTCGCGCGCTATGGCGGCGAGGAATTCGTGGTCGTGATGCCGGAGACGCCGCTCCCGGTCGCGCTCGTGGTCGCCGAGCGGCTGCGCAGCGTCATCGCCGAGAAGCCGTTCGAGGTTGGCGAGCCGCGCGTCGCGCTGCCGATCACGATCAGCGTCGGCGTCGCCATGACGCGCGGCAGCGGCGAGACCCCGGCGAGCCTGTTGCGCCGCGCCGACGAGGCGCTTTACGCGGCCAAGGGCGCGGGACGCAATTGCTTGCGTGTCGCCGATGCCGATGCCCCGGCGCCCGGCTCGCTCGCCGGCGGCCAAGCCGGCGTCTCCGCGGTCGCGGCCTCGAACCGCTAAGGACAGGCCCCCGAAAACGACAAAGCCGCTCGGAGCGAGCGGCTTTGGGTGCGCGGGCGCAGGGCGCCGGTTATTTTATCTTGCCTTCCTTGAAGACGACGTGCTTGCGCGCGACCGGATCGTATTTCTTGAGCTCGAGCTTTTCCGTCTTGGCGCGCGGATTCTTCTTGGTGACATAGAAGTAGCCGGTATCCGCCGTGCTCACGAGCTTGATCTGAATCGTGTTGCTCTTGGCCATGGAAATCCGCCTCCTGCGATGGCGGCGAGCATAGCGCGTAGGGGCAGCCGCCGCAACCGCGCGCCGTCGCGGCGTCACTTGTGTCGCTTGCGGCTGGCCTCGGCGTTGAGGGCGCGGCTAGAGTGGCCGCGATGTCATGGCGGCACGAGCAGGTCTTTGAAGAAGCTCATCATCACGGCGGATGATTTCGGCCTCGACCTCGCGGTCAATGAGGCGGTCGAGACCGGTCACGCAAGCGGCGTGCTGACGGCGGCGAGCCTCATGGTGGCGGGCGCGGCGGCGGCCGATGCGGTCGCGCGCGCGAGGCGTCTGCCGCGTCTCGGTGTCGGGCTTCATCTCGTGCTCGTCGACGGGTCGCCGATCTTGCCGCCCGATGAGATCCCCGACCTCGTCGATGGTCGCGGACGGTTTCCAAGCGATGTGCTTGCGGCGGGCGTTCGGATCTTCGCCCGCCCGCGCGCGCGGCTCCAGGCTGCTGCCGAGATTCGCGCGCAGCTCGAGGCCTTTCGCCGGACGGGCTTGACCCTCGACCACGTCAACGCGCATCACCATTTCCACCTTCATCCCGTCGTGCAGCGCATCCTGATCGAACTCGCGCCCGTGTTCGGCATCACGGCGGTGCGCGTTCCCTTCGAGGCGCAACGGGCGGCGATAGCGGCCGGCGGCCGGCGGCGCGCGCGGTTCGGCATGGCCGCGATCGAGGCGCAGTTCGCCTTGCGGCTCCGGCGACGCCTCGACGTCGCGCGCATTGCGCATAACGACCAGATTCTCGGTCTCGCCGATAGCGGCGCCATGACGGGGGAACGGGTGCAGCGCTATCTCGAGACGTTGCCCGACGGCGTGTCGGAGATTTATTTCCATCCGGCGACGCGGCCGGTCCCGGCCTATCCCGAGCGCTATTCAAGCGAGGCCGAGTTCGAAGCGCTGATCGATCCGGCGGTGGCAAACGCAATCGCACGCCGCGGCATCGTCACCATGGCCTTTGCCGGTTTGACGAAAGCGGTTTGAGCCAAGGCGCCGGCATTCGGCGCCGCGGCGGTCAATGCAGCGTTTGGAGATAGCCGATCAGGGCCTTGCGGTCATCGGCGCTCTTCAGCCCGGGGAAGAGCATCTTGGTGCCCGGGACCACGCCCTGCGGATTGGTGATGTATTTATCGAGATTCGCCGCGTCCCAGGTGATGCCGGAATTTTTGGTCGCCGGCGTATAGAGGTAACCGGGTTCGGCGCCCGCCTTGCGGCCAATGATGCCGAAGAGCGACGGTCCTTGTTTGTCGACGCCGGATTGGGGCGAATGGCAGACCGAGCAATTGTCGGTGAAGACGTCCTCGCCGCTCTCGGCTGCGGCGCTGCGGACGCCGAAGCTCAGGGCGAGAGCGGCAACGGCAAGAAGGACAGCGGGCTTCGTCATCGATTTCATCTTTTCTTTCTCCGGCATGCAAGCAAGGCGCGAGTATGTCCCGGGAAGGGTAAATAGCTGATTACATGGGTCGGATGCCAGCCTTGTGATGGTCCGGGCTCGCCTAACGCGCTGTGGAGGGGGTGGCGGGCCCCGGCCCCGGGCATGCTAAGATAACGCGAGACCCGTTAAGGAGCACGCCATGCCAAGACATGCGACTTTCGTCCCCGAAGGGGTGATCCCGGCGTGTTTGCTGCCGTTTCACGAGGATCTTTCGATCGACGAGGCCGCCTTCCGCCGGCATCTCGCCGATGTGGCGGCCGTGCCGGGGATCGCCGCGATCACTGTCAACGCCCATGCCTCCGAGGTCGGCTCGTGCAGCTTCGACGAGCAGCGCCGCGTCCTTGCCATCACCGATGAGGTCGTCGGCGCGCGGCTGCCGATCGTCAACGGCATCTATGCCGAAGGCAGTCTCGAGGCGGCGCGGCTTGCGCGCATGGCGCAAGAGGGCGGGGCCTCGGCGCTGCTGGTTTTCCCGCCGGGGCCCTTCACCCTCGGTCAGCGGCCCGACATGGCGATCGCGCATTTCAAGCGCATCGCCGACGCTTCGGACCTGCCGATCATCGTGTTCGAATATCCGCTCGCGGGCGGCCAGGGCTATCCGCTCGATACGCTGTTGAAGCTCGTCGCGGCCGTGCCGACGATTCGCGCGATCAAGGATTGGACGCCGCAAGTGCCGCTGCATGAGCGCAACATCCGCGCACTGCAGAGCCTCGATCCGCCGATCAACGTGCTCAGCACGAACAGCTCGTGGCTGTTCAGCTCGCTGGTCCTTGGCTGCAAGGGGCTGCTGTCGGGCTCGGGGAGCGTCATCGCCGACCTCCAGGCGCGGCTCTTCCGCGCGGTTCAGGCCAACGATCTCGCCGAGGCGCGCCGCCTCAACGATCGCATCTATCCGACGGCCGAGGTGTTCTACGCCGATCCCTTCGTCGATATGCACAATCGTATGAAAGAGGCGCTCGTGCTGATGGGCAAGCTGCCGCGCGCGGTGGTGCGCCCGCCCCTCGCGAAGCTGTCGCAAGCCGAGATCGAGCGCATCCGTGCCGCGCTCATGCGTGCGGGGCTGCTCGATCGCGGGACCCGCAGCGCCGCCTGAGGAAGCGCCGGGGCGGCGCGCGCCGATGCGGATCGCGCGCGTCGTCTCCGGCGGTCAGACCGGCGTCGACATGGCGGCTCTCGACGCGGCTCTGGCAATCGGCGTTCCCTGCGGCGGATGGGTGCCGCGCGGGCGTTTCAATGAAGACGGCGTGATCGCGCCGCACTATCCCGTGCGAGAGGCGAGGAGTTCCAATCCCGCGCAACGGACCGAGTGGAATGTGCGCGATGCGGACGCAACGCTGATTCTCTCGCGCGGTCCGCTTGGCGGCGGCTCGGCGCTGACCGAGCGTCTCGCCCGCGAGCAGGCAAAGCCATGCCTCCATATCGATCTCGCGGCGGTGCCGAGCGATGCCGCGGCGGCGCGAATTCTCGCGTGGCTCTCGGGTCTTGAGGGCGCGACGCTCAACGTCGCCGGGCCGCGGCGAAGCAACGACGCTGGGATTTACGCCATCGCCCATCACGTGATCGAGGCCGTGCTGATGGCCGGCGCGGGCAAAAGCTAAGCGAGGTCTGCGAGGAACCGAGCCGAGGCGAGCAGCAAGAACACTCCGAAAGCGATTTCGAGGCTGCGCCGCGGCAGCGCATGCGCGAGCCGCGCACCCACAGGCGCGACAGAGCTTGAAATCGGCGCGATCAGCACGAATCCGATTGCCGATACGAAGCCGAGGGAAAACGGCGGCACCAGCGCCTGATGCGGCAAACCCGCGAGAGCGTAGCCAATCGTGCCGGCAATCGTGATCGGCACGCCGACGCCCGAGGCGGTCGCCACCGCGTTGTGGATCGGCTTGCGATGGAGGGTGAGGATCAGCGTCGTGATCGATCCGCCGCTGATTCCCATCAGCGATGAACCGAGCCCGACGACGAAGCCGTAGGCGCCCAAGCCCGCCCCGCGCGGCAAGTCGTCGGCGATGATCCAGTTCTCGCGGCCGAACAGCAGCTTGATCGCGATCGTGCCGGCGATCACGACGAAGGCGATCTTGAACACTGCCGAGGGCGCGAAGGCCGCGATGAGCGCGCCCAAGGCGACGCCTGCGACCGAAGGCGCGGCCCAAGAGCGCATCACCTCGCGCAGGACGAAGCCCTTGGCGCGATGCGCGCGATAAGAGCGGATCGCCGTCGGCACGATGATCGCGAGCGACGTGCCGACGCAAAGCTGCATGCGCACCGCATCCGGCACGGCGAGGATGTGGAACATCTCGTAGAGGACGGGCACGATGATGGCGCCGCCGCCAATGCCGAACACGCCGGCGAGCAGGCCGGTGACGACCCCGGCAACCGCGATCGCAGCGGCCAGCCAGGCGAGCTCGACGGGTGAGACTGTCAACGCGCTTCGATCTGCGGCGAAGTCTTACCGGCGCCGCGCCGGCGCGAAGGCCGCGCAGCTCGGGTCGCGGCTCATTTCGCGCGCGCCGTGTTCGCCATCAACAGCGACAGGGCGGTGAAGGCGGCGGCGCAGATGAAGATGAGTCGCGGCTCGCCCCGGTCCATCAGCCAACCATAGAGCGGCGGCGCGATCACCGCCGAGACCGAGAAGCCGGTGCTGACGAAGCCGAAGACGAGGCCGAAGGACCCCGGCGGCGTGACCGCGCGGACGATCAGGTCGCGCGACGGCATGATGATGCCGTTGAGGAGACCGATGAGCGCCATCATCGCGAAGAGCGCTGCAGCGCTGAAGCCGATGAACGCCAAAACCAGAATCGCGACGCCGCTCGCCGCGAGGCCCAGCGTCGCGATGCGCAGCGGGTTCTTAAACCGGTCGGCGATGATCCCGCCCGAGAGCACGCCCAGCGCGTTGAAGATGAGGAAGGCCGTCAAGGCGATATTGGCCTCGGCGATCGGCGTGCCATGCAGCGCGCCCAGCCCCACGATCGAGAAGTTCGAGAGCGCGTTGCCGGTCATGGTGAGGAAGGCGAAGAACACGAAGCTGCGCAGGATCGGCCCGGAGAGGAGCACCTTCCAGCCGCCGGGCTCGCTCTTGGCCGCGGCGCCCTCCTTCGGCGCCGGGCTTGCGCGGCGATCCGACAGCGCGCCCTTGAGCAGCAGCAGCACCAGCGCGACGACATAGGTGATGATGGCGATGCCGAGAAAGCCGCTGCGCCAGCCCAAGAGATTCGCCATCGCGAGCATGAAGACCGGCGTCAGCGCCTGTCCGGCCATGCCGAGGAAGGTGTGAATCGAATAGGCTTGCGCCATGCGCGGCGCGGAGACGCCATGCGACAGGATCGCATAGTCGGCCGGGTGATAGACCGTGTTGGCGAGGCCGAGGCAGGCAAAGCCGAGAATGAGCGCCCAATAGGCGGGAACGAGACCGATGATCGCGCAGCCCGTGCCGCTCAAGACCAGCCCCGCGATCAACAGCGTGCCCGAGCCGATGCGGTCGACGATGAAGCCGGCCGGTGTCTGCAAGGTCGCCGACAAGAAGCCGGAGACCGCCATGGCGACGCCCAGCTCCGCGAAGCTGACGCCGTATTCGGCGCGCGCGAAGATGAACAGCGGCGGCAGCATGATGACGTAGACATGGCTCATGAAATGAGCCGCGCCCACAAGGCTGATCACCTTCGTATCGCGCCATCGCGTCGCCGAACCGGCGACTTCGCTCAATTCCGCCATTTTCCGGTAAACCCGACCAGTTTCCTCGGCGATTTCCTAGCATGGGGAAGGGGCGAAATCGAGTGCAGGGGGCGCAGACCTCCGTTGTCCCAATGTCGCGCGGCGGCATTGCGCGTTAGCATGGTTAGGAAAGGCTTGGGGGGCACGTATGGGATTATTCGATCTCTCGGGCAAGACAGCGGTGATCACCGGCTCGTCGCGCGGCATCGGCCGCGCGATCGCCGAGGCGCTCGCGCAATGCGGCGCGCGGGTGGTGATCTCGAGCCGCACGCAAGCCGCATGCGCGGAAACCGCCGCGGCGATTGCCGCTGCCGGCGGCGAGGCCGCGGCCATCCCTTGCCATGTCGGCGACAAGGCGCAGCTCAAGGCGCTGGTCGAGGGCACCCATGCGCGCTTTGGCGGCATCGACATTCTCGTCAACAATGTCGGCGTCAATCCGGTGCTCGGGCCGCTGGCGGAGCTATCGGACGAGGCGTTCGACCGCGTCATCGCCAGCAATTTGAAGAGCGCCCTCTGGCTGACGAGCCTCGTTCTGCCCGAGATGGCGGCGCGCAAGGACGGCGCGGTGATCTTCATCTCGAGCATTGCGGCGATGCGCGGCTCGGCCGGGATCGGCGCTTACGGTATCGCCAAGGCCGGGGTCAATCAGCTCGCGCGCAGCCTCGCTTGCGAATGGGGCGCGCATAATATTCGCGTCAACGCGATCGCGCCCGGTCTCGTCAAGACCGATTTCGCGCGTGCCCTCTGGGAGGACGATGCGACCGCCCAACGCCGCATCGCCGAAACCCCGCTTGGCCGGCTCGGCACCCCGCAAGACATCGCCGGCGCGGCCGTCCTCCTGGCTTCGCCCGCCGGCAGCTTCATCACCGGCCAGACGATCGTCGTCGATGGCGGGGTCGCCATCGCGGGGTGATCAAAAATGTCGCGGCCGCGAGGGCGAACTTGCCGCCGCGCGCCGTCTCGTCTAGGAGCGGGTCGGAAGGAAGGGGATGAAACCGCGACTCCCGATCGGCGCCGCAGCGGCGGCGCATTGCACGCCGTGAGCGCCAAGCTCGTCATCTGTCGCATCTCGGAGGTGCTCGACGGCGAATTCGCGACGCGCGTCGTCGTCGATGATACGGCTTATGCGGTCTACCGCTTGGGCGAGCGCTATTACGTCAGCCAGGATGCGTGCAGTCACGGGCCGGGCTCGCTCGGCGAAGGCACGATCATCGGCGAGGAGATCGAATGCCCTTTTCACCAAGGGCGCTTCCATATCCCGACCGGCAAACCTACCTTTCCGCCCTGCACCGAGCCGGTGCGGGTCTGGACCGGCCATGTCGAAGATGACGCGATCTGGATCGATCCGGACGAGCCGCCGCCTGCTTGACGCCATCGCTGCGCAACGCGTGAGAACGCCACAGGCGTCGCCTTTGCTGCACCGCCGCATGACGAGCCTTGGGAGCGCTCGATGACCGCCGCGAGCCCGACCGCGAGAGCGCGCGACCGCATGTCGCGCGCGGCTGCGGCGACAAGGGGTCCGGTTGACCTTGGCGCGCCGCCGCCGCATTGTTGCGGCCAGCAGTTCCTTTGAGGTGGCCATGGCAACATCGCGCGATGACAACAAGCTTTTGACCGAGGTCGGGCCCGGCACGCCGATGGGCGATCTGATGCGGCGCTATTGGTTTCCCGCGCTGCGCGCCGACGAGCTTCCGGCGCCCGATTGCCCGCCGGTGCGGGTGAAGCTGCTCGGCGAGCGCTTGGTCGCCTTCCGCGACAGCGAGGACCGCATCGGCCTCATCGATGAGTTCTGCGCCCATCGCCGTGTCTCGCTGTGGTTCGGCCGCAACGAGCAATGCGGACTGCGCTGTCCCTATCACGGCTGGAAATACGACGTCACCGGCCAATGCGTCGATCTGCCGTCGGAGCCCGAGGCGACCGGCATGCGCAGCCGCATCAAGCTCAAATCCTATCCGTGCATCGAGCGCGGCGGCGTGATCTGGACCTATATGGGTCCGCCCGAATTGAAGCCCGCCCCGCCCGGTTTCGAATGGGCATTGGTCCCGCCCGAGCAGCGCTACATCTCGAAGCGGCTCCAGGAGTGCAACTATCTCCAGGCGGTCGAGGGCGGCATTGATTCAAGCCATGTCTCCTTCTTGCACGAAGGCGCGCTCAAATCCGACCCGCTGTTTCAAGGCTCGAAGGGCAACGAATACAATCAGCGCGATCTCATGCCGATCTTCGACGTCGCCGAATTCGAGGGCGGCCTCTTGATCGCGGCGCGCCGCAACGCCGAGGGCGACCAGTATTATTGGCGCATCACGCCCTGGGTCATGCCGTTCTACACCTTGATCGCGCCGCGCGGCGGCAATCCGATCGGCGGCCATGCCTGGGTCCCCATCGACGACAACACCACCTGGTCGTGGAGCATCAGCTACCATCCGCGGCGCGCGTTGACGCGGCGCGAGATCGCGGCGATGGATGACGGCGCGGGCATCCATGTCCGCGCGATCCCGGGCACCTTCATTCCGCTCGCCAACAAGAGCAACGACTATCTGATGAACCGCGAGGCGCAGGTCGCCGGCATATCCTTCAGCGGCATCGAGGGCGTCGGCATGCAGGACGCCTCGCTGCAGGAAAGCATGGGGCCGATCATCGATCGCAGCCTCGAGAATCTGGTCTCGACCGACAACGGCATCATCATGGCGCGCCGCGCCCTGCTTCGCGCGATCAAGGCCAATCGCGACGGCAAGAAGATCCCGGGCCTGACGCCGGAATCGCAGCGCGTGCGCTCTTGCGCGATCGTTTTGCCGAAGAACGTGAAGTTCGCCGAAGGCGCCAAGCACGGGCTCTTCAGCGATCTCGGCACCGACCCGGTCACGGTCTGAGCCGAGGCGCGAATGGCTTTACAAAAGGTCGCGATCAGCATGGGCGATCCCGCCGGGATCGGGCCCGAGATTGCGCTCAAGGCGACGCTCGATCCGCGCGTGCGCGGGATCTGCGCGCCGCTTCTCGTGGGTGATCGCCGCGCGCTCGAAATCCATGCCAAGGCCTCGGGCCTCGCGCCGCGCATTCGTGCCTATCGCACGGCCGCCGCGATCGATTGGAACGCCGACGGCGTTGCGCTGCTCGATCTCGCGCTCTTCGGCGACGCCGGCCCGGCGCTCGGCACGATCGATCCGGCGAATGGACGCGCCGCGGTCGAATCGGCACGCGCCGCGGTCCGCGCCGCGCTCGATGGTCATATCGATGCGGTCGTCGCCGCGCCGCAGACCGAGCTCGCGATCAAGCAGGCGGGCATCGATTTCGACGGCTATCCGAGCTTCGTGGCACGCGAGGCGGGCGTTCCCGAGGACGATGTCTTTCTCATGCTCTGCTTCGACGACAAGAAGATCGTGCATGCGACGCTGCATGTGGGCTTGCGCCGCGCGCTCGAGCTCATCACGCTCGAGCGCGTAAAGAAGGTGATCGCCTGCGCCGACGAGACGCTGCGGCGGATCGGCGTCGCCCGGCCGGTGATCGCGGTGGCCGGGATCAACCCGCATGCGAGCGAGCACGGCATGTTCGGCGACGAAGAGGCGCGCATCATCGCGCCTGTCATCGCCGAGGCGCAGAAAGCCGGCATTCGCGTCGAGGGCCCGTTCGGCGCCGACACGATATTCCATCGCAGCGGCGTCGACGCCTTCATCGTCATGTATCACGACCAGGGCCATATCGCCGCGAAGCTTCTGGCGCGCAACCGCGTGGCCGCGCTGGTCCTCGGCACGCCGGTCGTGTTTTCCTCGGTGGCGCATGGCAGCGCGCTCGACATCGCCGGGCAGAACCGCGCCAGCCCCGAGGCGGTGGTCGAGGCCGTTTGCCGGCTGGTCGGAACGCCGCTGCGAAAAGCGGCCTGACGGCGTCGCTGGTTCAATCGTCCCGCGATCGCGGCTGCGATCGAGAAGGGCAAAGAGCAGGGGAGCGGGTGTGATGGCCGCAGCGCAGGCGGCGTGATCCAAGCGATCCAGATCGTCATCGGCGGGCTGCTGCAAGGCGCGGTCTTCGCCTTGCTCGCGCTCGGCTTCTCGCTGGTCTATCGCGTCACCGGCGTGATCAACCTGGCGCAGGGCGGGTTCTGCGTCTTCGGCGCCTTGCTGATGTACACGCTGCAGGTGAGCTGGGGCCTGCCGATCCCGGTTGCGCTCGTCGGCGCGCTCATCGGCACGGCGCTCGGCGGCCTCATCCTCGGCTGGACGACCTTCGGCCCGGCGCTCAGGCGGCTTTCCATCAGCAGCATTCTCGTCATGACCGCGGGGCTCTTGACGCTCATCCAGGGCGTGCTGCTGATCGGCTGGTCGAGCCAGCCCTATGCGCTGCCGCCGATCTCCGGCGAGGCGCCGGTCGCCATCCTGGGCGTGCGGATCCCGACCCAGGGTTTCTGGATCGTTGCCGCTGCCGTCTTCATCATCGCGGCCTTGTGGTTTCTCCTGGCGCGCACGCGGCTGGGTCTTGCACTCAGGGCGTGCGCCGAGAACCGCCTCGCCGCGCGGCTGATGGGCATCGACGTGCCGCGCATGACCCTCTTCAGCTTCACGCTCGCGGCGGTGATCGCGGCGCTGGGAGGCATCGCGGTCGCGCCGATCACCTCGCTGGAATTCGACACCGGGGGCTTTTTCACCAATTTCGGCTTCATCTCGGTGGCGGTGGGCGGGCTCGGCGCTTTTGCCGGCTCGGTGTTCGGCGGGCTCGTGCTGGGCGTCTCCGAGCAGCTGGCCGCGGGCTATGTCTCCTCGCTCTTCGCCAATGGGCTCGCGCTGGCGCTTTTGCTCGTCATGCTGCTATGGCGGCCGAACGGGCTCTTCACCGCCGGGCCGGCGCGGCGCCAGGATGTGCGCGACGAGCAGCGCGTCCATCGCGCGATCGTCCGCCTCGAGGGCAGGGGCGGGGCGCTGTTCGCTCTCCTCGCGGTGGTCTTCATTCTCGTCCTGCCTCTCGTGCTGCCGAATAGCGGCATTCTCAACTCGCTCGTCATCACCGGGATTCTGTTCATTGCCGTGCTCGGCCTCGACGTGCTGATGGGATATGCCGGCCAGGTCAGCCTCGGTCATGCCGGCTTCATGGCGATCGGCGGCTACACCGCGGCGATCCTCGCGACGACTTATCAATGGCCGCCCTTGGCCGGGATCGCCGCCGGCATCGTGCTCTCGCTCCTCTGCGCCTACGCGCTGTCGCTGGTGACGATGCGGCTGCGCGGGCATTTTCTTGCGCTCGCCACCCTCGCCTTCGGGCTGATGATCGATTCGCTGACCGTCGGCTTGACCGACGTGACTGGCGGCCCCTCCGGCCTCGTCGGCATCCCGTCCTTCTCGGTCGGACCCTATGTCTTCGGCTCCTCGATGGAGATGTACTACCTCGTCGCCGTGCTGATCTTCCTGCTGGTGGCGATGCTCCATGGCGGGATGCGCTCGGGCTTTGGCCGCGCGCTCAAGGCGGTGCGCACCGATCAAACCGCGGCCGCGGCCTTGGGCGTCAACGTGCCGCGCTACAAGCTCGCGGCGGTTTGCCTCTCGGCCGCGCTCGCCTCGCTCTCGGGCAGCCTCTACGCCTTCTACTTCCATTTCCTTTCGCCGGAGATGGTCGGCACGCCGCGCTCGTTCGAGATGATCGCGATGCTCGTTGCAGGCGGCGAAGGAACCTTGATGGGGCCGCTCCTCGGCGTCGCGCTGCTGACGCTCATTCCGACGGTCTTCCAACCCTTCGCGCTCTATAAAACCTTCGCCGAGGGGCTGCTGCTGGTGCTTTGCTTCCTGTGGCTGCCCGAAGGCATGTTCGGCACGGCGGCGGTGTGGCTCGGGCGGCTTTCGCTAAAGCGCAAGCTCGCAAGCACACGGACGGTGTCGCCATGACCGAGCCGGCGCTCGAGATCGACGCGCTCGACAAGAATTTCGGCGGGCTGCATGCCGTCAACAAGGTGAGCTTCACCGTCCCGCATGGCAGCCTCACCGCGGTGATCGGCCCCAATGGCGCGGGCAAGACCACGGTCTTCAACCTCGTGACCGGACTCTATCGTCCCGATTCGGGCGAAGCGCGCTTCTACGGCACGTCCCTGCTCGACCGCTCGCCGGTCGAGGTGGCGGCGAGCGGCCTCGTTCGCACCTTTCAGGCGGCGCGGATTTATCCCGGCATGACGGCGCTCGAGAATGTTCTTGCGGGCGCGCATCTGCATTTCCGCGCCAGCACCGTGGCGCAAATGCTGTGGCTCGGCTCGGCGCGCCGCGAGGAGCGTGCGCTCACAAAGCGCGCCGAGGCGCTGTTGGAATTGGTGGGGCTCAAGAGCTTTCGCGATGCCGCGGCGACCGAGCTGCCAATGGGCAGCCAGAAGCTCTTGGAAGTGGTCCGCGCCTTGATGGCGCAGCCGCGCCTCCTGCTTCTCGACGAGCCCGCGGCGGGCTTGAACGACGCCGAGACCGCCGAGCTCGCCGAGCTGCTGCGCGCGGTGCGCGATGCCGGGATTTCGGTGGTGGTGGTCGAGCACAACATGTCGCTCGTCATGAGCGTTGCCGATCAGGTGATCGTGCTCGACGCCGGCAGCGTGGTCGCATCGGGAAGCCCGCGCGAGATCCAGCAGGATGCGCGCGTCATCGCCGCTTATGTCGGGTCGGAGGTCTGATGCTGGAGCTGAAGCGCGTTTCGACGGGATACGAGGCCGTCGACGTCATCCACGAGATCGATCTGACCGTGCGCGACGCCGAGATCGTGGCGCTGGTCGGCGCGAACGGCGCGGGCAAATCGACGCTCGTCAAGGCCATCTCCGGCATCATCCCGGTACGTCGCGGCGAGATCGCGCTCGACGGCAAGCGCATCGACGGCGAGAGCCCGCGTGCGCGCGTGCTCGCCGGCATCGCCCAGGTCCCCGAAGGCCGGCAGGTCTTCGGCGGTTTGACGGTGCGCGAGAATTTGCGTCTCGGCGCCTATGCCCGCGACACGGCATCGGAGCCGGCGGCGCTCGATGGCGCGATCAAGAAAGTCGGCGAGCTCTTTCCGGTGTTGCTGCGCCGCTTGGACGAGCCCGCAGCCAATCTCTCGGGCGGCCAGCAGCAGATGCTGGCAATCGGCCGCGGGCTGATGGCCGAGCCGCGCATCCTCGTGCTGGACGAGCCCTCGCTGGGCCTGGCGCCGGTGCTGGTCGCCGAGATTTTTCGCCTGATCGCCGGCTTGCGCAATCAGGGCCGCGGCATCCTGCTCTCGGAGCAGAATGCGCGGCTGTCGCTCGCGATCGCCGACCGCGCTTACGTGATCGAGAACGGCCGCGTTGCCCTCTCGGGAAGCGGCAAGGAGCTGCTCGGCAATGCCGAGGTTGCGGAACGCTATCTCGGCGTCGGCAAGGGCGTTTCGGTCGCCGACGCGCAGCGTCACGGCCAACTCGTCGAGCGGCTGAAGAGCGTGCTCGCGCACTGAGCGCAGGCTTCAAGCCGGGTCTTTGACTTTCCGATCGATGCGCTCGATCAGCCGATCGAGCACCCGGCGCCACTGCATGGCGCGCGCCTTGTCGCGCAGCGCGGCGCCCTCGGGGGAATTGTTGAACAGGAGGTCATAGGTCGCGACGTCGAAGCGCCCGGTTTCGCGAAACTCGCGCCCAAAGCGCTGGCCCACTTCGCCGAAGCCGATGAGGGCGATGCGGCGCGGATCGATTTGGCGGGCCGTCATGGGATGCAATCCAACATGACGGCAAATTAAGAGTGTCGTTCCGCAGCGTCAATCGCGATGCGCGGCACGCATGTTCGCTGGTCTCCATCGATATGCGCCGAGCGAAAAGGGGAGAGAGGACCTAGAACGCTGGAACCCGAGGGGCTGGGGCACGGTTTTGGCATCATGCGCAGCCGTCTCGGACGTAGTCTGACAGAAGAAGCTCGCCCGGGCATTGCCGTCGCTCTTCGCAAGGGAGGGCGACGGTTTTTGATGCTATGCTGCCCACCGAGACGGGGTGGCTCGAAAAGGAGGCGGGTATGAGCCTTCTCCGCAGTGAGCATGCCGAGCGGGCTGCTTTGCGCGTGATCGAGATCCGTGTCGCGCAGAAGCTCCGATCGGATTGGCTCGGTCAAGCTTTTGCCGCTCTCGATCATGTGCTGCGCCGCGCGATGCGCATCCGCGAGTTTTGCACGGATCGCAGTTGCGTCATCCGCGTCGCGATCGTCAAGGCGAGCACGCCGATCGCGCTGTCGGACGGAACGCGTCTTCGCCCGGGCGATCTCGTCGGCGACCTGCATCTCTGGAACGAGCAATTGCCGCGCCTGCCCTGGCGCGGCGCCGGGCTCGGCTGGGGGCTCGCGCTGCGGCGTCAGTTCGCGCATTCCTTCACGCAGCTCGCCGAGCATGTCGAGCGCGATCCCGCCTTCGCATCGGTTGAAGGATTTCGCGGCGGCATGACGTTCACCAGCGGCGCGGGGCGCCGTGCGAAAGTCGCGCGCGTCGTCTCGGCTTTCGGCTTCGAGATTATCGGCAGCGACGTCCAGAGCTCGCGCTTGCGCCAGCTGCTCGACGGAATTTTCATTTTCTGTTTGATCCACACCTACAACCCGGCCTGTCTCAAGCACGGCGCGCTGACCCGACGGCGCTACGAGCTGTGGATTTCGAAGCGCAGCCTGGTTGAGCGGCATGGCCGGCACGGCGAGCAGCCGCGCCTGCGCAAGATGCTGCCCTAGTCGCGTGTGGCTCCTCGCGGCAACGGCGATTATCGCCATTCTGGTCGGCGTCTGTCTGTGCCGCATCGCGCGGCAATTCCGTGCCTACGAGAGTCTGCACCCGCATCGACGATCGGCCGGCTCGACGTCGCCGCCCTCTCCGACCGTCGCGATCGTCATCCCCGCGCGCGACGAGGCGCACAACATCGCGGCCTGCTTGGATTCGCTCCTTCGTCAGGACTATCCGATCGACAAGTTTCGAATCATTGTCGTCGATGATTACTCGCAGGACGACACCGCCTCAATCGTGCGGCGCATTGCCGCGGCGCATGACCGCGTTCGCCTGATCCAAGCCGTCCCTTTGCCCGAGGGTTGGGCGGGCAAGACCAACGCATGCTGGTGCGGCGCGCTTGCCGCCGACGCGGAATGGCTGTGCTTCATCGACGCCGATACGCGGGCCGAGCCGGCCCTGTTGCGCACGGCGGTCGCCGCCGCGCGCGAGCGGAACCTGACGATGGTGTCGCTCGAGCCGTTCCAAGAGCTCCAAGGCTTCGTCAACCGTCTCGTCATCCCTGTCGGATTTCTCGCCATCGCCGCAACCCAAGATCTCGCGCGCGTCAACGCGCCGCTGGCCGAGGCCGCGACCGCCAACGGTCAATTCATCCTTATCCGCGCGCAATCCTACTTCGCTTTGGGCGGCCATGCGGCGGTTCGCGGCGCGATTTCCGAAGATGCCGCTCTGGCGCGGCGCGTCAAGAGCGCCGGGCTCGCACTCGCGGTGCTTGGGGCCGAGACGCTGATTCGGACGCGGATGTATCGCGATGCCGATGATTTGTGGGAGGGGCTGTCGAAGAATGTGACCGAGATCTATGGCGGTCCGGTCCGCTCGCTGGCCACGGCGCTGGGTGCGCTCGTCATCAGTTGGTCGGCGGCGCTGTTGCCGCTCGCGGCGGCGGCGTCGGTCGTGCTGGCGCCGGGCCTCGACGCGACCGCGAGCCTGATGATCGCCATCGCCTCCTCGGCTGCGACCTTTGCCACCGCCATCGCTCTTTCGCGCCACTTCCGCGTGCCGCGCTGGTATGGCCTGCTGTTGCCGGTCGGCGTTTCGATCGGCGTGCTCATCGTGTTGAACGGGATCGCACGCCGTGCACGCGGGCGCGTCATCTGGAAGGGCCGCATCTATAGCCCCTAGGAGGGTCTCTCCGGATGAAGGAGGCAAAGGGGACGAGGCAGGCGCAAGGCGGGGCGGCACGCAGCAAGCTGCCGAAGCGGCACCGGATACCCGGCTGGCCGATGGCTGCGGCCGCCGCCGTCCTTTTCGCCTTCCTTTATTACGTCCGCGTCGTGCTGCTGCCTTTCGTGATCGCCGCGGCGCTGGGCTTCATTCTGTCGCCCGGGATCAATTGGTTGCAGGCCCGCCTGCGGCCCCTCCCGCGTTGGGTGGTGGCGCTCGCGGTCTACATCGTCCTGCTCGCGGTATTCGGCGGGGTCGGGTATTGGGCGGTGCCGGTCATCATCGGCGATGTCGGCGATCTGGCGTCGCACGCGCCGGACTTGATCGACCGCGTCATCCGCGGCGCGCTGCCAAGCGGACAGCTCGCGTTTCTCGGCCAGACCTCGAGCGCCGATGCGCTGGTGCAGAACGCGCTTGCGGCGCTGCGCAATTTCCTCACGGGCGGCGCGGGGCTTGCGCTCGCCTCGGGCAGCGTCGCGGCGGTTTTCGGGGTTTTCCTGACTTTGGTTCTGCTGGCCTATTTCCTAGTCTCGGGTCCAGGTCTCGCGCGCGGAATCTTATGGCTTGTACCGCCGGAACATCGCGACGAAGTGCGGCGCCTCGGCATCACCCTGGCGCCGATCCTCAGGCGCTATTTCATCGGCTTGATCGTGATCGTTCTCTATGCCTCCGTCCTGTCGTGGATCGTCTTTACGCTGTTTCACGTCGCGCATGCGCCGCTGCTTGCCGTCACGGTCGGGCTGCTCGAGCTGATCCCGGTCCTCGGACCCGTCGTGTCGATCATGCTCATCTGCCTGGCCGCCGTGCAGCAGAGCGGCTTTCTCTTGATGCTCAGCCTCGCCGCGCTCGCTCCGCTCCTGCGCCTCTCGATCGATCAGCTGATTGGGCCCTATGTTCTCGGCCGCGCGTCCTATCTTCACCCGGTCGCGGTCATTTTCGCATTCTTTTCCGGCGCGGTGTTTCTCGGCGTGCTCGGCCTCATCCTTGCGGTTCCGGTCGCGGCGACGCTGAAAATCGTGTTGCAACATTATTACGAAGAGCAGATCGAGCCGGAGGATGAGGCGCGATAGCGCGACGAAGGGTCGCGTCGCAAAAAAACCGGCCGCCCGTCTCGAAATCACCGCGCGGCTTGGCTAACTTAAGGTCAATGCGCGCGGCCACCTTGATTCGCTCCTTCGTCCTCGCGGCCGCGGCCATCCTGGCGTTACGCGGTGCCTTGGGTGATGCAAGGAGCGAGCCGGCGGCAGGCCTTGGTTGTTCGCCCGCACCGCCCTCCGTGCAGCAGATCGCCAAGATCACCAACACGCGCGACCGCAACTTCCATTGTCTTGGCGTCGCCGTCGATCGCCAGGCGAACATCACCGCCATTCGCTTCGAGACGCATGAGTTCGACGTTGATCGCCAAAGCCGGGCCAGCGCTTCCCGCAACGTGAAGGTGCGCGAATTCGCGCCGCGCGACATCGGCAGCGACAAGGGCGTCGTCCTCGACGGAAGGCCCGGCCATGACGCGGTGATTCTCCAGGGCGAGATCGTCGAGGGCCGCTCCAGCGACGGTCTCGTGGTGAAGTTTCTGTACAATGGCTTGACCAATCAATTCCGCGAATGCCGCATCGCATTGAAGCGCGGCCAGGACGTCGGATGGCGTCTTGTCGACGCGCAAAACCACCCGGTGCCGTTGGTCGTCGTCGAAACCTGGTCCTTGCCGCTCGTCGGCACGGTGGGAATCAAGACTCTCCAGGGCCTGTGCGTTTGATTGCCAAAATCCGATAGCGCGGGCGCGGCAACACGGCCCGCGTAGTCACATTTCGCGCGCGCGGCGGCCCGCTCCGTCGGGCGACAGCGCGACGCCATAGTCCCGCTCAGCACTTTCGGGCGAGACGATGCCGCTCGATACATCGCGGAGAACGATCTCGACCGGGCGTTCCTGGGGCCGGCCGTAACCGCCGCCGCCGCCCGTCTCGACGATGACGAGATCATTGGGATAGAGCGTCAGCCCGTCGGTCTTGTTCGCCGGGATGCTCTCCCCGCCCCGGATCACCGTGACGCGGCCGGTCGCGCCCGCTCCGCCGCCGCAAACGCCCCAGGGCGCGCAGCCGGTGCGGTCGAGATTGGTGCGCAGCGCGCAATCGGCGAGGATGCGGTAGTGCTTGACGAAGCCGAGCCCGCCGCGAAAGCGCCCGGGACCGCCCGAGTCCGTGCGCAGCGACAATTGCTCGTAGCGATAGGGATAGATCGTTTCCTGCAGCTCCATCGGAATGATGCGCGTATCGCCATGGGCCATGGTGCGGAACGGGCCGGCGCCGTCATGGGTGGCGCAGGCGCCCCAGCCGCCATGGCCCGAATCATGGCAGTTGAAGAACGATCCATCGGGCCGGCGGCCGGTGAAGCCGACCGAGGAATAGGTGCCGAAATGCGCGCCCGTCACGCGCTCGGGCAGCGCCGGCTCCAATGCCTTGATGATGGTGTCGACGATGGTGGGAAAGGGCGTGCCATACATTCCCATCGGCGCGGTCGGCTTGGCGCTGACGATCTTGCCCGGCGGCAGGACGAGCTTCAGCGGCCGGAACGTGCCTTCATTGGCGGGCTCGCCCGCCGCGATCAGATACATGAAGGCGACCCGCGCGGTGGTGACGCCGCCGCCGTGATAGCCCGAATTGATGCAGCCCTGAACCTCGGGCGCGAGGTCGGAATAGTCGATGGTCATGTCGTTGCCGGCGACGACGACCTTGACCTTGATCGGGATGCGCATGTCGCGCACGCCGTCATTGTCGAGGAAGGATTCCGCGCTGTAGACGCCGTCGGGAATCCTGGCAATGTGCGCGCGAATCGCCGCTTCGCTGCGGTCGAGAATGAGATCGACCGCCGCGCGATAGGTCTCAATCCCGAATTTCTCGGCGAGCTTTCTCGTCAAGTCGCGGCCAAGGAGGCAGCCCGAGAGCTGCGCCTCGATATCGCCCATCAGCTCCAAGGGAAAGCGGGTATTGTCCTCGATGATGCGCAGCACCTCCTCGATCGGTTCGCCCTTCGACCAGATCTTGACAGTGCGGTACTGAATGCCCTCCATGAAGATGTCGGTCGAGGAATAGGATGCCGATCCGACCGCGGCCCCGCCGATATCGATCCAGTGCATGTTGACGGCAAAGAAGCCGATGAGCGTGCGCGGCGCCGCGCCGGCATAGATCGGCGTGTACATCACGGTGTTGTTGAGATGCTGCCCCTGAACGCTAGGCGCGTTGCAGATGATGACGTCGCCCTCGTGGAGCCAATCGGGGCCATAGAGCTTCAGCCCGTCGCGCACCGCGCTGCCGACGGCGTCGGCGACGAAGATCGGCATGCCGCCATTGCACTGTGCGACCAGCCGGCCCGCCTCATCGGTCATCCCGACCGCATAGTCCTTGTATTCGTAGATATAAGGGCTGAAGGCGGTGCGCGTCATGTTGGCGTCGATCTGATCGGTGATCGAGACGATACCGTGCCGGATCACCTCGAGAGTGACGGGATCGACGCGGGCTGAGCTCGCGGTGCTATCCATGCGCCTGGCCTTTCATCGATCGTTGGTCAACGCTCGTTGCGCCGACAAGAATGCGAATCTCGCCGCGTTCGCCGATCGCGAAGCGGTCGCCCGGCAGGATCACGGTGGTCGAGCCGTATTCCTCGATGATTGCCGGACCCTCGCCCGAGAAGCCGGGCGCGAGAGCGGCGCGATCGAGGATGAGCGTTTCGAGCTCTCCCGCGGCCTTGCCGAAATAGACACGCCGCTTGCGCGGCGCGAAGCGACCTTCGCCGCGCGGCCTTAATGGCGAGGCCGGACGGTCTAGCCGCGCGATCGCCGAAAGGTGGAGCGCCTGAACCTCGACCTTGGCGCGCGTATCGGCATGGCCATAGCGGCGGCGATAATCGCGGTCGAAAGCCTCGCGCAAGCCCGCGGGGTCGCTCAGCGCGCCAATCGCGACCTTGATGTTGTGGCGTTGGCCGCGATAGCGCATTTCCGCGGCGCGCTCGAAGACGATCTCGCCCGGGCCGATCTCGCGCTCGATCGCGGCGCGCGCCTCAGCCTCCATCGCGGCGTAGGCCGCCATCATCTTCGCGAGCGACGCCTCACCCAAATCGCCGATAAAGGTCTGCGAGGTGTCGAGCCGTGCGTCCGCCATCGCCATGCCGGAGGCCGAGAAGTTTCCCGGCTCTGGCGGCACGACGACCAAGGGGATCGATAATTCGCGCGCGAGGGCGCTCGCATGAAGCGGGCCGCCACCGCCATAGCTGAACAGCGCGAAATCGCGCGGATCGCGTCCATGCTCGACGGTGAGGCGGCGGATCGCGCCGGCCATGGTCACGGTCGCGATCGAGATGATCCCATCCGCCATGTCGACGACGCCTTGATCGCCGGAATAGCCGAGCGGCTCGGCGATTCGGGTGAGGATCGCGCGCCTTGCGGCCGCTGCGTCGAGCAGCAGCTCGCCGCCGAGGAAACGCGCGGGATCGAGGCGCTTGAGCACGAGATTGGCGTCCGTCACGGTCGGGTCGGTGCCGCCGCGGCCATAAGCGACCGGACCGGGGCTCGATCCCGCCGAGCGCGGGCCGACATGGAGGCGCCGCTCGTGGTCGAGCCACGCGATCGAGCCGCCGCCCGAGCCCACCTCGATGATGTCGATGACCGGCGACTTGATGGGGAAACCCTTGATATAGCCGCCGGCGTAATAGATCTGATCGACCGAGAAGCGCCCATCCTCGACCAGCGCGCATTTCGCCGTGGTTCCGCCCATGTCGAAGGCGATGACATTGGCAAAGCCGAGGGCCGCGGCTTCGGCTGCGGCGCCGATGCAGCCGCCGATCGGCCCGGATTCGACCAGCAGGATCGGCTGGCGCGTCGCGCGTTCGGTCGAGGCCACGCCGCCATTCGAGCCCATCATGAACACCGTGCCGCGGAACCCCTTGTCGCGCAGCTCGCCCTCGAGACCGGCGATGTAGCCCGCAACCTGCGGGCCGACATAGGCGTTGGCGGCGACGGTGGCGGTCCGCTCATATTCGTACCATTCGCGCGACAGCGCCGTGCCTTGGGTCACGTAGAGACCGGGCAGGCGCTCGCGGAACAGCGCGGCCGCACGCTCCTCGTGCACCGGATTGGCGTAGGCGTTCATGAAAGAGATCGCCAGCGCCTCGACGCCCTCCTCGCGAAGCTTCGCGGCGAGCGTGTCAATCGCCGTCTCGTCGAGCGGCGTCAGAATGCTGCCATCGGGTGCGATGCGCTCGGCGATCTCGAAGCGCAGCTCGCGCGGAATCAGTGGCTCGTCGCGGCGGTAATGCAGATCGAATGGGTCCGGCCGGTTGCCGCGCGCAATCTCGATCACGTCGCGAAATCCTCGCGTCGTCAGCAGCGCGCATTTCGCGCCCTGGCGCTGGATCAGCGCGTTGATGACGAGCGTCGTGCCGTGATAGACGAACTCGGCATCGCGCGGCGCGATCCGCACCTTGCGCAAGCACTCCCAGATCGCCTCGGCAAGCGCGCCATAGGTCGTGGGGCTTTTGGTCGAACGAACCTCGCCCGTCTGGCGGTCATAGGCGACGAGATCGGTGAAGGTTCCGCCGATATCGACGGCGACGGTGAAACCCATGGCGTCGAAAACTCTCTGCCCGCACGCCCGCATCGGCGCGCTGCTGCGATGAGCGAATAGAGGCGCGGGCTTGCCGCCCTGTCAATGCCGCGGGCGGCGGGCGGATTGCGCTTCAATTCGCCGACGACATCTCTTACTGTTGAGCCAAGCGGCCGAAACGGACCGGATGCCGGCGAGCGCCGCACGCAGGGAGGTGAAGGTGATGGCAAGCTTGCGAAATCGGGCGCTGGCGGCGAGTTTCCTCGCCGCGGCGCTCGCGTCATTGGCGACGCAATCCGCGATCGCGGCGGAAATCTCGCCTGCGCTGCAGAAGATCATCGACGGCGCCAAGGCGGAAGGCGCGCTCTCGCTGCAATATGGCGGCGGCATTCTCGGCACCGCCGAAGGCGCCCAGGTGGCGGCCCAAGGCATCAAGAAAATGTTCGGTGTCGATCTCAAAGCGACCTACGCGCCGGGCCCGTCCTTCGCGCCGATGGCGAGCCGGCTCTATACCGAGCTTCAGGCCAAGCAGAAGGCATCGACCGACGTCTATTACGGCACCGCCGTGCAGATCACGCCCTATCTGCAGCGCGGGCTCTTCCGCAAGATCGACTGGGCCGGGCTTTACCCGGGACGGATCACGCCCGAGATCGTCGAAGGCGAAGGCCAGGCGTTGCGCATCGCCACCGGCCTTCCCGGCGTGCTCTACAACAAGCGCGCCTATCCGCAATTCGCCCAGATCGCCACCACCGCAGATATGCTGAAGCCCGAATACAAGGGCAAGATCTACACGCAACCCTATCTCGCCGGCTTTGACGTGCTGGTTGCGGGCGATGTCTGGGGCTATGCGAAGACCGAGGCTTATGTGCGGAAATTCTCGGCGCAGATCGGCGGATTGGTCCGCTGCGGCGAGCCCGATCGGCTGACGTCCGGCGAAGTGCCGGCGCTCGCCATCGATTGCACGGGAACCGAGCAGAATCTCGCGAAATATCGCGACGTGCTCGGGCTTCAGATCATGCGCGATGCGGCGATGCGGCGTTACGACTATCTCTGCATCCCCGAGAACGCCGCGCATCCCAATGCCGGGATCCTGTTCGCGCTCTATGCTTCCTCGCCCGAAGGACAAAAGCGCATCCTGGTCGATCTCTTCGGCAACGGCCTCGACAGCTATACGGACACCGTCACCCATGACGAGATCGCCGCGCTCCAGAAGAGCGGCGTCAGCTTCCGCGATGTCACGATCAAATGGTGGGGAGCGCAGAAAGGCATCGAGGACGATTTGAAGAAATTGATCAAGATCGTCGCCGAGCGCTGATGCGGTTGCGCGGGATGGCCGCGCAGGCGGACATGGAATCGCTCGCTGCGTCTGCCGCGCCGCGCGGACGGGCGCCGCGCTTTGCCTGGTTTCCGGCGACGATGCTGGGCCTCTCGGCCGGCGCGAGCCTCCTCGTCCTCGTCCTCTTGGCCACGGTCCTCTGGCTGAGCCTCGCCGAGGGCGGCCCCGGCGATCTCGCCGGCCGCTACACCCTCGCTCATTACCGCGACATCTTCGAGAGCTCCTTCACCTACCGCGTGCTCGGCAACACGTTCCTGTTCTCCGGTCTCACCCTTCTTGTCGCGCTCCTTTTCGGCCTGCCGATGGCCTGGCTCATCGAGCGCACCGACTTCCCGTGGAAAAAGCTCACCCTCACGCTCGTCACGGCGGCGCTCCTCATCCCGGGATTTTCAGTGGCGCTCGGCTGGCTCTTTCTCTTCAGCCCGCGCATCGGCGTTGTCAATCTCGCCATCAAGGAGCTGTTCGGGCTGTCATCCGCCCCCTTCAACATCTTGACGCTCGGCGGCATGGGGCTGGTCGAAGGCTTGAGCCTCGCGCCGGTGACGTTCACCATGACCGCGGTCGTGCTGCGCTCGATCGATCCCGCGCTCGAAGAGGCGGCGAATATCGGCGGCGCGGGTCTGTGGCGCCGGCTTGGGCGCGTGACCTTGCCGCTCGCCTGGCCAGGCGTGCTGGCGGCGAGCATCTACATCTTCACCATCGGCTTCGCCGCCTTCGACGTTCCAGCGGTTCTCGGTCTCGGCAATCGCATCTTCACCTTCTCGACCTATGTCTATTTGCAGGTGAGCCCGACCTACGGCCAGCCCGATTATGGCGGCGTCGCGGCGCTGAGCGTCGTCATGATCGCGCTCGCGATCGTGTTCAGCTGGTGGTATGGCAAGATGCAGGCGCGCGCGCCGCGTTACGCCGTGGTGACAGGGAAGGGCTATCGTCCGACGCTGGTGAAGCTCGGACGTTTCCGCTGGCTGGCGCTCGGCTTCATCGCCTTCTATTTCTTCCTCAGCGAGCTGCTGCCGATTTCGACCCTGCTGTGGTCGGCGGGACTGCCCTATCTCGAGCCCGTCAGCGCCAAGGCTTTTGCCAGCCTCTCGCTCGGCAATTTCCGCAGCCTGCCGCAGGGTCTGCTCGGGGGCGCGATTCGCAATACCGCGCTGCTGATGGTGATCGTGCCGACCATCACGGTGGGCTTCAGCCTTGCCGTGTCGTGGATCGTGCTGCGCTCGCGTATGCGGTTTCGCGCGATGTTCGATTTCTTCGCCTTCCTGCCGCACACCGTGCCGAGGATTGTGTTCAGCGTTTCCGCGTGGCTCCTCGCGCTCTTCGTCCTGCGCGATTTTCTGCCGATTTACGGCACGATCTGGATACTCGTCCTCGTCTATTGCGTCACCATGCTGAGCTATGGCACGCGCATGACCAATGGCGCCGTCATCCAGATTCACAGTGAGCTCGAGGAAGCGGCGGTGATCAGCGGCGCCACCCCGGGCGCTTCGGCGCGGCGCGTGTTGCTGCCGCTGCTGACGCCGGCGGTCAGCTATGCCTGGATCTGGATCGCGCTGCTCTCCTACCGCGAATTGACGCTGCCCAGTCTCCTATCGACCACCGACAACCAGCCGCTTTCGGTCGTGGTGTGGGGACTCATCTCCTCGTCCTCCTACGGGGCGAGCTCGGCAGTCGCCCTCATCATGCTCGGGCTGATGATCCCGGTCCTCGGTCTCTACTGGACGGTCGCACGCCGCCTCGGCGCGATGCCAGGGCCGGCCCCCGGCGCGTCAGCCGGGCAGAACCGGAAGCTGTAGGTAGCAATCGCGCCCGCCGCCGGTGTGGACGCTGTGCTCGCCATCGTATTTCTCGGGCGGGCGATCCACCGCATCGTTATGCAGGAAGAAGCCCGAGCTCGAGGAATTGGGCTTGCCCGTGCCCTTGTAATCCTGACCCGAGAGGATGAGCGCAAGCCGAGAGCCCTTGGGCAGGAACACGGCGGTCGGCCACACCTCGACCTGCGCCTCGACGACCTCGCCGGGCTTCAAGGGCTGCGGCTCCGCAAAGCGATGGACCGGCTGCCAGCTCGATGAGCGCTGCGGATCGAGCTCGCGCAGCGCGACGCGCAGCCAGCCTTGCGAAAGCGGGATCGGATCGAAATTGGTCGCGAAGTTGATCTCCTTGCCCGACGGGTCGAAGGCGATCAGGGTGCAGAACATATCCATATCGGGCTTGGAACAGGCGAGCTGCAGCTTGGCCAGAAGCGGGCCAGCGATCTCCATGTCGCGGTCGAGCGGCGCCGAGGTGAAGGTCGCGCCCTCGCTCAAGGCGGGATAGCTGACGCTCGCCCCAGCCGCGGGCGCCTTCCATTCGAGCGTTTTCTTCGCCGCGTCGAGATGCAGCTTGACGAATTGCGTGCCCTCGAGCGGCCAAGTGTTCGATTGCACGTGGCGGCGCACCGTGTCGTCCGGCGCGCGAATCACGACATCGACGCGCGGCTCTTTGTCCCAGCCATTGTCGATGCCTTTGAGAAAGCGGTCGAAGAATTTGCGCTGGAACGCGACCGATTGCGGCGCAAAGAAGGTGGCGAAATAGGGCCCGGTCTGCACCTTGAGCCATTTATTCTTGGAGGCGATGCCGACAAAACCCTGGATCGTGCCGCGCAGGTGAAGACCGAGCGCGCTCCAATTGGAGACGACCAGCGCCGGCACCTCGATCTGCGAGAGATCGGCCGAGCGCGCCCGATACCAATCGTCGAGCAAAGGATGCGCGCGGACATTGTCGATATAATCGAAGCGGTTCGCCTTGAGCTGGTCGGGCGTCAGGCTGTCGGGGCCGGTCGAGCGCTCGCCGTTGACGAAATCGGTCAAGGTCGAATCCGGCTTGCCGTGCTGGTTGTTCAAGACGCTGTTCTGCCACCAGCGACCGACGAAGCCGCTGCAGAAAATGCCGCCATGGCGCGTGCGGTCGCGATAGAAATCGCACGTCCCGGCCCAGGGCAGGATCGCCGCGAGGTATTTGGGCCGATAGGACGCGACCATCCACTGGCCGGCGGCGTAATACGAAATCCCGAGCAGGCCGACCTTGCCATTGCACCAGGGCTGCGCGCCGACCCATTCGATCGCTTCCTTGAAGTCCTTGAACTCTTGCGGCGAGTTCACGTCGAGCTTGCCGGGCGAGCGGCCGGCGCCGCGGCAATCGACCTGGACGACCGCATAGCCGTGCGGAACCCAGACCTCCGGGTCGGGCCGCTCGAACACCATGTGCTTGCTGGTGGAATTGGCAACCATCTCGGGATGGCGCGCTTTGAGCTTGTTCCAGCCCTCGCCCATGAACTGGCTGATATGCGAATCCTTGCCGTAGGGTCCATAGGTCATGAGCGCGGGATATTTCCCGGGAGATTCCGGCCGGTACACATCGGCGCGCAGAATCGTGCCGTCGCTGAGCTTGATCTCGACATCCTTGTCGAGCGCCATTTTCTGCCCAGCAAAGGCCTCGCGCAGAACCGTTGCCATCTCGACCTCCCGTTTGCCTGTCGCCCGTTGCGGGGAGTGAGCCTCCAATTCGTCACGCCGTCAAGGCGCCGCGTGGCGCCGGCCTCTGCGTTTGCTTTTCGGCGGCGGTTCTGCTGTTCTGCGATCTCGCGCAAGAGACGCCGTTAGGGAGAAGATCATCATGGCCGAGGCCGGACCGCGTCGGATCGACGTTCACCACCATCTCGCGCCCCCCGCCTATATTGCCGAGCTCGATCCGAAGGGCATCCCCTTGACGCGCGAGACGCGCAATTGGACGCCGGCGCAGTCGATCGAGCTGATGGACAAGGGCGGGGTCGAGGTCGCGCTGACCTCCATCACCACGCCCGGTCTGTGGTTTGGCGACGCGGCGATGTCGCGCCGCCTCGCGCGAGCATGCAACGATTACGCGGCGAAGCTCGTCTCCGATCATCCGAAGCGCTTCGGCATGTTCGTCAATCTGCCGATGCCCGATATCGAGGGAAGCCTCAAGGAGATCGAATACGGTCTCGACGTGCTGAAGGCGGATGGCGTCGTGTTTTTCACGAGCTATGGCGACAAATGGCTGGGCGACCCGGCTTTCGATCCGGTGTTCGAGGAGCTCAACCGTCGCAAGGCACTGATTTATACCCACCCGACGACCGCGACCTGCTGCACCAACCTGCTCGCCGGGATCAACGATTCGTTGATCGAATACGGCACCGACACAACGCGCGCTCTGGCGCAGATGATCTTCACCGGCCGCTCGGCCCGCTTCAGCGATTTGAAGCTCATCTGGTCGCATGGCGGCGGCGCGATGCCGTTCCTCATCGTGCGCTTCATGCGTGCGGCGCGCGCGCCGAAGATGGCGCAACTCCTGCCGCAGGGCTTCCTTCCCGAAGCGCGGCGCTTCTATTACGACACCGCCGCGATCTATGGCGCGGGCCCGCTGCAGGCGCTGTTGAAGGCCGTGCCGGTGGACCGGATCCTCTTCGGCACCGATGTACCGTGGGGGAATCCGCATGAGATCGCGACGGCACTGATCGAAAGCGGTGTCTTCAGCGCGAGCGATCTCAGAGCGATCGATCGCGACAACGCGCTGCGGCTCTTGCCGCAATATCGCTAGGGTTTGCCGTTGATGACGGATCATCTCGGAGCCGCC
>DATEKH010000099.1:0-3960 GCA_035277525.1 Allostellaceae bacterium
TCGCCGCCGGGAATTTCCACGGCCGCACGACCACGATCATCGGCTTCTCCTCGGAAGCCGAGTACCGCGACGGCTTCGGCCCGTTCGCGCCAGGCTTCCGTGCCGTGCCCTTCGGCGATCTCGCCGCGATCGAAGCGGCGATCACGCCGCAGACCGCCGCCGTGCTGATCGAGCCGATCCAGGGCGAAGGCGGGATCATCGTCCCGCCCGAAGGCTGGCTCGCGGGCGTGCGCGCGCTCTGCGACAAGCACAACGTCCTCCTCATCGTCGACGAGGTCCAGACCGGCCTCGGACGCACCGGCGCGTGGTTCGCCTTCCAGCACGAGAAGATCCGCCCGGACGGGCTGATCCTCGGCAAGGCGCTGGGCGGCGGCGTGCTGCCGGTTTCGGCCTTTCTCGGCACGCGCGAGCTGATGGACGTATTCACGCCCGGCTCGCATGGCTCGACTTTCGGCGGTAATCCCTTGGCCGCGGCGGTCGGGCTCGTCGCGCTGCGCGTCATCGAGGAGGAAGGCCTGGTCGAGCGTGCCCGCGATTTGGGCGCCCATATGATGAAGCGCCTCCAAGCGATCAAGAGCCCGGCGATCCGCGCCGTGCGCGGCAAGGGCTTGCTGGCCGGCATCGATATCGAGCCGCGCTATGCCGATGCGCGCACCGTCTGCGAGCTTCTCCTCGCCGCGGGCGTGCTCTCGAAGGAGACGCATGAGACCGTCGTGCGCCTCGCGCCGCCCCTTGTCATCGCGCGCGAGGACCTCGACTGGGCCCTCGACCGCATTGCCGAAACCATTCACGCCATCGAGCGCACCCCACATCCGGAGGCCGCCTGACATGGAAGACACGGACGACATCATCGAACGACAGGAGGGCGCGCGCATCCTGATGTGCGCGCCCGACCACTTCGCCGTCGATTACGCGATCAATCCCTGGATGGACCCGGCGCGCTGGGCCAAGGAAGCCGGCACGCTCGAGAGCGATGCGCGGCGCGAGTGGCGCGGGCTGCACCGCAAGCTCAAGAAGCTCGGCGCGACGCTTGAGCTCGTGCCGCCGGTCGCGGGCCTGCCCGATCTCGTCTTCACTGCCAACGCCGCGATCGTCATGGACGGGGTGGCGCTGCTGGCGCATTTCCGCCATCCCGAGCGCCAGGGCGAGGAGCCCTATTACGAGCGCGCCTTTCGCGAGCTCTGGGCGCGTGGCGTCATCGCCGCCGTTCACCGGCCGCCCGCGGGCCTCATTACCGAGGGCGCAGGCGATTGCGTCTGGGATGCGGCGCGGCAGATTTTCTGGATGGGCTACGGCCCGCGCTCCGAACACGACGCCGCCGCTTGCGTGCAAGACACGTTCGGCATCGACACTGTTGCGGTCGAGCTGGCGAACGCGCATTTCTATCACATGGACACGGCGCTGAGCCCCTTGCCGCGTGGCGAGGTGATGTTCGTGCCGCAAGCTTTCACGGCTTCGGGCCTGCGCCAAATCCATGATCGCGTCGCGCCCGAGCAGCGCATCGCGCTCGCGCCCGAGGATGCGCAGGTCTTTGCCGCCAATGCGGTGAAGCTCGGCGATGATATCGTGATGTCGAGCTGCAGCGCGGCGCTGCGCCGCCGCCTTGGCGCGCTGGGCTATCGCGTCCACGCGACGCCGCTCGGCGCGTTCCACCGCAGTGGCGGCTCGGCCTTCTGCCTTACCTTGCGGCTCGACCAGCGCTCGGCCGCCGCGAGCGCCGCTTTGCGCCGCGCGATTTAGCCGAAAACAAATTCCAATCTGGCCGACGTAACGGTTGAAACCCTCTCCGCCCGCTTGCGGGGGGAGAGGGTGCGAGCCGCGGACCGAAGTCCGCGGAGCGCGGGTGAGGTGGGTCTCAACTGCGTAGACGATCGTGCCGCAGATAAGCACCTCACCCTCCCAATCGCTCTCGCGATTGGGCCCCTCCCTCTCCCCGCTTCGCGCGGAGAGGGTTATCTGACCGCATCCGGTTCCAACCGTAATCGTATCGGCTTCACGCGAGCCTCACCACCGCGCTCTCGCCCTCGATGGCGATCTCGCTGCCGTAGCGCCGCGACAAGCGGCATATGCGTTCGAGGATTTCCGCCGCGACCTTGCCTTGGGCGAGCACCGGGCGGCCGCGCTGCGACCGCGGCGTGCCGTGGCCCAGATCGAGCGGATGAAGGCGAAGCGCCGCAAGCCGCCTTTGCTTGAATTCGGCCAGCGCCGCGAGCCCGTGCCAATATTCGGGCGAGGCGGGAAAGCCGCGCGTCTCGTTGCCGGTGCGCGCATCGAGAAAGTCGGTCGGCGTCGCCTTGTCGTCCAAGCCGAAGCGCTGATAGGCTTCGGCCGGGAAAACCGGCACGTTGTCGTTCTGGAAAATGAAATTCCCGAGGCTGTAGAGGATCGGCTTGCCCTTGTAGACCTCGATGCCGAGGGTCAGATGCGGGCCGTGCCCCGCAACGATATCGGCGCCGGCATCGATCGCGGCATGGGCGAAATCGACGGCAAAGCGCGCCGGCTCTTCCATCCCGACATGAGTCTTGGCGTCGCGCCCTCCCGCGGGACCGAATTCGTGATTGTGCAGCGAGAAGATCACCCAATCCGCCTGGCGGCGCGCCTCGCGCAGCGCGCGCAGATTGGCCTCCGCATCGCTGGCTTTGACCTCGGTCGTCACCGCGAATTCACCGCCGCGCTCGAAGCTCTGGCCGAGAAAATTGAGCCGGCTCGCGCTGTCCTCGGGCGCTTCGGCGGCGCTGAAGAACATGGCGCGCTGGCGCGCGCGGTGCTGCGTTAAGCCCAGCGCGTCGCTAACGCGCGCCAACTCGGCGAAAGCCGCCGCGTCGACCGTGTAGCGCGTTGTAAAATCGAGCGGGTTGACGCCGGGACGCCCGCCGGCGTCGGGACGCTGATCGGCGGCGCGCGTCCAGGGCGGGTAAAAGCTCGTCGCCGCGACGAGCGCGACGCGGCCGGCGGCCGTGTCGAGATAGGCGGGCCGGCGCGCCTCGGCGAGATTGGCGCCGGCGCCGGCATGAGCGATCCGCGCGCGGCGCAAATGGCCGAGCATCGCGACAAGCCCATCGACGCCGTAATCGGTCGCGTGATTGTTGGCGCAGGAGAAGAGTCCGAAGCCCATGCCGCGCAGCTCATCCAAGAGTGCCGGCGGCGTGGTCATCGGCGTGCCCTGGGTGAGGTTGGGTGTGCCCTCTCCCAGCTCGCGCACCGTGGTTTCGAGATTGACGAAACTCGCGTCCGCGCCGCGGCACAGCTCCACCAGCGCGCGCCAGGCGGGCTCGTCGAAGCCATCGATTCTGCGCGCCGGCATGGCGTCGCCCGCCAGCAGCAGGCGGATATTGCCCTTTTCCGCGCGGTAGATCATGGCATCCCCTTTCGCCTTCGCCCGGGTTTAATATGCCCGTCTCGGGAAAGGAACGCGAGGAGGGCCCGATGCCGCGCAAGCTCGTCGATCTGTCGATGTATCTCGAGAACGATGTGCCCTCGGACCCGCCGGGCTACGAGCCGCACATCCAATACCTCACCCACAAGGACACCGCCGCCGATGTGGTGAAGTTCTTTCCCGGGCTCAAGGAGTCCGATCTGCCCGAGGGCCAGGGCTGGGCGATCGAATGGATTCGCCTCATGACCCATAACGGCACGCATCTCGACGCGCCCTATCATTTTCATTCGACCATGAATCGCGGCGAGCGCGCGATTTCGATCGACGAGGTGCCGCTCGATTGGTGCTTCCAGCCGGCGGTGAAGCTCGACTTCCGGCATTTCCCGGACGGTTACGTAGTGACCGATGCCGATGTCGAGCGCGAGCTGAAGCGCATCGGCCACGCGCTCAAGCCGCTCGAGATCGTCGTCGTCAACACGCGCGCGGGCTCGGCCTATGGCAAGCCCGATTACGTCGCCGCCGGCTGCGGCATGGGCCGCGCCGCGACGCTCTACCTGTTGGAGCGCGGCGTTCGCTTGACCGGC
>DATEKH010000100.1:0-2222 GCA_035277525.1 Allostellaceae bacterium
CACGGCGCAGCTCCGCCATGTGGCCAACGCCCATACCGATGGCGACACCTATGTCTGGTTCGCCGACGCCAATGTGCTGGCGACCGGCGATACGGTCACGCTCGGCCGCTATCCCAATATCGATTTCGCCAATGGCGGCAATATCAAGGGCATGATCCGCGCGACCGACATCTATCTGAAGCTTGCCAATGACGAGACCAAGATCGTGCCGGGTCACGGTCCGCTCGGCGACAAGAAAGCCGTCGCGGCCTACCGCGCCATGCTGATCGATGCGCGCAACCGCATCGCCAAGCTCATCAATTCGGGCAAAAGCGAGCAGGAGGCGGTGGCGGCGCGGCCCTTTGCCGATCTCGACGCGAAGGTCGGCGCCAATGAGCAGCAAAGCGCCAATTTCGTGCGCGTGATCTATCACTCGCTGCGGCCGTGAGCGTTCCCTGTAGCGCGCGCTCACTTGCCGAGGATCACGTCGCGCAAGGTGCGCCGCATCCCCGGCGATGCGCCGACCGCGAAGCCCGACAATAGCGAGCCAATCGCCGTCGTCTCGGGATGGGCGGCTGCGAAAGCGGCGAATTCGCTGCCGAGCGTGTCTCCGAACAGCGCGGCAAGCCGGCTCGCATCGATGCTGTTTCGGTTGCCCTTACGACGCGTGCGCCGCACGGCAATGGCGCAGACGCCGCGCGCAATGAGAAGGACGATCGCCGCGAAGAGAAACGCCGCGAGCGCCGTGCCGAATGCCGCCTCGCGCGCCGGCATCAGCGCGTTGAGGCTGAGATAGACTCCGAGCGCAAGAAATCCGAGCGCGACCAGGCCTATGATCGCCGCCAGCAGGAGCGCCGCCAGTGTCACGGCGAAGCGGGTGGCGAGACCGCTCATCGTAGGCATTCCGGCGCCTCACGCGCCGCGCCGGCCGGAGAACAGCAAGCCCAGCACGATGCCGATGCCGAAGGCCGTCACGGCCGAGGTCACCGGCTTTTCCTCGATTTCGGCGGTGACGCCTTCGACGCGGCGCCGCGCCTCGTTCCAGACCCGCTCGCCCGATTCCCGCGCCTTGCCGACGGCGTCGGCGCTGCCGTGGCGCAGAAGATCGCGCACGGTCTCGTTGAGGCTTGCGAAATCCGCACGCAGCCTTTTGATCTCGGCTTGCAAAGCCTCTAAATCGCTGTCCGTGGCGCTGCTCAAGGTCGGCCTCCTTCGTCGTTGCGGAGACAGTCTTAGAACGATCGGGCGCCTCGCAGGCTGATCTGGATCAAGCTTGCGGGGGCTTTAAGCCCTGTTCGCGCCGTTCCTGCGCCGCTACGATGCCGGCAAAGCAGCCGGGAGGAGGGCGCTTCGTGATCGAAAGCCGGATCGGAATTCGCGGCGCGGCGCTCCATCTGCGCCGCGGCGGCAAGGGTGCGCCATTGCTCTTTCTGCACGGCGTACAAGGCCTGCCGGCGAAATGCGCGGCGCTCGAGGCGTTGGCGCAGCGCTTCGAGGTGCTGGCGCCCGATCATCCGGGCTTCGGCCAGTCCGATGCGCCGGATTGGGTCGACGACGTTGCCGATCTCGCTTTCTTCTATCTCGATCTTCTCGACACGCTCGCCCTCGAAGGCGTTCATGTCGTCGGCGCGTCTTTGGGCGGCTGGATCGCGATGGAAATAGCGATCCGCTCGTCTGCGCGCCTCGAGAGCCTGACGCTCGCCGACGCCGCCGGCATTCGTGTCGCCGGCGTGCCGCGCGGCGACATGTTCATCGCCAATCCGGCGGAGCTCCATAAGCTGCTTTTCGCCGGCGAGGACGCGGCCGCCGCGTGGTTTGCGCAATGGCAGGGCTCGCCCGAAGGCCTCGCGGCCTATGACAAGAACCGTCACGCCGCCGCCAAATACACTTGGCAGCCGCGCCTCTATGATCCCCGGCTCGAGAAATGGCTGCATCGGATCACGCTGCCGACCCAGATCCTCTGGGGCGCGGAAGACCGGCTGATCCCGCCGGCTCACGCCGAGGCGCTGGCGGCGCTCATCGCGGGCGCCGGAATCACGATCCTGCCAGGTTGCGGCCACATGCCCGAGATCGAGCGTCCCGAGCTCTTCGCCGAAACCGTCGCGCGCTTCATCGAAAGGCTGCGGTCATGAAAGTTCTGTTCTTTCACCTGATGCCTTATGCCGATCTCGATCTCGACTATCAGCAGAAATACCGCACCGATTGGGTCATCCTTCCCAACACCTATTTCGATCCGGTGAAAG
>DATEKH010000101.1:0-12739 GCA_035277525.1 Allostellaceae bacterium
CGATGCGCCGCTCGATCTCGCGCCGCTCAAATCGGCCGACGCCGATTTCGATTTCAGCGCCAACTCGATCCTTTATCGCAAGATCGCGCTCGGCAAAAGCGCGCTTGGGCTTCACCTGAAGAACGGCCGCTTCGAAGCCGATCTCACGCAGATGGAGCTCTATCAGGGCAAGGGCAAAGGCAAGGTCGTGGTCGATGGCAGCGGCGCGACGCCAGCCGTGGTGATGGCCTTCGATCTTTCCGGCGTCGCCATTCAGCCCCTGCTGCGCGACGCGGTGGATTTCTCCCGGCTGACCGGCAGCGGCAACCTCGCGCTCGACGTCTCGGGCCATGGCAAAAGCGAGCGCGACATCATCTCCTCGCTCGGCGGCATGGGCGACCTCAATCTCGCCAACGGCAAGATCGAGGGCGTCAACCTCATCGCCTTCATGAAGAATGTCGCTTCGGCGGCGACCGGCGGCCAGGGCGGCGGCAACGAGACCACCTTCGGTTCCTTGACCGGCACCTACACGATCACCAACGGCATTCTGCACAACAACGATCTGAAGCTGACCTCGCCCGAGATTCCGATGTCGGGCGCCGGCACGGTCGATCTGCCGCAGCGCCGCGTCGATTACAAGCTGACGCCGAGTGTCGCGGGGCTGGTCGCCGTTCCGGTCGACATCACCGGGCCGTGGGACGATTTGAGCTATCGCCCCGATCTTGCCGGCGTCGCCAAGGGTCTGGCGCAAGATCCGAGCAAGGCGCTCGACGTGCTGAAAAACCAGGGATCGGGCAGCAAGGGCGCCGGCCAGCAGCTGCTGAAAGGACTGTTCGGCAAATAGCCTCGCCCGCCTCCCGCGATGAGTGAAGCCTCGGCCGCGACCAGCGACTTGCTCGCGGCGCAAGGCTATGCGCGGGCCGGCGATTTCGGCCGCGCGGTGCAGGCGATCGAGCGCGCCATCGCGCTCGATCCCGACCAATTTGCCGCCTATCGCTTCGCCGCCGAGGCGGCGCTCGCCGAAGCGAAGAAAGCAACCGCGGCCGGCGCCGCCAAAACGAGCCGCGATCTCGTCAAATTCGCCGCGATGTACCTGCTGGCGCTCGGCAAGCGCCAGCACCGCCAGCGGCTCGACGCCGCCGAGGCGAGCCTGCGCGAGGCGGTGTCGCTCGATCCGAAATCCGCGGAAGCGGCCTGGGCCCTGGCCGAGTTCTTGCAGTCGCGCGGCCGCGACGGCGAGGCGGAGAAGCTCGCACGCCGCGCCATCACGCTCGATGCGCACAAGGCGCATTTCTACGTGACGCTCGGCAACAGCATGCGCGCGCGCGGCCGCTCAGCCGAGATGAACGCGGCCTATCGCAAGGCGCTCGACCTCGATCCGGCGCTGCGCCAGGTGCGCGATGCGATCGAATCGATCCCGCTGCTCAATTTGCTATACGACGAGAGTGCAAGCGGCGAGACGGTCTATGCCGCGCATCGCGCCTGGGGCGAGGCCGTGGCGGCGGAGCATCGCGCGCCGCCGCCCCTCGCCAACAGCCGCACCGCCGAGCGGCGCCTCAACGTCGCTTTTCTTTCGCCCGATTTCCGGTATCACGCGGTGAGCTTCTTCTTTCAGCCGCTGCTCGCCCATCTCGACCGGCAGGCGGTCGAAATTTTCTGCTATGCCGAAGTCGAGGAGCCCGATCCGGTGACCGCTTATCTCCAAAGCCTCGGCGGAACCTGGCGCTGGTCGCACAAGCTCGACGACGCCGCGCTCGGCGCGCAGCTGCGCGCCGACCGTATCGACATCGCGATCGATTTGGCCGGCCATATGGGTGGCAACCGGCTCCGGGCGCTCGCGGCAAAGCCCGCGCCCGTCACCGCGACCTGGCTCGGCTATCCGGCGACAACGGGGCTCGCCGCGATCGACTGGCGCATCACCGATGCGCGCGCCGACCCGCCAGGCGAAGAGGCGTTTCACACCGAGAAGCTGCTGCGCCTGCCCGAGAGCTTTCTGTGCTTTTGCGCTTACATCACGCACGTCCCGGACCCCGCGCCCGTGCCCGCGGCGGGCCGCGGCTTCATCACCTTCGGCTCTTTCAACAATCCGCAAAAGATTTCGCCCGCCGCCGCGCGTGCCTGGGGGCGAATACTGGAGGCGGTGCCGCGCTCGCGGCTCGTGCTCAAATCGCTCGACTTCACCGGACCCGACCGGCGCGCGCGTTTCCTCGATCGCCTGGCTGCCGCCGGCATCGCGCGCGAACGGGTCGAGCTGCGCCCGCCGCAACCCGCGATGCCGGATCATCTCGGCGCCTATGCCGAGATCGACATCGCGCTCGATCCCTTTCCCTACAATGGCACGACCACCACCTGCGAGGCGATGTGGATGGGCGTGCCGGTCGTGACGCTGATCGGCGCGCGGCATGCCGGCCGGGTCGGCTTCGATCTGATGAGCCAGCTCGGCCTCGCCGAGCTCGCGGCGCCCGATGTCGATACCTATGTCGCGACTGCGGTGACGCTCGCGAGCGACATTCCGCGCCTCGAGCGCTTGCGGCGGAGCTTGCGCGAGCGCATGCGCGCCTCGCCGCTCTGCGACGCGGCGCGTTTCGCGCGCGATTTCGAAGACGGCTTGCGCGTCATGTGGCGGGGCTGGTGCGGGGCATGAGCGAGACGCTTGGCCGCATCGAGGCGCTCATCAACCAGGGCATCGCCGCGCAGCAGGCGGAGCATTACGCCGATGCCGAGCGTGCCTATCGCAGCGCGCTGCAGCTCGATCCGACGCATCCGAGGGCGCTCGCCCTCCTCGGCATGCTGGCGGGCTTTGCCGGGCAATTCCAGATGGCGATCGATCTGTTCCTGCGCTCGCTGCGGCGCGATCCGATGAACGCCGATCTCTATCACGATCTCGGCGAGACCTACCGCCAGATCGGCGATGTGGGAAAGGCGCTGCCCGCCTTCAACCGCGCCATCGAATTGCGGCCGAGCCATCTCGAGGCCTATCGCGGCGCGGCCGATGCGGCGATCGAGGCTGCCGCGCGGAGCGAGATGCAAGGCCGGGCGGCGCAGGCGGCCGAGCTGCGCCGGATGGCGGCCAAATATCTGATGAACCTCGGCGCGCGCCAGTACCAGCTGCGGCAAAAGGCGTCGGAGACGAGCTTCCGCGACGCCATCGCGCTCGATCCCGGCGCGGCCGATGCGTTCTACTCTCTGGGTTCGCTCCTGCACGAGCTGAGCTGCCCGACCGAGGCCGTGGCCATGCTGCGCCGGGCGGTCGAGCTCAACCCCGGCGATGCCGAGGCGCATTGCAATCTCGGCAGCGCCTATTATCCACTCGGGAAATGGCCGGAGATGGAAGCCGCCTTTACGGCGGCGCTCGCGCGCAATCCGAACATGCGGCTGGCGAGTCAGGGGCTGGTTTCGACCCGGCTTGGACGGCTGCTCTACGACGACGCGTCGACGGTTGAGGACATCTTCGCCGCGCATCGCGGCTGGGGCGAGAGCGCGGCCGCCGCGGCGACGGAGAAACCCGCGCCTTGGGCCAACACACGCGAGCCCGAGCGGCGCTTGCGCATCGCCTACGTCTCGGGCGATCTCTTCGGCCATCCGGTCGCGTATTTCCTGCTGCCCTTGCTCGCCCATCACGATCCGCGTGCGGTCGAAATTTTCGGCTACGCCGAATTGCCGCGAACGGACGCGACCACGGAGAACATTCGGCGTCTCTGCGCGCAATGGCGCGAGACCAACGCGCTCGATGACGCGGCGCTGCGCGCGCAATTGCGCGCCGATCGCATCGATATTGTCATCGACCTTGCCGGCCACACCGCGCGCAACCGGCTCCAAGCGCTGGCGGTGAAAGCGGCGCCCGTGACCGCGACCTGGCTCGGCTATCCGACCACCACCGGGCTTCAGACCATCGATTGGCGCATCACCGACGCGATCGCCGATCCGCCGGGCGCCGAGCGCGTCCACACCGAGAAGCTCTGGCGCATGCCGGACGGATTCCTGTGCTACGCGCCGCAAACGCCGACGCCCGAAGTGGCGCCGCCGTCATCCGAGCGCAGCGGCATTGTCACCTTCGGCTCCTTCAACACGCCGATGAAGCTGTCCAATGCCACGGTCGAAAGCTGGGCGGCGATCCTGCACGCCCTGCCGGAAGCGCGGCTGTTGCTCAAGGCCGGCCTCTTCAACGATAGCGGCCTGCGCGATACCACGCGCGAGCGTTTCATCGCCAAGGGCATCGCGCCCGAGCGCATCGCGCTGCGCGGTTTCATCGCCGATCCGGTGGCGCATCTGACGAGCTATGCCGAGATCGATATCGGGCTCGATCCGTTCCCCTATAACGGCACGACCACCACCTGCGAGGCTTTGTGGATGGGCGTTCCGGTGGTGACGCTGATCGGCGACCGGCATGCCGGGCGCGTCGGCCTCGATTTGCTGAGCCGCATCGGCCTCGCCGAGCTCGCCGCGCCGGACATCGATGCTTATGTCGCGCTCGCCGTCGCGCTGGGGCGCGATGCCCAGCGCCGCGCGCAGCTGCGCGGCGGGCTGCGTCAGCGGATGCAGGCCGCGCCGCTCTGCGATCCGGCGCGCTTTGCCCGCAGCTTCGAAGCGGCGCTGCGGCAGATGTGGCGGGAGTGGTGCGCCCCATGAACCGCAACGAAAGACGCGCCGCGGGAAAGCAGGGCGGCGTCCCGCCCGGAGCGCCGCCGGTCCAGGCGATCTTCGCCGAGGCGCTCCGGCTGCATCAATCCGGACGGCTCGCCGAAGCCGAGCAGCTCTATCGCCAGGTGCTCGCGCGCGATCCGCGCCATGCCGACAGCCTCCATCTTCTCGGCGTGCTCGCCTATCAGGCCGGACAGCTCGCCGATGCCGTCGAACTCATCGGCCAAGCCATTCGGCTCAAGGAGAACGTCGCCTTCTATCACAACAATCTCGGCCTCGCGCTCAAGGACGAGGGCAAGCGCGCGGCGGCGATCGAGCGGTTTCAACGCGCGCTCGCGCTCCAACCCGATTATCCCGACGCGCACAACAATCTCGGCAATGCGCTGATGGATGAAGGCCGGCCCGACGAGGCGGCGGCGCGGTTTCGCCGCGCCTTGACGCTGCGGCCCGACTATCCCGAAGCGCACAACAATCTCGGCAACGCGCTCAAAGAGCTGGGCCGGATCGAGGAGGCGCTCGGCTGCTACGAGCGGGCGATCGCGCTGCGGCCGAATTACGCGGACGCCGCCAGCAATCTCGGCAATGCGCTGCAGCAGGCGGGGCGGCTCGACGAGGCGATCGCG
This sequence comes from Allostellaceae bacterium, assembly GCA_035277525.1. GTDB lineage: Bacteria > Pseudomonadota > Alphaproteobacteria > ATCC43930 > CGMCC-115725 > CAIKMD01. Next base: position 5,244 of record DATEKH010000101.1, read on the forward strand.
TGCTACGAGCGCGCGCTCGCCGCTCGCCCCGATGCCGCCGAGATCCTCAACAATCTCGGCACCGCGCTGCTCGCGGCCGGCAAAGCGAGCGACGCCGTCGCCCGCTTCGAGCGCGCCGTGGCGCTGAAGAGCGATTACGCCGAGGCGCACAACAATCTGGGGGTCGCGCTCGACCGGCAGGGCGCGTTCGAGCGCGCGATCGCCGCTTTCGAGCGCGCGCTGGCGCTGGCGCCTGATTACGCCGAGGCCGCCAACAATCTCGGCGTCGCCGAGCAAAATCGCGGCGAGATCGATCGCGGCATCGCCGCGTTCGAGCGCGCGCTGAGCTTGAAGCCCGGCTATGCCGAAGCGCGCAAGAATCTCGGCGGCGCGCTGCATGCCCGCGCGGGCGAGAAGGCGCGCGCCGCGGCCGGCGATCGCTTCGCCGCGTTCGGCGGCGTGCGCGGCCAATACGAGGCGCTGCCCTTCCCGGCGCGCGATCCCGAAGGCGAGCGCCATCTGCTCTATGTGTCGACCGCCGATATTCTCGCCAAGGTCAACCAATACTGCTTTGGTGGCGCGCGCGACTTCGCCAAAGGCATGCGCGTGCTGGTGGCAGGCTGCGGCACCGGCGACAGCGTCATCTGGCTCGCGCATCAGCTGCGCAGCACGCCGTCGGAAATCGTGGCGCTCGATCTGTCCGCCGCGAGCCTCGCGATTGCCAAAGCGCGCGCCGAAATCCGCGGCCTTCCCAACATCCAATGGATCAACGCCTCGCTGCTCGAGTTGCCGCGCCTCGCCCTCGGGCGGTTCGACTACATCTCCTGTCTCGGCGTGCTGCATCATCTCGCCGAGCCCGAAGCCGGGCTCGCCGCCCTGCGCGCCGTGCTGGCCGAGCGCGGCGGCATGGCGCTGATGCTCTATGGCGCCCATGGGCGGGCGCATATCTACGAGATGCAGGCGAATTTGCGGCGGCTGACCGCCGGCGCCGAAGGGCGGGCGCAACGGCTCGCCATCGCCCGCGACGTGCTGCGCGCGCTGCCGCCCACAAACCCGTTTCGATTGCGCGAGGGGTGGGAGAATATTCAGCTCGCCTATCTGCGCGACGACATCAACCTGTGGGATACGCTGCTTCACGAGCAGGACCGCGCCTATACCGCGTCGCAGGTGCGCGGCTTTCTCGCCTCGGCCGGGCTCTCGCTGCAAGCCTTCGCGACCTACAAGGGCATGCCGGCAACCTCGGCGCTGCAATACGATCTCGATCTCTATCTCGATACGCAGGAGGCGCGCGACCGGCTGGCGGCGCTGCCCTTAGGCGAGCGCGAGGATCTGGCCGAGGCGCTCGACGGCAGCCTTGCGCTACACATGGTCTATGCCACCAGCGCCGCTGCCGCGCGGCTCGAGCCGACGGCGCCGCAGGCAATCCTGTCGGTTTTGAGCACGCTCGGCCGCGACGCCATCGCCTGTCTTGCCGCGAGCAAGCGGCCGCTGCCGATCATCCTGCGAAACGGCCGGACCCTGAGCTACGCGCCTTCGGACGCGGCGCGAAGCTTCCTTGCCGCGATCGACGGCCGCCGCCGCAACGACGAGATCGCCCGCGCGCTGTGGGCCGAAGAGGGTGCGCAAAGACTTGCGGCGCTGGCGCCGGAGCTGCGCGTGCCGACGGCGCTTCACTGGCTCGTCGCCCGCACCGAAACCGGCTCGCCCGTCCCGCTGCTCGACGCCGTCGGCGGATTTTCGCTGCCGCTGCGCCATGAGGAGCCGGCGATCCTGCTCGAAACCTGACGCGTGCCGCTTCCGCCCATCGCCGCCTGCGCTGCGGCATGACGGAAGCATCTTGACGCTGGTACTACTGAGTAGTATACAACGGTCGGGAGCATGCCATGACCGTGAAAACCTCAATCTCGCTGACCGACGACCAGGAAGCCTATGCGCGCAGCCTCGTCGAAGGTGGGCAATATCCGAGCCTGAGCGCGGTTCTCCAGCGTGGACTGGACATGCTGCGGCGCGACAACGAGGTGCACGATGCGGAGGTCGCGGCGTTGCGATCGTTGATCGATCAGCGCCGCTCTGGAACCTTCATTGGTCTCGACGAAGGCGAAACCGAAACCCGCCTAATGTTGGAGCGGAAGAAGAAAGCGCGTGCGGCGGTATAGCGTCCGCCGCGCCACCGCCGTCAAGCTCGACTTCGAGCTCATCGAGAGCCACCTTGTCCACGCCTACCAGGATTTCGGGGACGACCTGGAGAGTGCCACGGCGCGCGCGGCCGCACGCATCGAGGGGGCGCTGGCCTACATGCGGACCTTCGAATCTCATCCACATCGCGGCAGCGAACATCCGGAGATCCTCCCCGGCATCCGCACCGTGACGAGCAGCAACTTCGTGTTTTATTTCGAGATCGACGAGCGGCTCTCCGAAGTTCGGATTCTGGCCGTCTTCTTCGGAGGAGCAAACCATAGTCAACAGATCCGAGAGCGGCTGCGCCCCTGAGGCGCTTGTGTTCCCTGGCTCGCAGGGATAAGCCTCGCCCGATATGCCGAACTATACTAATCTTTATCGTCAGCAACCGATCCTGAGCCAATCTTGTCGTGAATAATGGTAGGCATGCACAACGATTGTAAACTTCGACAATTATAGAAGCCTATTGAATGGAATTTTTGAATCCTTAAAAAATCAAAGCTTGGTGCCCAAAACTGTTGCCAGAGCGACACAGCAATTAAGGATATACATGGAATCTGCCCAGAATACTTGCATCCGCCATTGGGGTCGCGGAGGGTAACTCTAGCGAAAAACGATGAGGTTTCGCGTCCGCGGAAATAACAGCTTGGGGGTTTGTTCAATGAGCACAAGAAATCTCAAGGGTGGGGTAGCACTTGGCAGCTTGACGGCGGTCGTTGCACTGCTCGCCGGCCTTTCCAATGCCAGCGCGCAATCGGCACCCGGCGCCGGGTCTTTCCCGCAATCCTTCCTGGTTCCGGGGACGAACACCTCGCTCGCGATCTACGGCACCGTGAAAATGAACGTCAGTGCGCAATGGGGCAGCCAGCACACCACCGACACCAGCCCCTCGGGCATCGGCAACACGGCGTTCGCGATCAATGGTCTGGCCCTCGGCGGCCCCGGCGCGCCGGGCGGCAACTCCGTCAACAACCAGGAGCATGCCATCAATGGCGGGCTGCGCGGCCAGGTCAAGTCGACCCAGGTCTTCTTCGAGACGCGCACACCCAGCGACCTCGGCGAGATCAAGACCGTGGTGATGTTCGATTTCGGCACCTTCGGCCTGCAGGCGAATTACATCGGCCGCACCACCTCGACCAACTCGCCGTCTTCGGGCGCCGGCAACAACGAGATGCCGCGCATCCAATTCGCCTATGGCACCTTGGGTCCCTGGCTCTTCGGCCAGTACAACAGCGCCTGGACCGATCCGCTGCAAATCAACCCGGACATCGGCGACCAGAACCAGGTCGGCCCGCTGCAGACGCGCAACATCCGCCGGCCGCAGATCCGTTACACCTATCTCGTCGGCAACGGGCTGTCGCTCTCGGCCTCGCTCGAAACCAACACCTACACCAACCTCACCGGCAACAATACGACGACCTTGGGGCCCATCGCCGAGGACAGCACCGACACGGGCGGCATCACCAACTACCCGTCCTTCAACGCCGGCGTTGCCTGGGATCAGCCCTGGGGCCATTTGATGGCGCGCGTCGGCGTCGCCGAGGATGAGATTCGCTCGACGACAAACACCGTGTTGGTCCAGGGTTCGACCAACCTCAACAAGCGAAAGACCGCCTGGGCGATCGAGGGCGGCGTGATGATCAACACCTTTGGCCAGGATCAGTGGCGCGGCTTGGTGGTCTATTCGCAGGGTGCGGATACTTACCTCACCGACATGGGCGCGATGGGTCTCCTCAACACCCAGACCGGCACGCTCGACCTGGTCCACGAGCTGGCATTCAACACCAGCTACATCCACCGCTTCTCGCCCAATTGGCGCGCCACCGCCGAGTTCGGCATCGGCTTCTTCAACAAGCCGGGCAACGCCCCCAACTCCGGCGCCTTTCTCAATGTCGCGAACGGCACCACGGGCGCGGGACTCGCCGGTCTCGAAAAGCGCCACTTGGAATCTGGCCTCAGCGTGACCTACAGCCCGGTCCCGGGCAAGGTCGATTTCGGCCTCGAATGGGATCACTGGGAACGCTGGGTGCAGGCCGCCGATACTTCGGGCCACAGCAACATCTACAGCGCCAAAGTTGCCTTCTTCTGGTAAGTCCCGCTCTATACCTTGCGACGAGCCCGCCGGCCTCTGGCCGGCGGGTTTTTCTTTGCGCCGAGGGCCGGCACTCAATTCGCGCGGCGACGATCGTTCAATGAGCCGGTCGTCATTCCGGCCAAGCGAGCCCCGCGAGCGCGGCCCGATCAGATTGAATCGCTCTTTTCTCGTCATCCCCCGCGCAAGCGGGGTCCAGAGCCGCAGTCTTCCTGGATGCCCGCTCCTGAGCGTGTCGAAGGGCGCGGGCATGACGGTGAAGGGACCGCCCCGCCGCTCTTTTGTTATCTGTCACATATAATTAGTATATAATATTCATTATGTAATATTACCTATCTAGCTGGTTTTGCTGGCATCTGGAGTTGCTTTCATGCAACAGACGCTTGGAATTAATCATTGTTCCCGAATAATCATTGACGCGAAATAGTGTTTAACTGAAGCTCCCGACACGCGGGAGAGAACAACTCTCTTCGGGCGTCCGCGGAAATAACAGCTTGGGGGTTTGTTCAATGAGCACAAGAAATCTCAAGGGTGGGGTAGCACTTGGCAGCTTGACGGCGGTCGTCGCACTGCTCGCCGGTCTTTCCAATGCCAGCGCGCAATCGGCACCCGGCGCCGGGTCTTTCCCGCAATCCTTCCTGGTTCCGGGGACGAACACCTCGCTCGCGATCTACGGCACCGTGAAGCTGAGCGCGTCGAGCAATTGGGGCAGCCAGCACGTCACCGACACCAGCCCCTCGGGCATCGGCAACACGCCTTTCGCCATCAATGGTCTGGCCCTCGGCGGCCCCGGCGCGCCGGGCGGCAACTCGGTCAACAACCAGGAGCACGCGCTTCATGGCGGGCTCCGCGGTCAGATCAAGTCGACCCAGGTCTTCTTCGAGACGCGCACGCCCAGCGATCTCGGCGAGATCAAGACCGTCGTGATGTTCGATTTCGGCACCTTCGGCCTGCAGGCGAATTACATCGGCAGGACGACCTCGACCAACTCGCCGTCCTCGGGCGCGGGCAACAACGAGATGCCGCGCATCCAGTTCGCCTATGGCACCTTGGGTCCCTGGCTCTTCGGTCAATACAACTCGAACTTCGTCGATCCGCTGCAAATCAACCCGGATATCGGCGACCAATCGCAAGTCGGACCACTGCAGACCCGCAACATCCGCCGGCCGCAGATCCGTTACACCTATCTGGTCGGCAACGGGCTGTCGCTCTCGGCCTCGCTCGAAACCAACACCTACACCAACCTGACCGGCAACAATACGACGACCTTGGGGCCCATCGCCGAGGACAGCACCGACACGGGCGGTATTACCAACTACCCGTCCTTCAACGCCGGCGTCTCCTGGGATCAGCCCTGGGGCCATTTGATGGCGCGCGTCGGCGTCGCCGAGGATGAGCTTCGCAGCACCACGGGCGCCACCGTCGTTCAAGGCTCGACCAGCCTCAACAAGAGGAAGACGGGCTGGGCGATCGCGGGCGGCGCGATGATCAACACCTTCGGCCAGGATCAGTGGCGTGGCTTGATCGCCTATGCCCAAGGCGCCGACACTTACCTCACCGATATGGGGGCTGCGGGTCTCATCAACACCCAGACCGGGGCTCTTTCGCTGTTCCACGAGCTGGCGCTCAACACCAGCTACATCCACCGCTTCTCGCCCAATTGGCGCGCGACGGCCCAGTTCGGCATCGGCTTCTTCAACAAGCCATCGAATGCCCCCAACTCCGGCGCCTTTCTCAATGTTGCGAATGGCACCACGGGAGCAGGACTCGCCGGTCTCGAAAAGCGCCATTTGCAATCGGCGCTCAGCGTGACCTACAGCCCGGTTCCCGGCCGGATCGATATCGGCATCGAGTGGGATCACTGGGACCGCTGGGTGCAGGCGGCCGACACTGCCGGCAACGGCAACCGCTACGGCGCCCACGTCTTCTTCTACTGGTAAGACCCTCGCGGGTTGACGCTCGACCACACCCGCCGGCCCTCAAGGCCGGCGGGTTTTTCTTTGCGTGCGTGCCACGAGGCATAGCGCGATAGGCGCACGCTGCCCGGGCCAGGTTTCGGACGGCTCCGAGGCCAAAAGTTGCTTTCTCCTCAAAGCGATAAAAGAAGCGGAAGCCGCGGCATGGCTGCCTCGCATCGCGACCCCAAGCTCTCGTATCGTTGCATTATTACAACATATATCTGAGATAAATCATTTATCTATCATAATCGTTGCTCGGTCATACTCATTGTTCAATGATGCCTGTCGAGCGGGGGCTGGATGTCTCGGCACATGCGAAACTTCGAGTGGGGATTTCTTCAATGACGACAAAATATCTCAAGGGTGGGGTGGCGCTTGGCAGCTTGACGGCGGTCGCGGCCTTGCTGGCCGGTCTTTCCAGCGCCAGTGCGCAATCGGCACCGGGCGCAGGGTCTTTCCCGCAATCCTTCCTGGTTCCAGGAACGAACACATCGCTCGCGATCTACGGGACAGTGAAGCTGAGCTTCACCTCCAATTGGGGCAGCCAGCACGTAACCGACACCAGCCCTTCGGGCATCGGCGCGACCCCCAACGCGATCAGCGGATTGGCGCTGAACGGACCAAGCGCCGCGACGGGCAACTCGGCCGCTTCGGTCAATAGCGCGGAACGCGCGCTCCATGGCGGGTTGCGCGGGCAAGTGAAGTCGACGCAGATCTTCTTCGAGACCCGCACGCCGAGCGATCTCGGCGAGATCAAGACCGTCGTGATGATGGATTTCGGCACTCTTGGTCTGCAGGCGAACTATATCGGCAAGAGCGCCGGAGCCAGCACCAACTCGCCCTCTTCGGGCGCCGGCAACAACGAACTGCCGCGCATCCAATTCGCCTATGGCACCTTGGGTCCCTGGCTCTTCGGCCAATACAATTCGAACTTCGTCGATCCGCTGCTGATCAATCCCGATATCGGCGATCAATCGCAGGTCGGTCCGCTGCAGACGCGCAATATTCGCCGCCCGCAAATTCGCTACACCTATCTCGCCGGCAACGGGCTGTCGATCTCGGGCTCGGTCGAGACCAACACCTACACCAACCTCGTCGGCACCTCGACCACGATCAGCGCGCCCTTGGCCGAAGACAGCACCGACACGGGCGGCATCACCAACTATCCGTCCATCAATGGCGGCGTGTCCTGGAGCCAGCCCTGGGGCCATTTGATGTTCCGCGCCGGCATCGCCGAGGACGAAGTCCGCAACACGACGAACAGCCCCGGCCGCAATTTCAACCTGAGG
>DATEKH010000102.1:0-3947 GCA_035277525.1 Allostellaceae bacterium
AGAATTTCAGGAAGACTTTCCGGGCATCCAGATCGCGCTGATCGATGCCCGCACCGATCAGATCGTGGCGCGGGTCGTCGCCGGCGAGGCCGATATCGGCGTCGGCACTTTCCGCGAGGACGCCGATAGCATCGCGCGCACGGTAACGTCAAAAGGTTTGTGTCATGAGGAGAGGGGAGCTGATGCCCTGGTTGCGGTTTTCATGATTGAAGACGGCGAACAAGATTCGATCCATTGAGGTTCGGTCGGAGAAGACGCCCATGGGGCGGGTTCGGCGGCGAACCTCGCGGAAGCGGCGCTCGATGGCATTGGTGGTTCTGACCTGCTTTCGTTGGTCGAGCGATTTGTAACGCCAGCAGGTGAGCAACTCGTCGAGATCGTCGCGCAAGCAGGCGACGGCCTTGGGATAGGTCTTCTCCCAGCGATCGGCGAAGCGTCGCGCGGCGGAGCGCGCCTGCGGCACGGTCTTGGCCTTCATGACGGCATGGAGATGGTGCTTGACGGCGTCGCGATCGGCGGCGCGCACCTTGTCGAGGACGTTGCGGATCTTGTGCGCCCAGCAGCGCTGGACCGGGATGCCGGGATAGGCGGTGGGCAGGGCGGCGAGGAGGCCCGCCCCACCGTCGACGCAGATCATCTCGAGCGTGTCGCCGACGAGGCCGCGACGGAAGAGATCGCCGAGGAAGCGCTCCCATTCGGCGGCGCCCTCGCTCTGCGCCAGGCGGAAGTCGATGACCTCCTTCTTGCCGTCGGGCCGCAGGCCGAGCGCGACCAGCACCGGCCGTTTGATGGCGCCGGCGCCAGTCTTGCGGGCAAGCACGACGCCATCGAGCATCAGCACCCGGTAGCGCTCTTTGAGCGGCCGGGCATGGAAGGCGGCAACCACCGCATCGAGTTGCTTGGCCACCGTGCTCACGGTGGCGGGGCTGATCGGCCGCCCGAGGATGGGCAGCAGCGCCTCGCCGACCTTGCGCGTCGACAGACCGAGGACGAAGCACGACAAGATCATGCGGTCGATCTGCTCGGGACGGCGCGCATAGGCCCGCACCACAGCAACCGGCGCAAACCGTCGCGTGCGCGGCACCGCGAGCTCGATATCTCCCAGCTCGGTGAGCAGCCAGCGACGGTATGAGCCGTTGCGGCGGTCCGCTTCAGCGAGCGAGGCCATCCGCTCAAGATGCTCGTCGATCGCCTGACCCATCTGGCTCTGCACAACGGCGGCAAGCGCCTCACGGCCCAATGGCCGATAGCCTTCGCCCCATTCCAGTCCTTGCGCCTGCATGCCCTTCACCACCTCGAAAGCTCTCGGTAAACTCCGGATCGTCACGGCCTGTGACATTGGGGGTGCTCCTTTCTACGGACCTCAGCAATCCGCGGAGTACCCCTTCTCACTCGCCTGACACAAATATCCGTACATCACCTGCGCCCGCCCCATCGTTGACAGCGGCGGGGGCGGGGGTCATGCTTTACATGACAAATATAACCCTGCGCGCCGCCGGGGCTGGCGCGCAAGAGCGCTCGAGGAGGGTACACCATGGATGGCACCACCAAGATCGGCGGGAAATTCAGCGTCGGCGGCGTTCTGCTCGATCGCCCCTTCAAGATCCGCCGCCTCGGTCATTTCGGGTACAACGTCTACAAGATGGACGAGGCGATTCATTTCTACCGCGATCTCCTCGGCTTCCGCGTCACCGACACGCTCGATTTCGCGCGCGTCGTGCCGAAGCCCGGGATGTTCGAGGGCGTGCCGACCACGGTCGGCTATTTCATGTCGCATGGCACAGACCATCATTCGCATGTGATCTTCCCCAAGGCGGCGCTCGACCGCATGGGGCGCGGCAGCGCCGGCGGGCATGAGACCAATCCCGAGGTCACCACCAACCAGATCACCTGGCAGGTCGGCACTTTGCGCGAGGTCGGCGACGGCATCGACTGGTTCAAGTCGATCGGCGTCAATCCCGGCCGCATCGGCCGCGACGTGCCCGGCTCGAACTGGCACTCCTACCCGCCTGATCCGGAAGGCCACACCAACGAGATCTATTACGGCATCGAGCAGATCGGCTGGAATCTGCAATCGAAGCCGCCGGGCGTGAGGAAGCGCGGCTTCCACGACAAGCCCGATCTGCCGCAGATCTGCGAATATCAGGAGCTCGAGGACTTCAAGAAAGAGGGGATGGACCTCACCGCGGGCTTCCGCCATGTCGAGAAAGGTCCGTTCAAATACGATGTCGGCGGCATCATGCTGGCGCGGCCCTTCAAGGTCATCAAGATCGGGCCGGTGCGCCTGTTCGTCAAAGACATCCAGAAATGCCTCGACTTCTACACCAAGGTGATGGGCCTGCGCGTCACCGAGGAGATCGATTACCAAGGCCATCGCTGCGTCTTCCTGCGCTGCAACACCGAGCATCATTCGCTGGCGCTCTATCCGATCGCGCTCAGAGAAAAGCTCGGCCTCTCGCCGCACACGACCTGCATGAGCTTCGGCAACCAGGTGGGCGATTATCAGCAGCTCAAGAACGCGGTCGATTTCCTCAAATCGGAAGGCGTCACGATCAAATATCTCCCGCCCGAGCTCTTCCCGGGCATCGATTATTCCGCCTTCGCGCTCGATCCCGACGGGCACACGATCCAGCTCTACTATTACATGGAGCAGCTGGGCTGGGACGCGAAACCGCGGCCGAAAGCCGAGCGGCGCAAGGTCGACAACGCGCATTGGCCCGAGCAGGTCGAGGCGCTGGCCGACAGTTTCGACGGCGAGACCTTGCTGGGGCCGTTGGGTTAGCGCTTTCGCATTGAAGAGGTTTGCGACGGGGCGGCTTTCGGGCCGCCCCGTTCGCTTCATCCGAACGCGCCGCGCGCCAGCGGCAGGGTGAGGCGCGAGCGGGCGAAGACGCGGTTTCGTGCGGCGATGCCGAGTCCAGTGTGGCTGAGCCCTTGCATGGCGAAGCCGCCGCCATCCTCGCTCGCAAGCACGAGACGCAGCCGGTGCCCGGCAGCGAAGCGATGCGCCGTCGGCAGGATCGCGATCTCGAAGGCCGTCGGCGCGCCTTGTGTCAGCGGATCGATGCGGTCATGCGCGTGGTAGGGGAAATGCGGCTTGCTGCGCGCCTTATCGAGCGCGCGGTGGCTGGCGCGCAGCCAGCCCTGGGTCAGGTCGCGCGTTGACCCGTCCGGGGCCACATCCTGCAGCTTGACGATCCAGTCGGTGTCGTTCGCCGTCGACGCGGCGATGAGGTGCAGCACTGAGCCGCCGATGAGCTCGACCGGCTCGCGGGCAGGCGCGCTGTCCCAGGCAAGCCGATCCGGCAGCGCCGGGGGATTGGTATTGCGCGGCCGCTCGTAATTCGCCGGCAGATAGAGATAGTCGTGCTCACCGTCGGAGGCGTTGCCGCCGAGCCGGCCATCGGCGCCGAGGGCGAGATCGACGAAGCGACCGCCGGCGGGCGGCCAGGTATCGGTGGCGCGCCATTCCTCCGTGCCCTCGACGACATAGCGGATCGGCGGGCCTTCCATGATGCCGGTGTCGCGGTGCTTGAGCCAATGATCGAACCAGGCGAGCGCCTCGACATGCAAGGTCTCCCATGGCCATTGCAGGGTGCCGCGCGGCGCCAGCGCAATCCGGAATGGCGTGCCGGCCTTTAGCCGATCGAGCGCGAGGAACGGCGTCAGCAAGTGGACGCTGACATTCTCCCAATCCGCGCCGAGATAAAGCGGTATCGCGATTTGGCCGATCTGGTCGGTCATGTCGCGCGATCGCCAGAATTCGTCGAACAGCGGATGCTCGATCGCGATCTGGGCATAGAGCTCGTCCCAGGGATGAGGCGCGTAGGGAAAGCGCAAGGCGCGGGCGAGCATCGACACCGGATTGGCCTTGGGGCGCGCGATCTTCTGATGCAGCGGGCCCAAGCGGATGATCGCGTTGAGAAGACGCAGCCACGGCGCGCGGA
>DATEKH010000103.1:0-2648 GCA_035277525.1 Allostellaceae bacterium
CTTGATGCTCCGACCCCTCTGAATCATGTCGGCAAAATCGCGGCTGAAAACTTCGCGCGCCTTGCTGAGCGACATCGACGGATACGAGCCGAGCTTCTTTTTGAGGCGCTTCTGATCTCGCCACTGCTGCGCCATCCAGTCCGCCGTGACGCGAGTTGGCATAGGCTTCATCACCAGGACGAGCCGGCCAGTCCCGTGACCCTCGCCGTCGACGAGGCTCAGCTGCTTACCTGTTTGCTCCACCTGCTTCAGAGCGCGTCGTATTTCTCCGTCGGTAAGGCTCGGCACTGGGCTCTCCCATCGGCTCTGAGGTGGGGTCGCCAGACGGGTGCGTGGGGTCGGCGACTGGGGTCAAAAGGGCGTCCGATCCCCTTCGAAACCGACCCCAATATGCCACGGCATCCGGGACTACGACAAGCCAGAAAATTTAGGTGATTCAATGGGTAGTAGCGTGATCAAACGTGATCGATAAAGGTCGAGTGGGATGGTTGTGCACCATGATGATCGCCGAGGCCGCGAGCTCGAGCGCGCGCTTGGCCACTTCGCGCGGATAGACCGGCGTGTGGTTGACCGTGCCGTGCTGCTGCGCCTCGTCGGCGATGAGCGCGTTCTTGGCGTCGAGAAAGAGCAGGTGGAATTCCTCGGCCTCGCCAAAGCCGATCTGCGCCGTGCAGTAATCGACGAGCTGCTGCCAGCTCGATATCACCGAGCGATTCTTGAGCTCCGCGCGCAGCATCTCGCGCGCCGCGGCGCGAACCGCGAGCAGCGCCGCGATCGAGGCCGGCCCCATGCCCTTGACCGCGGCGAGCGCCGCCGGCGAGGCGCCGAGCACGCCGCCGAGGCTGCCGAAGCGGCGCAGCAGCGTTTTCGCCAAGGGCTTGGTATCGCCGCGCGGCTTGGCCGAGAAGAGCAGGAACTCCAACAGCTCGTAATCGGCGAGCGCGTCGGTTCCCGCCTCCAGCAGGCGACGGCGCAAACGCTCGCGATGGCCGAGAAAGTCGGGGTTCTGGCTGTCCTCGGAAAGCGAATCGCGCACAGGCATCGGCGGCAAAGGTACCGGGAATGCGGGGCGAGTTGAATATGCTTGTAAGCCGGACGCTGCGCCGGCGCCGCTCTCAGCCCAGATAGGGCGGGTGGTGCAGCCCCTTGGGCGAGAGGGTGAAAATCTCGTGCCCGTCGGCCGTAACCGCCACGGTATGCTCGAACTGCGCCGAGAGCGACTTGTCCTTGGTCACCGCGGTCCAGCCATCGGCGAGGATCTTCACCTCGTAGCGCCCGGCATTGATCATCGGCTCGACGGTGAAGAACATGCCTTCGCGCAGCACCGGGCCTTGGCCGGGGCGGCCGAAATGCACCACCGCCGGTGCGTCGTGGAAGACGCGGCCGATGCCGTGGCCGCAGAAATCGCGCACCACCGAGAACCGGTTGGCTTCGGCGAAGGACTGGATCGCGTGGCCGATATCGCCGACCGTGGCGCCGGGCTTCACCACGGCGATGCCGCGCATCATCGACTCATAGGTGACTTCGACCAGGCGGCGCGCCTTCAAGGCGACGCGCTCGCCGACCAGATACATGCGGCTGGTATCGCCGTGCCAGCCATCGAGGATGACGGTGATGTCGATGTTGATGATGTCGCCTTCTTCGAGCCGCCGCTCGCCGGGAATGCCGTGGCAGACGACATGATTGACCGAGGTGCAGATCGAGCGCGGGAAGCCGCGATAATTGAGCGGGGCGGGGATGGCGCCGTGATCGAGGATGAAGCCATGGCACAGCCGGTCGAGCGCGTCGGTCGTAACGCCCGGCTTCACATGCGGGGTGATGAAGTCGAGCACCTCGGCGGCGAGCCGCCCGGCCCGGCGCATGCCGATGAAATCCGCGGGATCGTGGATTTTGATGCGGCGCTCTTCCGGATCGGCGCGCGACGCGGGAGCGGGTTGACCTTGATTCATGGCCTGTTCCTATCCCGTCCGCGCCGCTTCGGCAAGGCCAGGGCTTCCCCTCGGCGTATCGCGGCCCATTGCGAGCATGACGGCTTTGCGCCTTACTAGACCGAGCAAAGAGGGAGCGAGACGAGTGAGCGTCGGCGAAATAGCAGCGGATAAGATCGTCACCGCGGCGATCCTTATCATCGGCAACGAGATTCTGTCGGGGCGGACGCAGGATGCCAACCTCGCTTACATCGCCAAGGGGCTGAACGAGGTCGGCGTCACCCTCAAGGAGGTGCGCGTCATTCCCGATGTCGAGGCGACGATCGTCGCGACGGTCAATGAGCTGCGCGCGAAATTCGATTATCTCTTCACGACGGGCGGCATCGGCCCGACCCATGACGACATCACCTCGGAATCGGTCGCCAAGGCCTTCGGCGTCAAATGGGTCGTCCATCCCGAGGCGCACAAGCACTTCCTCAATTTCTACGCGCCGTCCGACCTCAACCCGGCGCGCATGCGCATGGCGACGACGCCCGAGGGCGCGACCCTCGTCTACAACCCGGTCTCGCGCGCGCCCGGCTTCCGCATGGGCAATGTCTATGTCTTCGCCGGCATTCCGCGCGTGATGCAAGGCATGTTCGACAGCATCAAGGGCGAGCTCCGCGGCGGCAAGCCGATGCTGTCGCGCACGGTCGCGACCTCCTTGGCCGAGGGCGTGCT
>DATEKH010000104.1:0-18606 GCA_035277525.1 Allostellaceae bacterium
TCGACGATCGGCAGCAGATCGGTGCTGTATTCGGGCGAGCCGTAAACCGGACCGTAGCCATTGACCGTCGGGTTGCGCTTATCGGTCGAGATTGCGTCGTGCAGATAGATGTGATCGCTGCCCCAGCCCCATATCGTGATAACGATGTCGCGCTCGACGCCGTGCGGCCGCGGCGGCTTCGCATGCGGCAGCTCGCCCTTGGCGATGCGATCGGTCCAATCGGCGAAATATTTGAACGGCACGCCGCCGAGCTTGCCGGCCAAGGGCCCGACCATCAGCGGCGCCGATTGCCCAGATTGGACGCGTCGCATCCAGGCTTCCTTGCTTGTCTTGAAATGCGCGAATGCCGCGGGGAAGGTGCGGGTTGATTCCTGCCCGAGCTGGTGGCAGCCGATGCAGTCGCGGTTCTTCATGCTGGTGAGCCAGTCTTGCTGGGTAATGTTGGCGGGAATGCCGTTCTCGCCGCCGAACTCGCTCTTGTCCGGAATCTTGAGCATCGAATACCAGTAGATCGCCGGATCGTAATGCGCGGCCGCAGCCGCGTTCGGCGCCGGCACCGCGATGAGGTTCAGAGTTTCGCCCGGAACGCCATGGAGCTTCGGCGAATCGACCAGCCCATAGCCGCGCACCCAGACGCTGTAATCGGCATTGGGCAGATCGGGCAGCACATAGCGCCCCTCGTCGTCGGTGACGACAATCTTGATGAAGCGCGTCGGCAGACCCGAGGTTTCGGCGATCACCCAGACGCCGGCCTCGGGCCCATGCGCGCCGGTGACCACGCCGCCGATGTCGTTGCCGTCGATCGCGACCGGCGCGGTCCTGCTCTGCTGGGCATGGGGCGGCGTCGCACCCATGAGGATCGTGCCCACCGTGAGCGTCGCCAAGCCGAGACGGACTCCGTATCTCGTTACCATGCGCCCATCCTCCCGCTGCCAGTCTTTGTTCGCCGGTCGTCTTCTTTGATCGGCGTTGCGCGCGCCGGAGCAGAAACTGCAAAGCGCCAAGGTCCTGCCCCGGGGCGTTGTGCTTCTATCCAGGCACAATCGCGGGCTTTGCGCAACAAGAGTCGCGGCAAAAGCTGCCGCCACAAGGGACCATCCGCTCAGTAGACGTCGCGCAGATAGCGCTGTTCGCGTGCGAGAGTGGCGAGCGTGGCCTTCGCCGCGCCCATCCCGATCCTGCCCTGGCGCGCGATGATGGCGGCGAGCGCGGCATCGACATCCTTGCCCATGGCGACGCTGCCGCAGACGAAGATGTACGCGCCTTCCGCGATCCAGGCCCAGAGATCCCTGGCGCGCTCGCGCATGCGCTGCTGCACATAGACACGCTCGACCTGGTCGCGCGAGAAGGCGAGATCGAGCTCGCTCAAGAGCCCGTCGCGGTGGAACTCCGCGATCTCGCCCTCGTAGAGGAAATCATGAGCGCGGCGCTGATCGCCGAAGAACAGCCAGTTGCGGCCTTTGGCGCCAAGCGCGCGGCGCTCTTGCAGGAAGGCGCGGAACGGCGCCACGCCCGTGCCCGGCCCGATCATGATCACCGGCGCATCGTTGTTGCTGGGCAGTCGGAACGCATGCGCCGGTTGAACGAAGACCGGCACCGTGCCGCGCGAAACGGCGCGCTCGGCGAGAAACACCGACGCGACGCCCTTGCGCTTGCGCTGCCGCAGCTCGTAGCGCACCGCGCCGACGGTCAGATGCACGGCATCCTTCACCGCCTTGGGCGAGGAGGAGATCGAGTAGAGCCGCGGCTGCAGCACGCTCAAGGCCGAGATCAATTCCTGCACCGGCGGCCGCGCGGACGGGAAGGTCTCGAGCAATTCGAGCAGATCGGCGTTTTCCGGCCCGGCGCCGGGATAGCCTTCGGCGAGCGCTTGCAAGCGCTGCGAGTCGTCGTGGTTGAGCGCGCGCGAAGCCAGCACCTCGACCGCCTCGTCCGAGGGCCGGCCGATATCGCAAGCCTCCATCAAAGCATCGCGCAAGCTGCGCCGCGCGCCGTCGGGTCCTTCGACCTCGTCATGCTCCTTGGCGCCGAGACGGGCGATGACCGCTGCAACCGTCTCCGGGCAATTGGCCGCGTGCACACCCAGCGCGTCGCCGACCTCATAGGAAAGGCCGGAGCCGGCAAGATCGAGCACCACCTGGCGCGTATCCTTGGCCGAGCCGCTTTTGTTGAGCGGCAAAGCGGCTTCGAACCGCGCCGGCACGGGGGCGCTCTTGCCGTCGGGCGCAGCGGCGGCCGCCGGCGGCGCCGGCTTCGCCGCAGCCGGTGCGGCGCCGAGCTCCATCAGTGCCTTCACCTGGCGCGCGGTTTCCTTGCCGCCCGGGACGCAGCGATTGAGCGCCTTTTCCGCACCCGAGGCGATCGCCGCGGCGTAGGTTTTGCAGCGATAGCCGCATTGGCCGCAGTCCTGCTGCGCCATCGCCGCCATCAGCCGCTGCTCGAGCGGCCGGCCTTCGGCGAGTGCCATGCGCCCATCGAGCGGAAGCGCCATGTCGTGCCAGGGGAAACTCTCCTCCGCGGCGGGTGCAGAGGCCGCGACCGCATTGCCCGGCGCAGGCATCGCCGCCGAGCCGTTCGAGACAGCGTAAAACGCCGCCAGCCAGCCATTCAGCCAGGCGCGCTGCGTTGCGCTGAACGGCGCGGTCTCGGGAAGGATCGGCGCGTGGTAGCTCATCGATGACGCTGCAGCCTCATGCTGCGGTCTCCTCGGAATCGCCTGAAGCAAAAATCGACCGCAGCGCCTCGATCGAATGGCGTGCGGCGAAATCCTTGAAGGATTCGCCGTCGCGGCGCCGCGCCAAATAGGTCTTGAGCATCGCTTCGAGCTGCCGCGGCAGCTTCTCCATCGGCACTTGCGCGAAAATCTCCCGGCCGAGACGCCGCCCCTCGCCCGCGCCGCCGCCAACGAAGATCGTGTAGCCCTCGCTCATCTCCTTGCCGACCTTGACGCCGAGCAAGCCGATATCGCCGATGGCGTGCTGCGCGCAGGAATTGGGGCAGCCAGTCAGGTGAATATTGATCGGCTGGTCGAGCGAGACCCTGTTCTCGAGATACTCGACGAGCCGCATCGCGTGCCATTTGGTGTCGGTCGCGGCGAATTTGCAGCCGGTATTGCCGGTGCACGCCACCAACGCGCCGCGGAGCGCGCTCGCCGTCACGCCGAGGCCGAGCGCGCCAAGCGCATCCTGCGCGGGCCCGAGCTTTCCCGTCGGCACGTCGGAGATGATGAGGTTTTGCCACACGGTGAGGCGCACCGTCCCGCTGCCGAACGCAGCGGCAATCGCGCCGATGCCGCGCAGTTGCGCGTCGGTGAGCCGGCCCACCGGCAAAACCGCGCCGAGAAAATTGAGGCCCGGCTGGCGCTGCGGGTGAATACCGATATGGCCATGCTGTTCAATCGGTCCGCGCGGCGCGCAAGCCTCGAGCGGCAAGCGTGTAAATGCCGCGCCGCGCTCCTTCTCGACCGCGTCGATGAATTTCTCGAGTCCCCAGGCATCGAGCAGATATTTCAGCCGCGCACGCTTGCGGTCCGTGCGGTCGCCCGCGGCAATGAACACCCGCACCGCGGCGATCGCTGCGCCAAGACATTCGGATGGCGTCAGCACAATGCCGGTATCGCGCGCGAAATCGCCATGACCGGTGATGCCGCCCAAGAGCAGACGGAAATAGACGCCTTCGGGCACGCAAGCACCGGACCGCACTTCGACCGCCGCGAAACCGATATCGTTGGTATCCTCCAGCACCGAGACTTTGCCGCCGCCATCGAAGGCGATGTTGAATTTGCGCGGCAGGCCGTAGAGCTCGCGGTGATTGAGAATCGTGTGATGCAGCGCGTGCACCAGCGGGCGGGTGTCGATGAGCTCTTGCGCATCGATGCCCGCCGTTGGGCTGCCCGTGAGGTTGCGGATATTGTCGGCGCCCGCGCCGCGGGTGGTGAGGCCCAGATCCTGGATGCCGGTCAGCACCTCGATGATGCCTTGAGGCTTGATCTCGCGCAGCTGCAGATTGGCGCGCGTCGTCACATCGGCAGAGCCGCCCGCCCAGCGCTCGGCGAGCGCCGCGAGCCCGGTCATCTGATCGGCGGTCAGAATCCCATTCGGGATGCGCAGCCGGCACATGAACGCGTCCTGCGCCGGCGCGACGTAGAAAAGCCCGAAGAATTTGTGGCGAAAGACGTCGATGCCTTTGGGAAAGCGCCCCTCGGCGGCTTCGACACGCAGCTCGTCCCACATATCGAGCGGATGCGATTTGCGCTTCGCTTCTTCCTCCGGCGTCAGCCTCTTGCCCGCGGCGATGAACCGGTCTTGCGCCGCGCGGTGAATGTCGCGAGCGGCGGGCGCGTCCGCGTCCGCGGACGGCACGCCGCGCCGTGCCGCGACACCCCGCAAGAAGCCATCGAGATATTGCTTCTGTTCCTCGGTAAAGTCGGTACCGTCGATCATTCGCTCGGGTCTTCCACGCCTGTTCGTAAAAGCAGAAGCAAGCGCGATGCCAATCGCACGCGGCGCTGCGAACCTTGGTGAGCCGCGTCACCACGCCAAAATCGGCGTGCCGAAACTTTGGGCAAGTGAATCCTTGCGCAAATCTTGCGCAGCAAAGCGTGCGATTCGGGCAGGCGCCGGCCGGCTCCGACATGCCGAATCGGCGATGCTGCGCGGGTTTCCGCGTGGCACGGCTCTTGCGACGGCTGAAACGTGTGGCGAAAAACTGCGCGAGGTGATTGAGCATGTATCTCGAGACCGTCGATCAACTGGCCGCGACCGCTGTTGCCAAATCCGCCTTTCTGAAGCGCAGCCCGGGCGGCTTTTTCGTCAGTTCGATGATGGCCGGCGCCTATGTCGGTCTCGGCATCATCCTCATCTTCTCCATCGGTTCGGATGCCGATCCGGCCTATCGCGCGCTGGTGATGGGCGGCTCGTTCGGCATCGCCCTGACCCTCGTGATCTTCGCCGGCTCGGATCTCTTCACCGGCCATACCATGTTCATGACCCATGGTCTCTTGAGGAAACGCATCGGCATCGGCGAGCTTGCCTCGGCCTGGGCCATGTCCTGGATCGGCAATCTCGCCGGCTGCGCCGCGCTCGCCGTGATTTTCATCTGGGGCGGTGGCGGCACGATGCTGCATTCAAAGAGCCTGTTCATGATGGCCGTAGCCGACGCCAAGATGAACGGGTCCGTCCTGTCACTGGTCGCGCGCGCCATCTTGTGCAATTGGCTCGTCTGCCTCGCGGTCTGGACCGCGGCGCGGACGACCAGCGATGCGGCGAAATGCATTCTGATCTTCTGGTGCCTCTTCGGCTTCGTCGGCAGCGGCTATGAGCACTCGGTCGCCAACATGACTCTGCTGCTGATCGCGCTGCTCGTACCCCATCCCGACACCGTCGGTTGGGGCGGGCTTGCCTACAACCTCGTCTGGGTCACGGCCGGCAACATCATCGCCGGCGCCGGGATCATGGGGCTCGGTTATTGGTGGATGTCGCGACCCGCGGCCGCGATCCTGCCGACAGAAGTGCCGAGCACCGCCGCCGCCGAATAACGGAGAGAGTCCGCGGCGTCGTGCTCGCGACGGCGCCGCAGAACCCACGCCGTCGGGCGCGCCGCAAGGCACGCTCGACGGCGCCGATCATCGACAACCGCACGGTTCGGGGCCATATATCGAAGCGTCATGACAGACGCTTCCGCCCCGCCGCCCGCGGTCAATCCCGGGCGGCCGCTCGATGAGATCGAGACCTGGATTTTCGATCTCGACAACACGCTCTATCCCGCGTCCTGCCGGCTCTTTGCCGATATCGAGCAGCGCATGGCGACGTTCATCATGACGGAGCTGCGCCTCGACTTCGCCGCGGCGCATGCGCTGCGGCGGCATTTCTACACCAGGCACGGCACGACCTTGCGCGGCTTGATGCTCGAATATGGCCTGGCGCCGACGCGGTTTCTCGACTTTGTCCACGAGATCGACCTCGCCGCGGTGCAGCCCGACCCGGCCTTGGATCAAGCCCTGGCGCGGCTTCCGGGCCGCAAGCTCGTCTTCACCAACAGCACGCGCCGCCACGCCGAGCGCGTGCTCCAGCGTCTGGCGCTCGGCCACCATTTCAGCGTGATCCACGACATCATCGCCTGCGATTATCGCCCC
Organism: Allostellaceae bacterium; assembly: GCA_035277525.1. Taxonomy (GTDB): domain Bacteria; phylum Pseudomonadota; class Alphaproteobacteria; order ATCC43930; family CGMCC-115725; genus CAIKMD01. Next base: position 6,134 of record DATEKH010000104.1, read on the forward strand.
AAGCCCGAGCCCGCGATCTATGCTGAGCTGGTCGAGCGCCACGCGATCGATCCCAATCGCGCGGCCATGGTCGAGGATATGGCGAAGAACCTGCCGCCCGCCGCCGCGCTCGGCATGACCACGGTCTGGATCACTGGCGGCCCGCACGCCGCTGATGACGGGCATGGCGCCCACATCCATCACCGCACCGATGCGCTCGCCGCCTTCCTTGCCGCCGTGCCGGCGCGCGGTTGACACGTCCCGGGGCCTCCCGCATGGTCCCGCTCATGAGCGCTCAAACCAGCCCCAATCAGCTCGAAACCATCATCAACGCCGCTTGGGAGGCGCGCGACGGCGTCAACGCCGCGACCACCGGCCCGGTGCGCGAGGCGGTCGACGCCGCCCTCACGCTGCTCGATTCGGGCAAAGCGCGCGTGGCCGAGAAGGCGGGCGGCAGATGGCAGGTCAATCAGTGGCTGAAGAAAGCCGTGCTGCTGTCCTTCCGCTTGAACGACAACGCGGCGATCGCGGGCGGGCCGGGCGGCGCGCCGTGGTGGGACAAGATTCCGGCCAAGGCCCAGGGCTGGGACGCGGCCCGATTCCGCGAGGCGGGATACCGCGCCGTGCCGGGCAGCGTCGTGCGCCGCTCGGCCTTCGTTGCGCCGAACGTCGTGCTGATGCCGTCCTTCGTCAATGTCGGCGCCTATATCGACAGCGGCACGATGGTCGATACCTGGGCGACAATCGGCTCCTGCGCGCAGATCGGCAGGAATTGCCACATCTCGGGCGGCGCCGGCATCGGCGGGGTGCTCGAGCCGCTGCAGGCCGAGCCGGTGATCGTCGAGGATAATTGCTTCATCGGCGCGCGCAGCGAAGTGGCCGAGGGCGTCATCGTCGAGGAAGGCGCGGTCCTCGCCATGGGCTGCTTCGTCGGCGCGTCGACCAAGATCGTCGATCGCGAGACCGGCGAGACGTTCTTGGGCCGCGTGCCGGCCTATGCCGTGGTGGTGCCCGGCACGCTTCCCGGCAAGCCGCTCGCCAACGGCACGCCGGGGCCGAGCCTTGCCTGCTGCGTCATCGTCAAGCGCGTCGACGCCAAGACGCGAAGCCGCACCTCGATCAACGATCTCTTGCGCGCGTGATGGCGCTCGACCCGGTCGATCTCGCCGCCGCGCTCATCCGCCGGCCTTCGGTCACGCCCCGGGACGAAGGCGCGATCCCGCTTCTGGCCCAGACGCTCGAAGGGCTCGGCTTTGCCTGCCACATCGTCGAATTCACCGAGGAGGGCACCGCGCCGATCCTCAATCTCTATGCGCGGCGCGGCAGCAAGGCACCGAATTTCTGCTTCGCCGGCCACACCGACGTGGTGCCGCCCGGCGATTTGAAGAGCTGGTCGGTCGATCCCTTTGGCGGCCAAGTGCTCCAAGGCTCGCTTTATGGCCGCGGCGCCTCCGACATGAAAGGCGCGATCGCCTGTTTCGTCGCGGCGGTCGCGCGTTTTATCGAAGCGCATGGCGATTTCGATCGCTCGATCAGCCTCCTCATCACCGGCGATGAAGAGGCGGCGGCGATCAACGGCACGAGAAAGCTGCTCGATTGGGCGGGCAAGCGCGGCGAGACCTTCGATCTCTGCGTCGTCGGCGAGCCCACCAGCGCCAAGACGCTCGGCGACATGGTGAAGATCGGCCGGCGCGGCAGCCTCAACGGGTTCTTGACCGTCGCCGGCATTCAGGGCCACACCGCCAATCCGCATTTGGCCGACAATGCCGCGCATCGCCTGTTGAAGATGCTCTCAGCCCTCCTCGCCGAGCCGATCGATCGCGGCAATGAGCGCTTTCCGCCGACCGATTTGCAGGTCTCGACCATCGATATCGGCAATCCGACCACCAACGTCATTCCGGGCGAGGCGCGCGCCGTCTTCAATATCCGCTTCAACGATCAGTGGACAAGCAAGACTCTTGAGGCCTGGCTGCGGCAAAAGCTCGATGCCGCCGGCGGGCGCTACACGCTCGCGATCCAGGTGAGCGGCGAATCCTTTCTGACGCCGCCAGGCAAGGTCAGCGACATGCTGACCCGCGCCATCGGCCAGGTCACGGGTCTGACGCCCGAGCTCAGCACGACGGGCGGCACCTCGGATGCGCGCTTCATCCACCATTATTGCCCGGTCGCCGAATTCGGTCTCGTCGGCCAGACCATGCACAAGGTCGATGAACGCGCGCCCGTCGCCGACCTCGCCGCGCTCACCGAGATTTACCGCGCCGCGCTCGAGCTCTATTTCGCGAAACGCTGATGCCCGGATTGGGCGAGGTGGCGCACGCGCTTTATGGCAGCTGGCGGCTTGCGCGCCTCGACCGCGGCGGCATGCAGTATTTCGATCTGAGCCATCGCGGCGTGTGGCGCTCCTTCTGGTCGGCGGCGCTGTGCTATCCCGGCTTCCTCATCCTGCTCTTTCTGCGGCTCGATGCGGCGAGCCTCGCGCGCTCGAGCATTCCCCATATCGTGCTCGTCGAGTCGATCGGCTATGTGATCGCGTGGACGGCGTTTCCCCTGCTCATTCTCGGGCTTTGCCGCGGCCTCGGGCGCGAGGAGGCGGGGTTCGACTTCATCGTCGCCTATAACTGGTCGCAGGCGCTGCAGACCGGTCTTCTCCTCGTCCTCGCTTTGACGCTCGACCGGCTCCTGCCGCAAGGCGCCGCCTCCGGCATCGATCTCGTCGCCTATCTCGTCCTCCTCGCCTATGAATGGTTCATCGCCCTGGTTGCGATCGGCGCCGGCGGCTGGGTTGCGGCGGCGGTGGTGTTGGTCGACGTTGTGCTCGGCTCCTTCGTGCTGGCGATCGCCGAGAGCCTTTATTAAGGAGTGGCGCCGGCGCTTCTCGGACGACGAATCCGCTAAGCGTCCACCACCGCGATCGACTGGATCTCCAGGAGAATCGCCGGGTCCGCAAACCCCACGACCGTGATCAAGGCCGAGACGGGAAAGTCCTTCTTCAGGATTTCGCGGCGCAGCTCGAGAAACTTGGGGCCATGCCGCTGATCTTTGAGAAACACCGTCATATAGACCAAGTCGGATAGCTTCGCGCCGGTCTTGGAGAGCTGGGCTTCGATGTTGCGAAAGCACTGACGCGTCTGCGCTTCGAAATCGCCATAGGCAGGCTTGCCGGCCTCATCGCGCGCGCCCGTCTGGCCTGCGACCCAGACATGCGCTCCACCAACCGTCTTCACGACCGGCGAGTAGCCTCTCTGCGTTTCGAACGGGCCGGCGATGTAATCCCGTTGCATGGGGTCCTCCAGGTTTTGTTGTCCGATGTCGGTTCGTCGGCGCCATCGTATCGATGGTTTCGGTCTCGGTCAGCAGCCTATTTCGAGCGAGGAGCGGGATGATTTTAAGCCTGCGCATAACGTGAGTCGGCGAAGTAGCGCGGCGCTCGTCCGCGGCAGCTCGAGTTGGTGGTTCCGATCCACTACGTCCTGCGTTAGGCTGTCGCAAAATCACAAACGCCGGGAGGCTTGGGATGCATAGCTATTCACGCACGGCGGCGGTGGCCGCCTTTTCTTTCGCCGTGACCGTCGGGTTTGCCGGGGCGCACGCGGCCGATTTCAAGGTCTCGCCCGAGCTTGCGAAGGTGATCGAGGCCGCGAAATCCGAGAAGGTGCTTGAGCTTAGCGCCGGCCCGGCGGTTTTGGGGGGCGCCGAAATGGGTCCCCGGATCGTCGCCGGCATGAAGAAGGCGTTCGGTATCGACATCGACTACAGGTTCACGCCCGGCGGTCCCTTCGGCGAAATCGGCAACAAGGTGGCGACCGAGTTCCGCGCGGGCCAGACCGCCTCGACGGATGCCTGGACGGGAGCGCCGGCTCAGATCGCACCGCTTCTCAGGCTCAACATGTTCCGCAAGGTGGACTGGCCTGCGCTCTATCCTGGACGCATCAAGCCGGAGTTCGTCGAAGGCGACGGGACGGCGCTGCGCATCGCGACGAGCACGCCCGGCGTGCTCTACAACCGGCTGAAGGCGCCCGAATTCGGCAAGATCAAGACCATGCAGGACATGCTGAAGCCCGAATACAAGGGGAAGTTCGGTACCACGATCTACGGCGCCGGCTTCGACATCTTGCTCGCCGACGACATGTGGGGGCCGGAGAAGACGCTCGCGTTCTACGGCAAGTTCGTCAAGAACATGCAGGGCATCCTGAACTGCGGCAGCGAGGACCGCATCGCCTCGGGCGAGTTCCCGGCGCTCATGATGGATTGCGGCGGCGGCGGCCAACACGACGAGAAGTACCGCAATTCGCTGGCCCTTGTGATCGTCAAGGACAACGCCGCCTTGCGACCGGACTACCTTCTCGTCCCGAAGAACGCCGCTCATCCAAACGTTGCGATTCTATACGGTGTATTCATGTCGAGCCCCGAAGGACAAAAGATCGTCCAGGACTCGTGGCAGATCCCGCTGTACGAGTATCCGGAGACGAGGCGCCATCAGGAAGTCGCCGCGCTCGAGGCGAAGGGATACGAGTTCCACAACGTGACGCTCACGTGGTGGCTTGAACATCCCGAAATCATCCGAAACCAGCGCGAGATGTTCGGTCTGGTGCGCGCAGCGACCAAGTAGCGGCGCCGATCGCGGCGCGGCGGCCCAGATCGTGCCCCGCCTGAAGCTCGACATGTTCGGCAAGGTCGATTGGGCGAAGCTCTATCCCGAGCGCATCGCGCCGCGGCGCTGGAACGGCTGGGCCGCTGGCATGATCGGCGTCGCGGCGCTGGCGAGCCTGGTGGTGATGGTCCTGCTCGCCATCGTGCTCTGGCTCAGCGTGCTCGACGGCATGCCGGGCGATCCCACGGCCACCTATACGCTGCGCTACTACGCCGAAATCTTCACCGATCCGTTCACCTACTCGGTCCTCTACAACACCTTCGTTTTTTCGGCGATCACGCTCGTGGTGTCCATGGCCTTCGGCGTGCCGCTCGCTTGGCTGGTCGAGCGCACCAACCTGCCGCTGAAGTCGGCGGTGTTCGCGTCCATGACCATCGGGCTGATCCTGCCCGGATTCGCTACCGCGATCGGCTGGCAGTTCCTGTTCCATCCCCGCATCGGGATAGTGAACCTCTGGCTCAAGGACCTGCTTGGGCTTTCGGAATCGCCGTTCAACATCGGCACGCTGCTCGGCATGGGCTGGGTGCAGGGGCTCGGGCTTGCTGGGGTTGCCTTCGTCATGAGCTCGGTCGTGTTCCGCTCGATGGATTCGACGATCGAGGAAGCGGCGCACACCTCGGGCGCCAACGTCCGTCAGACCTTGCTGCGGGTGACGATCCCTCTCGCCTGGCCCGGCGTGCTCGCGGCTGCGATCTACATCTTCATGATCGGCTTCGCCGCCTTCGACGTGCCGGCGATCATCGGCCTCGCCGGCAACATCTTCACCTTTTCGACCTATGCCTACGACCAGGTGAAGCCGACCGGCATGCTGCCCGAATACGGGCCGGTCGGCGCGCTGTCGATGGTGATGGTCATCCTCGGGCTCCTCCTATCGGGGTGGTACGGCAGGGTGCAGGGCAAGGCGCCGCGCTACGCCGTCGTCACCGGCAAGAGCTATCGGCCGCGCACGATCGACCTCGGCCGCAGCAAAGGCCTCGCGGTGACGTTCGTCGTCGTCTACCTGCTGCTCGCCCAGGTGCTGCCGCTGCTCGTGGTGATCTGGACTTCCACCCAGCCGTTCCCGGCCCCGCCGACGGCCCAAGCCATCGCTCAGGCGACCTTGGCGCATTATGGGGAGATCCCGGGCGAGATGCTCTGGCGCGGCATCCGCAACACAGCGGCCCTCATGGTGCTGACCCCGACGATCACGCTCCTCGTCAGCTTCTCCTTTTCCTGGGTCGTGCTGCGGTCGAAAGTTCCCGGCCGCAGCCTGTTCGACTTCGCGGCCTTCATGCCGCACGCCGTGCCGAACATCGTTTTTTCGATGGCGGCGCTGCTGCTCGCGCTGTTCGTTCTGCGCGAAGTGCTGCCGATCTACGGCACGATCTGGATCCTGGTGCTGGTCTATGTCGTCTCGCGCATCTCCTATGCGACCCGCATCACCAACTCGGCGCTGATCCAGATCCACAAGGAGCTGGAGGAGGCGGCGCAGATGAGCGGAGCGCGGATCGGCGGTATCGTACGCTCGGTGCTGATGCCTCTGCTCAAGCCCGCCATGATCTACGCCTGGATCTGGATAGCGCTGATCGCCTACCGCGAGCTCACCCTGCCGGTGCTGCTGTCGTCGAACGACAACCTGCCGCTCGCGGTCGTGGTATGGAATATGTGGCTCAGCGGCCAGTTCGGCGAGGCCTCGGCGGTCGTCGTGCTGATGCTGGCGGTGATGATGCCGCTGGTCGCCATCGGTTTCTGGTTCGCGCGGCGCACCGGTGTGGCGACGCAGGGGACCTAATGGAAGAATCGAAGGAGCGGTAGAATGGACACGGATATGGGCACGAACAGGCGCAACATCGATCCGGTGGTGAACCATCCGCTCTAGTACGCGGCCTCGCTCGGCCCGTAAATCACCTCGACGAGGTAGAGGCCCTCGGGCGGCGCGGTCGGCCCGCCGGCGCGCCGGTCGCGCGCCGCCAAGGCCTCGGCGACCTGCGCGACTTTCCATTTGCCGGCGCCGACCAGCTTCAAGGTGCCGACCATGTTGCGCACCTGGTGATGGAGGAAGGATCGCGCCCGCGCCTCGATCGCGATCTCGTCGCCCTGGCGCGTCACATCGAGCCGGTCGAGGGTTTTGACCGGCGATCGCGCCTGGCACAGCGAATCGCGAAAGCTCGAGAAATCGTGTCGGCCGATGAGGAGCCGCGCGCCTTGCTGCATCGCCGTCTCGTCGAGCGCAGGCCCCACATGCCAAACGCGCCCGCGCTCGATGACGGCGGGCGGGCGGCGGTTGAGAATGCGATAGCGGTAAACGCGGCCGCGCGCCGAGCGCCGCGCGTCGAAATTGGGTTCGACCGGCGCCACCGCGAGCACCGCCACCGCATGCGGCTTCACATGCTGGTTGAGCGCGTTGCGGATGACATCGGGTGCTGCGTCCTTCGCCAGATCGAGATGCGCGACCTGGCCCAGCGCGTGAACGCCGGCATCGGTCCGCCCGGCGCCATGCACGACGAGCCTCTCGCCGCAATAGCGCTCGACCGCGGTCTCGAGGATCTCCTGCACCGAGAGACCATTGTTCTGGCGCTGCCAGCCGACGAGGCCCGTGCCGTCATATTCGAGCGTCAGCTTGAAGCGGGGCATGGAAGTTGGGTGCCGGGCGGGAGTTCGAAGCCGCGCAGGAAAGCCGCGCCGTCGAGCGCGCCGCGCCCGGCGCGCTGCAGCCGCAAGAGGCGCAGAGCGCCCGTGCCGCACGCGATGGTCGGCGCCGCATCGAGCACCGTGCCGGGCGCGCCGCTGCCCGCGGCGGGCGCGGCGACGAGGAGCTTGATGCGCTCGCCTCTCGCTTCGAACCAGCAGGGCAGCGCGCGCACCTGCCGCGCGATGAAGCTCGCCTCGCGGCGCCAATCGACGCGCTCTTCCTCGCGCGTGAGCTTCTTGGCATAGGTCGCGCCCTCGGCCGGCTGCGGTTGCGGCACCAGCGCCTCCAGCCGGTCGAGCGCGTCGAGGATGAGACGCGCGCCGAGCGCGGCAAGGTCCTGGCGCAGCGAGGCCGCGGTCGCGTCGGGCGGGATCGGCCAGGACTCGGCCAAGAGAATGGGGCCGGTATCGAGCCCTTCCGCCATGCGCATGATGGTGATGCCGGTCTCGTCATCGCCCGCCAGGATCGCGCGCTCTATCGGCGCGGCGCCGCGCCAGCGCGGCAGCAGCGAGGCATGGACGTTGAGGCAGCCGAGCCGCGGCGCGTCAAGCACCGCTTTCGGCAGAATAAGCCCATAGGCCGCGACCACCGCGACCTCGAGTTGGAGCGCGGCGAAGTCGCGCGCTTCCTCGGTCCCGAGCCGCGCCGGATGGCGCACGGGCAGTCCCGCCGCTTCGGCGCGGCGCTGCACCGGCGAGGGCACGATCCGCTGGCCGCGCCCGGCCTGGCGCGGCGGCTGGCAATAGACCGCGGCGATGTCGTGCCGGGCGGCGATGAGCGCATCGAGGATGGCGGCCGCGAGATCCGGCGTCCCCATGAAGGCCAAGCGGCGCTGCTGCATGACCAACCCTCTCCGCCCTTAGGGGGGAGAGGGTGCCAACGTTAGCGAGCGGGTGAGGTGGGAGTCACTCGATGCACACCTCACCCTTCCATCGCTAGGGCGACGGGACGTCCCGTTCGATCGCTCGCGCGATCGAACCCTTCGAGGCCAATCGCGAAGAGCGATTGGCCGGGGCGTCCCCTCTCCCCGCTTCGCGCGGAGAGGGGTAGGAGTTAATTGCAGCGTCGCGCTCACGCCGGAGCCGGAACTTTCTGGCGTTTCGCCTTGGCGAGCTTGCGCAGGATGATGTTGCGCTTGAGCGGGGAGATGTGATCGACGAAGAGCAGCCCTTCGAGATGGTCGACCTCGTGCTGGATGCAGGTCGCGAGCAAGCCCTTGGCATGGAGCTCGCGGATCTCGTTCTGCTCGTCGAGATAGCGCAGCTTGATCTCGGCCGGGCGCTCGACATCGGCGTAATGCTCGGGCAGCGACAGGCAGCCCTCGTTGTTGACGAGCGTCTCTTGCGAGCGCCACAGAATCTCGGGATTGGCGATCTTATAGGGAAGCGGCTTCTCGTCCGACTTGGCGCAATCGACCACGAGCACCCGCTTCAATACGCCGACTTGCGGCGCGGCCAGGCCGATCCCCGGCGCCTGGTACATGGTCTCGAGCATGTCGTCCATGAGCTTGCGGATGGCGGCATCGACCTTCTCGACCGGCCGGGCGCGGCGGGTGAGGCGCAGATCGGGGGCGGTGATGATGGGAAGAACGGCCATGGCGAGCTTTAGGTAAGCCGAGATGCCCGACTCGTCAACGGGTTAGCGGCAAGGCCAACGCTTCGGTTATGATGTCGCCATGGAGATCATGCTCTTTGGCCTGTTGAGCCTCGCCGTGCTGGCGGGCGCCGTGCTGTTCGTCCGCAATCGGGAGGCGCAACGCCGCGTCGCCGCTGAAACCCGCCTCGGCGAAGTCGAAAAGCGCGTGACCGAGCTGACGCAGGAGCGCGATAGCGCGGCCGCCGCCCGCCTGACGGCAGAAACCGAGCTTGCCACGACCCGCCAGCAACTGGCCGAATCCCGAAGCCGCATGGCGGAATTCGAGCGCGTGCAGCAGGAGATGCTGATTTCGGCCAAAGCCGCGCTGCTCGAAGGCGGAAGCCAGCTTTCCTCGAAGCTCCTCGAAGACCATAAACGCGAAAACGCCGAATCGAAGGAAGCCGCCGAAAAACGCGTCCAGGCGGCGAGCGAGACTTTCCTCAAGCAGTTCGAGACGCTGTCCAATGCGGTAGCCGCTCTCGAGGGCCGCATCCAGGAGAATGGCCGCGTCATCGATACGGTGTGGCGCTCGCTGTCCAATCCTTCAGGCGCCGGACAATTGGCCGAGCTGGGGCTCGCCAATACCCTCAAAGCCTTCGGCCTCGAGCAGGGCCGCGATTTCCAGCTGCAATTCAGCACCCAGGACGAAGAGGGCCGGCGGTTGCGGCCCGATGCCGTCGTCTTCCTTCCCTCGAGCGGCGTCATGGTGATCGACAGCAAGGCGTCGAAATACCTCCTCGAGATCGCCGCCAGCGAGGGCACGCCGGGCGAGGAGGAGGCCTATCGCAACCTCGCCCGCACCATGAACCAGCATCTCCGCGCCCTCGGCGAGAAGGATTACGCCAGCGCGATTCGCAGCTCGTGGCGCGAATCCGGCCGCAGCGACGAGATCGCCCGCACCGTCAGCGTGATGTACCTGCCCAACGAGGCCGCCCTCGACAAGCTCAATCGGGCGGACGCAGAGTTCCTGCACACGGCGCGCGCGCGCGGCATCTATCTTGCCGGGCCGACGACCTTGCATTGCCTCATCTCGCTCGCTTCGGCCGAGATCAATCTGATGCGGCAGGTCGAGAACCAGCAGCGCATCGTCGCCGCGGCAGAGGCGTTGCTCGACGGCCTGACCAATGCTCTGGGGCATGTCGCCGATGTCGGCAAGAGCCTCAACCGGGCCGCCGATGCCTTCGGGCGCTTTGCGACCTCGACCAACCGCTTTGTGATTTCGCGCGCAAAGAAGCTCGCGGCACTCGGCCTTCAGCCGGCCAAACCCTTGCCGCAGAGCCTGCCGCTATTCTCGGTGACGGCGCATGAGACGCTGATCGAGGGCGAGGCCGAAGAAGTGCGAGATTCCGAGCCGCTACGCAAACCGCGGTTGATTTCGGAGTAATTACGGCCAATTCGATTGCCGAGCACAAATTTTAATCGGGGAAATAGAACGGTAATGGGCGGATTAGGCACCCCACCACCTAGCACACCAACAATTCTCACAGCTTTGAGCGACGCAGTTGAACGTACACGTCGCGAAGACCAGGAGCGGGTCAGAAAAGACACCGTAGATATGTTAATCAAAATTCACGGTTCCATACATTCCTCAGCTATGATTTACAACAACGCCATCATTTTGGCCGGCTATGCCATGTTCTTCGGGATATGGGCTTACACCAAACAATTTTTGCCCGCATGGGTAATGCAGACAGTCGCGATATTAATGAGCCTGTCAGCGATGGCATTCGTTGGATTCGAAATCTACAAAATGATGGAGGTTCAAAAGCTCGCCCAAGCGCTCGCTCCAACTCTCAAAGCCGACAGCGCGAATTTACCGCGTGTTCTACAGACCTATCAGCAGTCGGCTGATAAAATGCAAATTCGTTTGTTTGCGGCACAGCGGCCAGTCTTGGTGTTTACAATCGTTACAGGATTTGGTGCGGGCCTAATCTTGGTAGCATTTTTTGGGATCAATTTGTTCCGGCTTGGTAGTTTATAGACCGAGGTTTCTTCTACAGCGTCCCGCTCTTCACCGCGATGCGCGCGGCGAGCGCCGCCGAAAGCGTGCCGTCATCGAGGTAATCGAGCTCGCCGCCAACCGGCACGCCATGCGCCAATCGCGTGATCTGCGCGCCCGTGCCTTCGAGCCGGTCGACGATGTAATGCGCCGTGGTCTGGCCCTCGACCGTCGCGTTCATGGCGAGGATCACCTCGCGCACGCGCCCGCGCTTCACGCGCTCGACCAGCGGCTCGATGCGCAGCTCGCCGGGGCCGATCCCGTCGAGCGCGGAAAGCGTGCCGCCCAGCACGTGATAGCGGCCCTTGAAGACCTGCCCGCGCTCGAGCGCCCAGAGATCGGCCACATCCTCGACCACGCAGACGACGCCCGAATCGCGCTTCGCGTCGCTGCACAGCGCGCAGGGATCGACGGTGTCGAGATTGCCGCAGATCGAGCAGGGATGAACAGCGCGCGCGGCCTCGGCCAAGGCGGTGGCCAGCGGCTCCATCAGCGATTCGCGGCGCTTTATGAGAAAGAGCGCGGCGCGGCGCGCCGAGCGCGGGCCGAATCCCGGCAGCTTGGCCAAGAGCTGGATGAGGCGATCGAGCTGGGTGGGAGAGTTAGACATTGGCTTTAAGCTCTAAGCTTTAAGCTATAAGCCAGAGGCTCACCGTCGGGCTTTGTGAAATATTGATCGAACATGGCCAAAGCTTAGAGCCTACAGCTTACGGCTTAAAGCTTCCTCGAAGCTTAGAGCTTAGAGCTTACGGCTTAAAGCTCCCAGCGCCCGCTAAAACGGCAGCTTCATGCCCGGCGGCAATTGCAGCCCGCCGGTGAGCTTTTGCATCTCGGCCGCGACATGCGCTTCGACGCGCGATTTGGCGTCGTTGGCGGCGGCGAGGATCAGATCCTCGAGCACTTCGGTCTCGTCGGCCACCATGAGCGATCTGTCGATCTTGACCTTCTTCATCTCGCCCTTGCCGTTCAAGGTGACGTGGACGAGGCCGCCGCCCGCGCTGCCGGTGAGCTCGACGCCCGCGAGCTGCGCCTGAAGCTCGGCCATGCGCGACTGCATCTCCTGCGCCTGCTTCAGCATCTGGCCCAGATTCTTCATGACGGTTCGTCTCCTTCGGCAAGCTCTTCGGCGTCGGGCGTGGCCTCGGCCTCGGCTGGCGCGACCTCGCGCACGCTGTCGATGCGCGCGCCGGGAAAGGCATCGAGCACGGCGCGCACCAGCGGCTCGCGCGCGGCCGCGCTTTTCAGCGATTGCGCGCGCGCCTCGGCGCGCTCCTTGAGCGTCGGCTCGCCCGGCTCGCTCGACACGCTGACGACCCAACGCTCGCCGGTCCATTGCGTCAACAGGCTGCCGAGCCGGTTGGTCAGATCGCGCGGCGCGCCCTCGGTCGGCCGCAGCTCGATGCGGCCCGGCTCGAAGCGCACGAGATGGACATGCGCGAAGAGATGCGCGCGCAACACCGCCTCGTGATGCTGCTCGAAGAGTTCGACCGCCTCAAGAAAGCTTTGCGGCTGCGGCGCGGCCGCCGGCGCCGGGGCCT
>DATEKH010000105.1:0-30010 GCA_035277525.1 Allostellaceae bacterium
TCGCTCACAATATCCTCGTCATCGTTCGCCTGAAGGCGGCCATGGCATGAACCCCGCAGCCCACCATCCCCCTCATCGTTCAACGACCTTGTCGGAATGGCATCGCCGCGTCGTCCCCGCAATTCCTTCACAGGCTCGAAAAGCGGGCATCCAGGGAGACTGTGGCTCTGGACCCCCGCTTGCGCGGGGGTGACGAGAAAAGAGCGGTTCAATCTGATCGGGTCGTGCTCTAATCAACGCTATCGCTGATCGCATGGTTTCTCGTCCTTCGGCACGGAATCTACTGCCGCGCTGTCGTCGACGCGTTCGAGCTCTTTCGTGCAAAGACCAGCAGCTCGTTCCAATAGAGAGTCTGATCTGGTCGCGCGCTGCTGCCCGCGATCACCACTTGGCCAGTGCCGCCATTTCCGACGGTCATATCCTCGCGCCTGCCATTCACCATGGGCACGGGATCCATCGCGATCCTGAGGAACTCGCCGATCGGTTGGTCGGGATATTGCAGGCGCAGAAGCAGCCCAACCTCGGGCGGACATAATTGCAGACCAAGCTCCTCGGCGCGTGCGAAGATCGCTGTGCGCGACGCCTCGCTCGGAAAACCGAGCTGGGCGACCGACAAGACGACAAGGTCGATCTCCTTCGGATCATGGGCAAGGGGAAAGGCGTGGCTGACCAGCATCGCATCGACGTCGTCGCCGATCCCGCATCCGGCTTCTCTGAGAGCAGCGCGAAGCGTTGGGAGATCTCGATACGCGCCGATCGTAATCGTTTTCCACACGTGAACGTCGGCCGCGCTCTGGATCGCGCTCGGCCGGGGATCATCCCAGGGCGGATTGAATGCCACTTGCGATTGCGGCGCCCGGCAGTTGGCGAAGGTCGCGCCCGCGACGGTCATGGATAGAAGACAAAGGACAATCGGCAAGCCAGCGATGCAGCGGTGCAAAGGCCAGCGCTTGATCATCGCATATCTCCGCCGCCGGCGATGAACAGCCGGCCGCCCTCGACAATTTGAGGACCCTTGGAGAGGCTACCGATTAGCCTTACGGGCATCTGGCTACGGCGCGACCTAAACCATTGCCGAGACTTGTCATTTTGCCCTCCCAATCGTTCGATCGAGGGTCAACCTATACCACCGGTGTAAATGGGAGATGTTCGCCGTGTAAACGGATTGTAATAGGCGTAGTCTCTCGCGTAATCATTTCACGGTCTGGGCTTGTGCGGGCGGCCCATGGGCAACGTTCCGGAAGCTGACAGCTTAAAACCTTTCTCCAAGGCGACGTCGCGCGTGCGCTTCGCAGGCCTTGCCCTCGATCTCGATGCCTTCACCCTTGCACGCGAATCCGGCGAGGCGATTCCGCTGACGCGCGGCGAGTTCGCGATTCTGCGCGTGTTCGTCGCCCGACCAGGTCGAGTCATCAGCCGGGACACGCTTTTGGATGCGCTAGCCAACCGGCGCTTTGAGCCCTTCGACCGCAGCGTGGATGTGTTGGTCGGGAGGCTGCGCCGCAAGATCGAGCCCGATCCGAGGCGCCCTAGCATCATCGTGACCGTGCTTGGCGGCGGCTACAAGTTTGCAGCCGCATTGTGCAAGGAAGAGCCAACCACCGCACCCAAATCAGAGGAGACCGCGGTCAATTCCGTCCCACGCCCGCCGGGACGGCGTCACATGACGGTGCTCTGCGCCGAACTCTTGCCGGCCGAAGGCCGAACTTTGCCAACCGACCTCGAAGATTTGCACGCCGCGATCGCCGCTTTCCGCGGCTGTGTCGCCGAGGCGCTGGCCCTCTATGGCGGCGCGATCGGCGAGAGTCATGGCCGCGAGGTCGTCGCCTGGTTCGGATATCCGTTGGCACAGGAGAATGACGCCGAGCGCGCGGTACGGGCCGCGCTCGCGATCCAAAGCGCGGTCTCCGAACTTAAGGCCGGGAACGCGGGCAACGGCCTGCCCCAGCTCTCCGCGCGCATTGGACTCGAGGCAGGGCCGGTTATGGTTGACTCGTCCGGGGAAGCCCTTGGCAACGCATTGACCATCGCAACGCAAGTTCGGGCGGCCGCTCCTCCGCACTCGGTGCTGGTCACGCGGAACGTACAGCGCCAAATCGCCGGCTTATTCGTAGCCGAAGAGCAGGGGGCTAGTCACTTCGAGGACGTGGCCGAGCCTGTCAGCCTTTATCGCATCGCTCGCGCGAGCGGCGGGAGGCGCTTTGGCGCGCGGATGCTTACACCGCTCGTCGGCCGTGAGGGGGAACTCGACCATCTCGCGCGGCGATGGGAGCGCTCGCGCAAAGGCGAAGGCCAATTCGTGTTACTCGTAGGGGAACCTGGGATTGGCAAGTCGCGGCTTATACATGAGTTTCGCGTCCGTCTCGGCGAGATGCCGCACACTCTTGTTGAATGGTCGTCATCGCAATTGTTTCAGAACTCGCCGCTGCATCCGATCGCCGAATGGGGGCGACAGCGGTTCGGCGCGGACATGTCCGCCGAGCGACGGTTTGCGGCTCTCGAAAACACTCTGGGGCAGATGAAGCTCGACCCGGGGGAGAACGCCCCGTTGCTTGCGCCGCTTCTCGACATTCCCCTGCCGCAGGAACGCGCACCGGCCTCGGCGCCGGACGATTTGCGCCGTCGGCAACTGGCGGCGCTGACGGCTGTAGTGATGGCGAGTGCGCGAGTTCAGCCGGTGGTGCTGGTGTTAGAGGATCTGCATTGGGCCGATCCCACAACACTCGATCTGCTGCGCGGCATTGCCGAGCGCGGCGCGCTGGCGCCGCTATTCGTCGTGGCGATGGCCCGGCCTGAATTTCGACCGCCTTGGAGCCTGCGGTCGCACCACAGCGTCCTTACGCTCCCGCCGCTTGATCCTGGGCAAGTGCGCCAAATGGTCAGCGGCCTTGCCTCTCACCGCGCGTTCTCAAATGATGTCATCGATGGAGTGAGCGAACGCACGGGTGGTGTGCCGCTGTTCGTCGAGGAAGTGACGCGGCTTTTATTGGAACGCGGCGATCAAGGCGGCGCGCTCGGGATCCCGCCGTCGCTGCAACAATCGCTGATGGCGCGCCTCGACCGCCTTGGCCCGGCCCGGGAGGTCGCGCAGATCGGCTCGGTGATTGGACGGGGTTTCTCCTATGGCCTCCTCCACGCGCTCACGGGAATGGCGAACACAGCGCTGCAAGCCGCGCTGGAACAGCTCGCGGAAGCGGATATTCTGCTCGTCCAGGGTCTCCCGCCTGACTCCGACTATCGCTTCAAGCACGCGCTCATTCAGGATGCGGCCTATGAAAATCTTCTCATAAGCCGGCGGCAGCTGCTGCACCGGCGCGTCGCCGAGATTTTGCGTGACCGCTTCCCTGACACTGCAGCGGCCGAGCCGGAACTGCTGGCGCATCACTTTACGCAGGCGGGTTTGACCGGCGCGGCGATCGAATGGTGGGGCAAGGCCGGCGAGGGGGCGCTGCAGCGTTCAGCCTTCCAGGAAGCGGCCTCGCATCTCGGTAAGGCCATCGAGATGGCAGATAAAGCCGACGAGGGTAAATTTGACGCCGCGACCGCATCCGCGTCAGCCAGCCAAAGGCTCAAACTGCAAACCGACCTTGGCAAGGCGCTTATGTGGTCTCGCGGGAGCGTCGCAGAGGAAGCGATGGCGGCCTTCATCCGCGCCCGCGATCTTGCTCAGGCGATCGATAACCCGACCGAGCGATTCAACACTTATTACGGTCTGTGGATTGGCAACCTGGTGCGCGGCGAGTTCGGGGCGGCGCGGGAGATTGCCGAGACATTTCTGCGTGAGGCCGAACGCGGAGCACTGACGTCGGAATGTGCGGCTGGCCGCCGCTTCTTGGGACATACCTGCTTCCTGCAGGGTGATTTCGTCGCAGCGCAAGCGAATTTGCTTGCGGCGCTGAGCATTTACGATCCCGAGCGTAATCGTGAGGCCCGGTTCCGCTTCGGTCCGGATATCGGTACAGCCGCGAGGGCCGTCCTCGCCACCACAAAATGGCTGCTCGGTGAGGTCCGACCGACGCGGGCGCTCATCGAAGAAGCCGTCGCCCATGCGATCGAAACCGGTCATATAACAACACTGGCCCACACCCACCTCGAAGTGGCATTTGTGAAAATATTTCGCGGTGATGCAGGAGCTGCCCGGCGCGACGCGGAAGTTGCCATCAAGCTCGGCCAGGAGAATGCGCAAACGCTCTGGGCAACTCGTGGAGTGCTGGTATCCGCTTGGGCCAGCGCTCGGCTCGGCAATTGCGACACCGGAGCGATGGAGCTTCGACAGGCATTGGCAGCGTTGATGGGAAAAGGACACAAATGTACCGTGCCGTTCTTCCTAGGCTTACTTGCCGAGATCGAAGCAGAGGACGACGCAGCGGGAGCATTGACCCGGATCGACGAAGCTCTCACCCTTGCACGGGCGACAGGAGAACACTGGAGCGACGCTTTCCTCCATCGCTTGCGCGGCGAGATTCTGCTCAGGCTCGATCCGGCCAACACCGCATCGGCCGAGGAGGCGTTCCTAACCGCAATCACGGTCGCGCAGCAGCAGAAGGCGCGGAGTTTTGTGTTGCGGGCAGCTCTCGGTTTGGCTCGGCTTTATAATTCCACGAACCGTTCCACGGACGCTCATGCCATGCTCGCGTCCGCGCTCGAAGGCTTTTCGCCAACCCCGGAATTTTCCGAGGTCGCGGAAGCGCAAGCGCTTCTCGTCGCGCTGAGATCATGAGCCAATCGAAGGAGCCGGCGATTCCCGGCTCTGCGCGGCCAAAAGAAAACCCCACCCTCGTTGCCGAGGGTGGGGCCGCGTTCCCCCGACTGAGACGCGATTAAACCTTCGCTGCGACCTTGCGCTGCTGCTCGGCGGCGGCATCCGCCGGCGGATCGCGCAGCACGTAGCCGCGGCCCCAAACCGTGTCGATGTAATTGTCGCCGCCCGTCGCCTGCGCCAGCTTCTTGCGCAGCTTGCAGACGAACACGTCGATGATCTTGAGCTCGGGCTCGTCCATGCCGCCATAGAGATGATTGAGGAACATCTCCTTGGTGAGGGTCGTGCCCTTGCGCAAGCTCAACAGCTCGAGAATGCCGTATTCCTTGCCGGTCAGATTCACCGGGTGGCCCTCGACCTCGACGGTGCGGCTGTCGAGGTTGACGGTCAGCTTGCCGGTGCGGATCAAGGATTCTGAATGGCCCTTGGCGCGGCGCACGATCGCCTGGATGCGCGCGATCAGCTCGCGGCGGTCGAAGGGCTTGGTCAGGAAGTCGTCGGCGCCAAAGCCCAAGCCCTTGATCTTGTGATCGAGCTCGGCGAGGCCCGAGAGGATGAGGATCGGCGTGCGCACGCGCGCGGCACGCAGGCGGCGCAGCACCTCATACCCATCGAGATCGGGCAGCATGAGATCGAGAACGATGATGTCGTAGTCGTAAAGCTTGCCGATTTCGAGGCCGTCTTCGCCGAGATCGGTGGTATCGCAGATGAAGCCCTCGCTCCGAAGCATCATTTCGATGCTGGCCGCGGTGGCCGAATCATCTTCAATCAACAAAACACGCATCAGACGCCTCCGAGTTGTGGGGCTGCAACACCATACTCCGTTTTAATGATCCTTACCAATTTGGGTTAAAGCGGCGTTAATTCGGCGATGTTTTCTAAAGTTTTCGCATCTTGCGGCGCACAACGCGCGGATCGCGGCGCGTCGCGGCATTTCGATCGTGCTCCGGTCTTGCTTAACCGCCGGTTAAGCGTGATCGGCAAAGATGTGCCGCACTGCATTCGGCGGAATTCCGCCACTTGTCGGGGGTGATGTGGCGCTTTTAGCCCAACTGATCGAAGAGCTGGCGGAGATCCCGGAGCATCGGCGCTATGGCCGCGTGGTCGGCGTCAGCGGCATGTTGCTGGAGGTTGGCGGGGTGCCGAAAAGCCTCGCGATCGGCGGGCGTTGCGATGTCCTCGCCCAGGAAGGCCGGCGCGTTCCCTGCGAGGTCGTTGGCTTTCGCGGCGGGCGCGCGCTGCTCATGCCGTTTGCGACGCTCGAAGGCGTCGGGCTTGGTTGCAAGGTCGAGCTCGCCGCCGGTTCCGCGGTGATCTATCCGCACGAGGCCTGGCTCGGCCGCATCGTCAATGCCATGGGCGAGCCGATCGACGGCAAGGGGCCGCTGCCGCAGGGCGCAACAGCCTATAGACTGCGCCGCGCGCCGCCGCCGGCTCATTCACGCAAGCGCGTGCAGGGCAAGGTCGATCTCGGCGTGCGCGCCATCAACACGTTTCTCACCTGCTGCCGCGGCCAGCGCATGGGTGTATTCGCGGGCTCGGGCGTCGGCAAATCGACGCTGATGTCGATGTTCGCGCGCTACACCACGGCCGATGCGACCGTGATCGGGCTCGTCGGCGAGCGCGGCCGCGAGGTGCAGGAATTCATCGAGGACGATCTCGGGCCCGAGGGCTTGGCGCGCAGCGTCGTCGTCGTCGCGACCTCCGATGAATCGCCGCTGATGCGGCGCGAGGCCGCTTTCCTCACCATGGCGATCGCCGAGTTCCTGCGCGACCGCGAGCGCGACGTGCTCTGCCTCGTCGACAGCATCACGCGCTTTGCCACGGCGCAGCGCGAGATCGGCCTCTCGGCCGGCGAGCCTCCCACGACGAAGGGCTACACGCCGACGGTCTTTGCCGAGCTGCCGAAGCTCCTGGAGCGCGCCGGGCCGGGGACGGGCAGGGGGACGATCACGGGAATCTTCAACGTGCTGGTCGATGGCGACGATCACAACGAGCCGGTGGCCGACGCGGTGCGCGCGATCCTCGACGGGCATATCGTGCTCGACCGCAGCATCGCCGAGCGTGGCCGCTATCCGGCGATCAACGTGCTGCGCTCGATCTCGCGCACCATGCCCGCCTGCAACAGCGACGCGGAAGCTGCGCTCATCGCCACCGCGCGGCGCCATCTTTCGACCTATGAGGACATGGGCGAGCTCATCCGGCTCGGCGCTTATCGCCGCGGCAGCGATCCGCGGGTCGACGAGGCGATCTTTTACTATCCCGCGCTCGAAGCCTTCCTCGGGCAACGCAAAGACGAGCGCAGCGACTTCGCCACCGGTTACGCCGCGCTCGAGGCGATCGTGACGGCCAAGCCGTGAGCACGCTCGACAGCCTCATCCGGCTGCATCGCTGGCAAGTGGACGAGCAGCGCCGCTGCGTCGCCGATCTCGAGCAATTGGCGGAGAAGCTGCGCGACGATCTGCGGCGACTCGAAACCGAGCAAGCGAGCGAGCAGGAGGTCGTGCGCTCCGCGCCCGAACTCGCCTCGTCCTATGGCAGCTATGCCGGGGCGTTGGCCGAGCGCCGCCGCAATCTCCTGCAATCCTTGGCCGATGCCGAGCGCCGCCTCGGCGAAGCGCGTGAGAGCCTCGCCGCGGCCTATCAGGAGGCCAAGCGCTACGAGATTGCCGCGGCGCGACGGCGTCTGCAGCACCGGCGCGAGGTGGAGCGCGCCGACCAGGCGAACATGGACGAGCTCGGGACCGCGATTCACCGTCGCCGAGCGGGTTCCTCAGCCGGAAGATAATATTTCAAAAATAATGACTTAGAGAGATATCCACACGCGTTGCATCAACATTTTTTGCCGTCACCCGCGGGCTTGACCCGCGGGTCCATGGATTACCGGGACAAGCCCGGTAATGACGATGAGTGAGATGAACCAACTCGATCGGATTCAACTCTAGACCTTGACCTCGATGTGTTTTCGCAAGCCGGATAACGGCGCCAGCGCAAACGCCGCCGCGGTCGCAAAGCTCAGATCGCCGCTCAAGCTCCAATCGCGCAAAGCTTTTCGATAGATCGCCGTCGCATCCGCGCGCAGCTCGGCCGACAAGCCGCGATGGCTGCGCACGACAAGAATAAGGTGCGTGCCGCGCAGCAACCCGTCGAGCTGCAACGGTCCCAAGCGCGACAGCTCTACCTCGATCGCAAATCGCGTGCTCTCTTCGGGTTGAGCAACCGGCTTTGGGCGGCGCATGAACAGGCGCAAGGGCAGGACGACCGGGCCCGCGAGCAGCGGCAGGGTCAGAACCCGCCAATCGCCGGTCGCGGGATCGGCACCAAGGCGGCGTAGCTCCGCGGCGTCGTCGCTGAGGCGTTGCGCGAGCTTGCCCAGACCGCCGGCGGCGAGCGCAGCGCCGACGGCGCTTCCGGGCCAGTCGCCGCCATAAAGCCCGCCCAGAAGAAAGAGCAGCGAGCCGGCGAGTTGCGAGCCCGAGGCTGGGCTCAGCATCGCGCGCAGGCGCGCGGCAAGCTCGGGCGCGAGCGGCGCCAGGGCGCCGAGCGCTTCCTCGAGCGCAGGCCAGCCGCCAACGCGCGACGGCGTCGCCGCGTCGGCGAGATCGGGCGCGATTTCCTCGAGCCGCTCGAATGCGAACAGCGTCCCGGGCGGCAGCGCCAGCTTGCGCTCCAGCGCCAAGAGGCCGAACGGCGTATCGACCAAGGTTTCGCCTCCGCCGCTCTCGACGACGCGGCCGATCAGCAAGCCCGCTTGCGGCGCCGCCGGCAAGGCGAGAATCCTGAGCAGCAGCTGCGTGCCGACGGGCAGGGCCTGACCGCTATTCTCGGCCGGCGGACCGCGCACGACGGCGGCGATGGTCGTGCCGAGATGAAACTCGGTCGAGGGCGAAGAGTCCTGCGCTGCGCCGGAGGAGCCGTCGTGATGCGGCGCAATCGCGTTGACCGGCACGCCCTGATGCAGCCGCGGATCGATGCCGCCGGTCGGGTTGACCGGAAGGCTGGCGCCGAGCGGCTCCGCCATGGCGCGCCCCTAGCGGCCGCGCAATTCCCGGTCGATGCGGCGCGCGATCGCCTCGACGTCGCGCGCCGCGTCGGCATTGGGATTGCGCTGCAGCAGTGAGGCCTGGCGGCGGATGCTTTCCTTGACCTGCTCGTCACGCCGCACGATCCCGGCAAGCGGCGGCTCGATCTTCAGGAACTCGCGGCAGGCGCGGAGCAAGGTTGCATAGCTGCGCTCGCCTTCCTCTTGGCCCGAGGCCATGTTGACGACGATGCGGATGCCATCGGCCAGGCGCTCGAGCGCGGTCAGCTTGATATAGGCATAGGCGTCGGTGATCGCCGTCGGCTCGTCTGTGGTCAGCACGAGACAGGCGCGCGATTGCGCCGCCATGTGACGCACCGTGCGCTCGATTCCGGCGCCGAGATCGAGCACGACCCAGTCGTAATTGCGCGAGAATCGCTGCAATTCGCCGCGCAAGGCGACGAGCTTCGCCGGCGGAAGATTGGCGAGGCTGTAAGAGCCCGAGCGTCCGGCGATGATATCGAAGCCGTTGCGGCCGGCGCCGCCGTCATATTGCGTCACGACGTCGTCGAGCCTTGCCTCGCCGGACACGACATGCGCCAACTCGCCGTCGGAGGTGATGCCGAGCTGGACATCGACATTGGCGAGGCCGAGATCGCCATCGAAGAGCAGCGTGCGGCGCCCGGCTTGAGCCAGCGCATGGGCGAGCGTGATCGAGAACCAGGTCTTGCCGACGCCGCCCTTTCCCGAGGCGATGGCGATGATGTTGCGGCCGTTGCTCAGAGGAACGGCCACCGGGCTCGGCGCCGGATCGAATTGGACGGCCTCTGTCATGCAACACCTTTGGGCAAGAGCAAGCGCGCGAGCAGCAGCGGCGTGAACGGCAGCAGGCCGTCGGCGATATCGGGCGCGATGCCGGCTTCGGCCAGGCCACGGCTCAAGCGATGGGCGACATCCAAGACCGCGCCGAGCCGCCGCACGGCGTCGAGACGCGTCGCAATCGCGCGCGCGCAACCGAGGTCGCGGAAAATTTCCGCCATGGCCTGGGTATCGGCCTGATCGCCGCCCGCGGCAAACACCAGGATGGGTTCGGCGTCGCCCCCGCCGATCAGCGCATCGAGCTCGCGGCGATCGCCGGTGCTGAACGGATTGGCCGCGCTGGTGTCGATGATGATGCGCTCATCGGGAGGTGCAGCCGCAAGCGCCGCGGCGAGGTGCTGCGGACCGTCGGCGGTTTCGAACGGCGTTTGCAGGATTTTGGCGAAGGTCTCGAGCTGGGCTGCACCGCCGGCGCGCACGAGATCGGTCGTGATGAGGCGCACGCGGTGACCCGCGAGCACGGCGCGGGCGGCGAGCTTGGCCGCGGTCGCGGTCTTCCCGCTGCCGGGCGGGCCCACCAGGATCAATGCACGGCGCTCGCGCTCGTTAAGCGGCGCGAAGCGGCCGAACGAGGCCAGGCCGCGGGCAAGCGCTTGATGCGCGCTTTCGGAATGATGCGGGATTGCGGCCGCGATGATGGCTTCGCTTGCCGCAGCGGGAACGCCGTGAAACGCCAGCGCTTCGGCAAGGGCCTTGGCAAGGCGCGGCGAGGGCGCTGCGGCCTTCATCTCGTCGAGCGCCGCGGTCACGCGCGCGCCGCCGCTCTCGTCTTCCTGGGTCGAAACGATCACCGCGCCGGGCCCGAGATGCGCGCGCACCAAGCCCATCGCCTCCATCGTCGTCCGTCCGGTGAATGTCTGCAATCGCATTCGCCTTTACCGCTCTCAGATCGTGCCCAGGGTCTTGATGCGCGCCTTGGGGTGAATCTCGTTCTGCGACATCACCACCGTCATGGCGCGGAAGCGCTCGACGATCGAGCGTACATAGGGCCGCACCGCCGGGCTGGTCAGCAGCACCGCGCTCTCGCCCCGCATCGCGAGACGCTCGAAATTGCTCCGCACGGATTGGATGAATTCCTGCAGCTTCGATGGCGGCATGCTGAGATGCCGCTCTTCGCCCTGGCCGGCAAGGGCTTCGGCGAAGGCCTGCTCCCATTGCGGCGACAGCGTGACGAGGGGAATGATGCCCTGGTCGTTGGCGTTGGAGTCCGAGATCTGGCGCGCCAAGCGCGCGCGCACATGCTCGGTGATGATCGAGACGTTCCGGCTCGCGCCGCAGGCTTCGAAGATGCCTTCGAGGATCGTCGGCAAATCGCGGATCGAGACGCGCTCGGCGAGGAGGTTCTGCAGCACGCGCTGCACGCTCGCCATCGGGATCTGGCTCGGCACCATGTCGGCGACGAGCTTTTGATGCGGCTTGTCGAGCTCGTCGATGAGCTTCTGCGTCTCGGAATAGGACAACAGCTCGGCCATGTTGTCCTTCACCACCTCGGTCAGATGGGTGGTGATGACGGTTTGCGGCTCGACCACGGTGTAGCCGCGGAATTGCGCCTCCTCGCGCATCGATTCCGGGACCCATTGCGCGGGAAGCCCGAAGGTCGGCTCGGTCGTGCTCTCGCCGCCCAAGGCGATCGGCTCGCCTTTCGGGTCCATGACCAGAAGCATGTTGGGCCGGAGCTCGCCGCGCCCAACCTCGATTTCCTTGATGCGCAGGATGTAGCCGGTGGCCTGGAGCTGGAGATTATCCTGGATGCGCACCGAGGGCATGATGAAGCCCATTTCCTGCGCCAGGCTGCGGCGCAACGCCTTCACCTGATCGGTCAGCCGCGTGCCGTGATCGCCGTTGATGAGGCTCAAAAGCCCGTAGCCGAGCTCCAGGCGGATCTGGTCGATCTGCAGCGCTGCGGTGGTCGGCTCTTCCTTCGGTGCTTCCTTGGCGGCCTTGGCCTCCTCCTCTTCGGCGCGCTTCTTGCGCTCGCGCTCCTCGGTGACCTTCCAGGCCGCGCCCCCGGCCAGAAGCGAGAGCGTCATGAACGGCACGAAGGGCACGCCCGGGACGAGCGAGAGGCAGAAGGCGAGAAACGAGGCAAGGCCGAGCGCCGAGGGATGGGCGCTCAATTGTCCGAACAGGGCCTTGTCGGTCGTGCCTCTCATGCCCGCTTTGGAGACGAGCATGCCCGCCGCGGTCGAGACGATGAGCGCCGGGATTTGCGTCACCAGCCCGTCGCCCACGGTCAAGAGCGTGAAGGCATGGGTGGCGTCGTTGAAGCTCAGGCCTTTTTGCGCGATGCCGATGAAGATGCCGCCGATGATGTTGATGCCGGTGATGATGAGGCCGGCGACGGCGTCGCCGCGGACGAATTTCGAGGCGCCATCCATCGCGCCGAAGAAGTTGCTCTCGTCCTCGAGCTCCTTGCGGCGCGCCCGCGCCTTGGCCTCGTCGATCATGCCGGCCGAGAGATCGGCGTCGATCGCCATCTGCTTGCCGGGCATCGCGTCCAAGCTGAAGCGCGCGGCGACCTCGGCGATGCGCCCCGAACCTTTGGTGATGACGACGAAATTCACCACGACAAGGATCGTGAACACGATCACGCCGATGACGAAATTCCCGCCCATGACGAAGCCGCCAAAGGCCTGGATGACATGGCCGGCCGCCGCCGGACCTTCGCCGCCATGGCTCAAGATGAGGCGCGTCGAGGCGAGATTGAGCGCCAGGCGCAGCATCGTGCTCATCAGCAGCACGGTGGGGAAGGACGAGAACTCCAGCGGCCGCTCGATGAAGAGCCCAACCATGAGGATGAGGACGGCGAAGGTGATCGACAGCGCCAGGCTGATGTCGAGCAGCCAGGTCGGCATCGGCACGATCAAAACCGCCAGGATCGCGACGACGCCGAGCGCCAGCGCGATCTCGCCGCGCTTCAAGGCGGCGGTGAGCCGCGATACCAGCGCCGCGAACGGATCCGCCGGCGCTGCCTCGGTGGCGGCGATCTCGGCCATCGGCGCTTAGGCGGTGGCGCGCTCGGCGTCGCCGTGATGGGGCACGGCGAGCCCTTCTTCGCGATATTGCTGCAGCTTGTTGCGCAAGGTGCGGATGGAAATCCCGAGAATGTTCGCGGCGTGAGTGCGGTTGCCGAGGCAGTGCTGCAGGGTCTCGAGGATGAGGTCGCGCTCGACATCTGCGACGGTGCGCCCGACCAGGCCCATACGCGCCGCGACCTTGGCATCGACGCCTTCGCCGGCGCGCCCGCTCGTCAGCGCCACCGCATCCGGGCCGATCTCGTCGCCATGCGCCAAGAGCACGGCGCGATGCATCATGTTCTCGAGCTCGCGCACATTGCCGCGCCAGAAATGCTGCGCCAGCCGCGCGCGCAACTCGAGCGAGAGCGGGCGCTGGGGCACCGCGTTCATCTCGGCATATTTCTTGACGAAGAACTCGGCCAGCGGCTCGACGTCCTTGGGTCGCTCGCGCAGCGCCGGGACGTGGAGATTGACGACGTTCAAGCGGAAATAGAGGTCTGCGCGAAAGGTGCTGTCGCGCACCGCGGCCTCGAGGTCGCGGTTCGAGGTGGCGATCAGGCGGATGTCGATCTTGATCGGCTGGGTGCCGCCGACGCGGTCGATCTCGCGCTCCTGCACCGCGCGCAGCAGCTTTGCCTGGAGCCGGGGGTGCATCTCGCTGATCTCGTCGAGCAGCAGCGTGCCGCCATTGGCTTCCTCGAATTTGCCGATGCGGCGGGCGATCGCGCCGGTGAAGGCGCCCTTCTCGTGGCCGAACAACTCGCTTTCGAGGAGATTCTCCGGGATCGCGGCGCAGTTGACGCTGATGAAGGGCATCTTGGCGCGTTTGCTGCGGCGGTGGATGAGGCGCGCCACGACCTCCTTGCCGGTGCCGCTTTCGCCGGTGACGAGAACGCTCGCCTCGGACGGCGCGATCTGCTCGGCCATGCGCACCACCGCCTCCATCGCCGGGTCGCGATAGATGATGGCGTGGCTGTCGGTCGAGACCGCCTGGAGCACCGCGGCGATCAATTCCGCGTCGGGCGGCAGGGGAATGTATTCCTGGGCGCCAGCCCTGATCGCGCGCACCGCCGCGTCGGCGTCGTTGCCGATGCCGCAGGCGACGATCGGCACGAAGATGCGCTCCTGCTTCAAGCTGTCGATCATGCGCTGGATGTCGAGCTTCACATCCATCATCAGCAGATCGGCGCCCTGGCCGGCGCGCAAGGCGGCGAGACCTTGCTCGATGTTGTCGGCATGCGCCACCGTCGCGCCGCGGTTGAGCGCGATCTTGCCGGCCGTGCCGAAATGACCGTCGAGCGGTCCGAGAATAAGAAGACGCATGCTACCCTCTCTGTCGGGCCCAGAGGGCCCTTGCCTCAGGTCCGGTCGGCCTTGACGATTTCCGTCATGGTCACGCCCAGATGCTCGTCGACGATCACCACCTCGCCGCGCGCGACCAGCCGGTTGTTGACATAGATGTCGATCGCCTCGCCGACCTTGCGGTCGAGCTCCACCACCGCGCCGCGGCCGAGCTTGAGGAGCTGGCTCACCTGCATGTTGGCGCGGCCGAGCACGGCCGAGATCTGAACCGGGATGTCGTAGACCGCTTCGAGATCCTTGGCGCTTTGCGGCTTCGCCTCGGCCTGCGCCGGCGCGTCGCTCTCGAGCTCGCTGAGCGGCATGTTGGAAGTCTCGGTCATATGGTTTTCTCCTCAGGGGAAGCCGGGGTCGATGGCGCGGGCGGATCGGCGATCCGCGCCAGCGTTGCGTCGATTTCGTTTATCTGATCGGCGAGCCGGCGCTCGGCGCCGCCATCGGCCCACTCGATGCGGGCGTCGCCGGGCGCGAGGCTGTCCTCGGCGATGAGGACGATGCGGCCGCCATAGCCCGAACCCGCCGCCATCGCGTCGATCCGCTCGCGCACGGCGTCGTAGACCGCGGGACCAACGCGCAGGACGATGCGCGGCTCGTCGATCGCCTCGGCGAGGCAGCGGCTGGCGAGACCTTCGATCTCCGCCAGCGGCGCGCGGGCGGCGCAAGCGGGTAGGACCTTGCCGACGATTGCGCGGAGCGCGGCGATTGCCTCGCGCTCGGTTTCGCGCGCATGCGCGTCTTGTGCGGCAAGAAGGGCCGGGAGCTGCGCGGCAAGCGTCTCGAGCGCGGCGGCGGATTTGGCGGCGATTGCCGCATTCGCCTCGGTAAGCGCGTCATCTCGTCCCGCGGCAAAGCCGGCCTCGCGCGCCGCGTCCAAATCGGCGCGCGCGAAGGTCTCGACCGGAGGCTGCGCCGCCAGTTTCTCTTCGTTCTGATCGAACGAAACCTCGAAAAGATATTTCGTCGCCGTCGCCATCGCCTTGGGCTCAGTACACCAGCTCGTCTTCGGCGTTGCCGTCGGCGATGATGATCTCGCCGCGCGCCGCCAGATCCTTCGCCACGGAAACGATATAGGCCTGCGCCTCCTCGACATCGCGCAGCCGCACCGGGCCGAGGCCCGCGATCTCCTCCTTCAACAGCTTGCCGCCGCGCTCCGACATGTTTTTGAGGAAGAAGTCGCGCATGGTTTCCGACGCGCCCTTCAAGGCGATGGGCAGCTTGTCCTTCTCGGCGCTGCGCAGCACCGCCTGCATGGCGTTGCTGTCGAGCTTTGCCAGATCGTCGAAGGTGAACATCAGGCTCTTGACGCGCTCGGCGCTGTCGCGGTTGCGCTCCTCGAGCGCGGTCAGGAATTTCGTCTCGGTGGTGCGATCGAGGCTGTTGAAGATCTCGGCGATGAGCTCGTGCGCGTCGCGGCGGTTGCTGCGCGCGAGATTGGTGAAGAACTCGGTCCGGAGCGTGCGCTCGACGTCGTCGAGGACCTCTTTCTGCACGGCCTCCATGCGCAGCATGCGCATGATGACCTCCATCGCGAAATTCTCGGGCAGCTGCGACAGCACGCGGCCGGCGTGATCGGCTTTGACCTTCGAGAGCACCACGGCGACGGTCTGCGGGTATTCGTTCTTGAGATAGTTGGCGAGCACGCTCTCGTTGACGTTGCCAAGCTTGTCCCACATGGTGCGCCCGGCGGGCCCGCGGATTTCCTCCATGATCTGGCTGACGCGCTCCGGCCCCAGCACCTTCTGCAGCAAGCGCTCTGTGCTCTCATGCGAGCCGACCAGCGAGCCAGTCGCCGAGATTTGATCGGCGAAGTCGACGAACAGCTTCTCGACCACGTTTGCCGCCACCGTGCCGAGATTGGCCATGGTCTGCGACAGCTCTTTGATCTCTTCTTCGTCCATCAGCGCGAAGAGGCGCGCGGACTGGTCTTCGCCGAGCGACAGCATGAAGATCGCGGCCTTCTCGGCGCCGGTCAGGGTGCGGTAATCGTCACGGGATTGCGACGCCATGGGAAAGACTCGTTCCTACCGATTGTTCTGATACATCCAGTTGCGCATGATCGAGACCGCCTCCTCGGGGTGCTTTTCGACGATCTCGCCGATCTTCTTCATGCTCGAGGCGGCGACGCGCCCCTCGACCTGGCCGATATCGATCGACTCCGCCGGCGGCGCGCGCGGCGCGACGAGCGCGGCGGCGGGATCGGGGCTTGCAAGCGCGGTCGCGGCGTTGGGGCCGGCGAGGAGTGCCGCGCCGGCCCCGGGTGCGGCGGGAAGCGCCGCGGCTGCGCTTTCCATGAAGCGCACCACCATCGGACGGACGACGAGCAGCAGGAAGAGCAATCCCACGACCGCGATCACGCCGGTTTCGCCGACGCGGATGATGTCGTCCTTGCCCAGCCCCATCAGCGTCCAGGCCGGCGGCGGCAGCGGCGGCTCCTCGACCCCGGCGAAAGGCAGGTTGACGACATCGATCACGTCGCCGCGCTTCTCGTCATAGCCGACGGCCGAGCGCACCAAAGCGGTCAGTTGCTTCATCTCGTCGGGCGTGCGCGGCTGATAGGTCTTCTTGCCGTCCGCACCAATGAGATTGGTGCCGTCGACCAACACGGCGACCGAGAGACGCTTTACCGTTCCCTGATCGCTGATCTGATTGCGGACGGTCTTGCTGATCTCGTAATTCGTGGTTTCCTCGGTATGCGTGCTCTGGCTCTGCTGACCCGCATTGGGCGGCGTCTGGCCGCCGGGCAGGTTGGTTGTCACCGAGACCGCTTGGTTGTTGGTCTTGTTGATGTCGGTCTGGCTCGTGGTCTGGGTCGAGCGCACGACCTGCCCGTCCGGATCATAGGTTTCGGAATTCGTGCTCACGCGGTCGAAATTCATGTCGGCATGGACATCGACGCGCGACTTGCCCGGACCAAGCGAGCGGTCGATAAGCTCTTCAAGGTTGCGCGAGATGCGGTTTTCGTAGTTGATGCGCATCTCTTCGCTCGAGGAGCTCGTCAGCTGGTCGGCGGTGTCGCCATCGCCGCGCGCCAGGAGATTGCCGTCGGAATCGACGATCGAGACGCGATTGGGCTGCAGCCCGGGAACCGCGGCCGCGACGAGGTGCTGGATCGCGGCCACCTGCGTGCGCGTCAGCCGCGCGGCGCCGCGCTGGCGCACCACGACCGAGGCGGTCGCGTCCTGGCGCTCGCGCGTGAACAGCGCGCGCTCGGGCAGCACGAGGTGAACCCGGGCCGATTGCACGACGCTGAGCGAGGCGATGGTGCGCTCGAGCTCGCCTTCGAGAGCGCGGACCTTGTTGATGTTCTCGACGAATTGCGTCGGGCCGAAACTGTCGGGCTTGTCGAAAATCTCGTAGCCGACCGAGCCGCCATGCGGCACGCCCTGCTCGGCGAGTTGCATCCTGAGCTTCGTGACCTGATCGACGGGCACCATGATTTGCGCGCCGCCGCCGCGGATCTCATAGGGCACATTCATGGTTTCGAGCTTCTGGACGATCTGTCCGCTGTCCTTGGCGTCGAGATCGCCAAACAGCAGCGCCATTTCCGGGGTGCGGATGCGGTTGCCGAGCACGATGAAGAAGGCGGCAGTTCCTGCGAGCGCCAAGGCGATGGCGAGGAGTCTCACCGAGCCGAGACTGCGAAGTGTTTGAAGAATGCCGTTCACCGTTGCGAACCCCCGGGGCTGCCGAAATAGGCAAGGCGCCGGCAGGGAAGCTACGGTCGGTTCGGTGAAAAGAGCGTTAAAGGGCGGCAGTTTTTGCCCAGCGCCCGGCAGTTCTTGCCGCCGCGGCCGGGTTTACTCGCTGCGATCGCTGCTGCGGTAATCCTGCAGCCGCGTGACGCGCAGGCCGGGCAGGCCGTGGCTGTCGACGAGGCGCTGCCAGGAGAGGAACTCCTCGATCGAGAGCGAATAGCGCTGGCAAGCTTCCTCGAGCGTGAGCACGCCTGCGCGCACCGCGGCAATGACCTCGGCCTTGCGGCGAATGACCCAACGCTTGGTCTCGGGCGGCGGCAGACGGTCGAGCGTGATGCCGGCGCCGATCTCGACGAGCCAATCATGCTCGCCGGCGCGGAGGTTTTGTTGGGCGTTGCTGTTCATGGTCATCGACGATCTGGATTGCACGCGCAGGAAGGTACCGGGTGGCGCTTTAAGAAAGCCCTAAAGATCATGGTTAACGCTTTGAAAAAATTGTGTAAAATGCACGCGACCGAGGCCGGTTTCAGCGCACTCCGGCCGCGCGCGTCAGGGTCCGATCATCAGCCGGTCTGGATGTTGAGGAGCGACTGCAGCATCTGGTCCGAAACCGTGATGACCTTCGAATTCGCCTGGTAGGCGTTCTGGGTGATGATGAGCTTGCTGAACTCGGTGGCGATATCGACGGTCGAGTTCTCGAGCGAGGAGGGCGAGACGGTTCCGGCGGCGCCGGTTCCCGCCTGGTTGAGGAGCACGGCGCCCGATTTGGCCGAGGCCTCGTAGGTGTTGCCCGTCACCGGGGTAAGCCCGTCGGGATCGGCGAAGGTCGCGATCGGCAGGATGTAGATCGCCTGGTGCAGGCCGTTGTTGAAATTCGCCGTCACGATGCCGTTGGCGTCGACCGTGACCCCGGTGAAATTGCCGAATTTCACGCCGTCCTGGTTGATCGTACCGACCGAGAAGGTGGTGCCGAGTTGGCTCAGCCCGTTGGTCGTGCCGATCGCGCCGATATCGAAGGTGATGGGCTGGGGCGAGGTGCCGCCGCTCACCGCCGGGTCCCAATTGATCGACAGCGCGTTGGCCGTGGAGAAGGGCGAGGCCGCGAGCCGGCCCTGGGTATCGAAATTCACAACATTGTCGCCGGCGGCGATGCTGACGGTGGTGCTCCCGGCATTGGGGATGCTTGCCGAGACGAGCCATTGATTGGCGCTGCCGATATTGGTGGGCGCGGCGAAAGTCTCGGCGCCGGTGGTCGCGGTGATGCTCGCGCCGGTTACGGCCGCGCCGGTCTTGTCGGTGAATTGGATCGACGTGCCGTTGACGCTCGCCGTGATGTTGGTCGAGCCGATCTGCGCGTTGATCGCATTGGCGATGTCGGTCATGGTCGGCGCGGCGCCGAGCGGGGCGGTCGTATAGGTGTTGCCGTCGAGCGTGACCTTAAACACGTCGCCCGCCGCGATGGCGCCCGACTCCGCGAGGGTTTGGCTCGAGGCGACGTTGACGCGCGTGAAGGAGAGCGTCATGTCGTGCTCGATGCCTTGCGAATCGAACACCGGGACGGTCATGGTGCGCGCGCCAGTGGTCGAAGTGTCGGATGCCGGCAGATTGGCCGAGATCGTCACGTTCTGCGTCGCGCTGGCGCTGCCGCCGATTCCGGTGACGTTGACCGTCTGGAGGGAATTGAGCGATGTCGCGGTGAGCTGCTGCAGTTTGCCGTTTGCGATCGCGAGCGACTGCGCCGGGGTCAGCTTCTGGCCCTGCAGATAAAGCCCGGCGCCGTTGACGAGATTGCCGGTCGCATCGACCGTGAAATTGCCCGCGCGGGTGAAGGAGAAGGTGGCGCCGCTCGCGGCGCCACCCGGATTGACGTTGACGACGAAGAAGCCGTGGCCCGAGATGGCGAGATCGGTCGGCGAGGCGGTCGACTGCATCACGCCTTGCGTGTCGATGTTGTAGGAGGGCGAGGATTCGACGCCGCCCGGCGAATAGAGCGTGGTCGCGCCGCTCGCTTGGGTGACGAGCGTCGAGAAATTCGCGCTCGTCTCCTTGTAGCCGACCGTGTTCGAGTTCGAGATGTTGTCGGAGATCATGCCGAGCGCGTTGCTGCTCGCGGTCAATCCCGACACGGCCGAGTAAAGTGCGCCAAGAATGCTCATGGGTGGTTCCCCTTCCTTGCGGGAATATCAGAGGCTGGTGTTGATGGTGGGGTTGATGGCGAGAAGCTCGCTCAGCGGCACCGAGACGCCGGAGAGGTTGAGGGTCGCCTGATTGTTGGCGATGCTGACGCCGTTGACGACGCCGAAGGAACTCACCGTCGCGGTGATCGGGTTCTTGCTGGCGTCGGTGGCGACAACCTGCAGCGTGTACTGGCCGCCATCCGGCATCTGCGCGCCCGAGCTGCTCTTGCCGTTCCAGACGAAATCATGGGTCCCGGCATTGGTGTTGCCGCCGGTCGAGAAGACGACATTGCCGGACGCGTCCTCGACCAGGAGATTGACGTTTGCGGCGTTGCTCGGCAGCGAATAGGAAAAGCCGGCCTGGCCGCCGGCGAGCGGCGCGGTGGCGCCGCTGTACTGGATGGTCTGGCCGACGAGCGGCGTGGCGGCGATCGCCTCGTTGCTGGTCTGAAGCTGGATCAGTTGCTGCAGATTTTTGTTGGTATTGATCTGCTGCTCGACCTCGCTGAAGCCGACCAATTGCTGGGTGAACTGGCTGGTGTCGACCGGCGACAGCGGATCCTGGTTCTGCAGCTGGGTCGTCAGCAGGGTGAGGAAGGTGTTGAAGTTCGACGTGAAGTCGGGCACGCCGGTGGTCGAGCTGCTGGTCGGCGGCGGCGTGACATTGACGCCTGTGGTCGTGGTCATGGCTCCGTTCCTATACCTGGATGTCGAGAGTGCCGGCGTGTTGGCGTTGAGCGCGGATGACGGCGCTGGCCGCGGGGAGCGCCCTGGCGACGCCGGAGCTTGCTGCGGAGAGCTGCGGCGCGGCGGCGTTGTTCTGCGCGAAGGATTGCATGTCGCTGCGCAAGTTGAAGCTCAGGCTTCCGCTGTCCGCGGAGAAACCCGCGTCGCGCAGCGATTGCTGAAGGCTGCTCGAATCCTGCTTTAAGAGATTGAGCGTGTCGGACCGGTCGGCGGAAATCACCGCGGTCAGCCTGCCGTCGTGATTGACGTTGAGCTTGACGTCGATCGTGCCGAGGCTCGCCGGCTTCAATTGAATCTGAATCTCGTTCGTGCCGGCCGCGAGCGCCTGCCTGAGGTTGATCGCCACCTGCGCTGCCGCCGGCAGGGCGATGAGCGCCGGATGGAGGCCGGCATCGGTCGGTGCCGGAGCAGCCGTGGCTGGGTTGGCACTCGTATCCGCTGGCGCCAGAGGCAGGCTCGCAGCCGAGGCCGAGGCGCTCGCCGCATCGGTGCTCGAATCCTGATTCGATTTCGACGCGTCGTTCGATATCCCGGCCTGGGCTTGCGCGGCCGCGCGGTCGAAGGCCGCGGCAAATCCGCGTGGATCGGTAGCTGGATTGGCGCCGGTCGAAGGCGTCGCCGCGGCGGCGCTGGTCGTGGTCGAGCCAAAGCCAAAGCCTGAATTGTCGTGCGCCTTGCCGTTGCTCGGGCTCGCGCTCGGCGGCAATGCGCCGGCATTGGGATCGGCGGGCTGCGTTAGGGCGGCGGTCGTCGAGGCGGCCGCTTGATTGGGATGATCGCTCAACGTTGCCGCGCCGGCGACGATGCGCGCATTGAGCGCGGCGGCGCCGGGTAGCGTCGCGATGGTGTTGGCGACGGTGCTCGACCCGGGCGCAGCACTGGGTGCTTGCGTCGCTGCCGGCGTCGCAGCGTTCGTTTGCTTGTCGGGTGATGCGGCGTTGGCCGATGACGTCGCGCCGGGATCCTTCTGGGAGCTTGCGCCAGGTGCGCCGAACTGATTGACCACAAAGGCCGTCGCGGGCGGTCCCGCCTGATGCGGCTGTGGGGTGCCGGCCGGCGTGATGGCGGGTGTCGCCTCGCTGAGCGTGACCGGCGCCGCGCTGCCATTCGGCGCGGGGGACGTGCCGTCGCCGGATGCGTTTGGACTGTCGGGCTGGGCGCCCGCCGGCCTGGCCGAGCTGCCTGCGGCAAGAAGTCCGAGAAAGGAAACCCCATTCGCCGCCGCCGGCGTCATCGGATTTGCCTGCCCTTGCGGAGCGTTGTTGGAAGCGGCCAGCGCTGCATTTGCGAGGATGACGGCGCGGCCGCCGGAAGCACCGGCAAGCGGCAGAGCGGCTTCGGCCGCCGTGCCCGCGGCAGCATTGGCGCTCGACGGAATGCCCGCGGCGATGTTTGACAACGACAGCGCCAAGGCCTGCGCGGCCGAGGAATCGCTGGAAGCGGCGCCGTTATCCTGCGCCGCTGGTGCGTCTTTGAGCTTGAGTTTGCGGGAACGCAGCGAGCTTGCAAGAGCCGTCGAGCCGAGCAATCCGTTCGTCGCGCCGAAATCCGCGCCAGCCGAGCCAATGTAATCGACGAATGACGCGAGCCCGCGCCCGCCCTTGATCGGGGCGGGCGGCGCCTTCACGGCATTCGGCACCATGGCGACGGGTTGCGCGGTCATCCGAGAATCCCTGTTCTCACGCCACCCGAGGGAGCAAAGCCCATGCCACGCGGACGACACGCGTAATTTATTGATTTTACGAGATATTTTAGGACAAGAAGGAACGAGGCGGGGCGCCGTCGGGCAATCTCTGCCGCAAGCATCGCGGCAATCTTTGCCGCACCGGATCGCGTTCGAGCCTCCTTGGCCGCTCGCGCGCGCTTGGAATATTCGGCGCGATCCCAAGCTATAAAGAGGACGATGACGCGGCGGTGCGGATATTCAAATGCCAAGTGACAAGGTGACGGCCAAACGCTGGTTCATCGTTTTCGGCGCGGTGTGCGCCGCCGCAATCGCCGTCGTGCTTGCGGTTCTTGGCGCTTTTGGCGGGCTTGCGGAATCGGATTTGCCGGGACCGGGAATCGCGGCGATGGTGCTCGGCGTCGTCGTCACCTGCGGCCTTGGCATCGCCCTGATGGCGCTGATTTTCTACAGCGCGCGCAGCGGCCAGGACGAGACCGTCTATCGCATCGAGCAATCGCGCGAGAGCGCGCGCAGCGGCCAGGATGAGACCGTCTACTGGATCGAGCAAGCGCGCGAGCAATCTGCGCGGCAGGCGCAGCGAAAGGACTAAGCCGGCACGCCCGCCAGCGCCGGCGCCGCGCCCGCTTCGTGTGCGCGCGCCAGGGCGGCGAGCCTTTCTGCGATTCGGACGGCGCCCTTGCCGTCGATCAAGCCGCGCGCACGCCGGCCGAGCAACGCGCGTCGCGTGTCATCCGCGGCGAGGCGGGCGATCGCCTCGTCGAGCGCTGCTTCGCTCACCTCGTTGGCGATGCCGGCGATCTCGGCCGCGCCCGCCTCCGCCAGGAACGCGGCGGAGAGGCGATGATCCTCGGAGAGGCAGAGCAGCAGCATCGGCACGCCGACCGCGGCCAGCTCATAAGCGGTCATGCCGAAGGAGGCAAGCGCCAGATCGGCCTCGGCCATCAGCGATGCCATGTCGTCGGCATGGCGATGGATCGACAGCCGCGCGCCGAGCTTGCCGGCCAATTTGTTCAAGCCTCGATCCTCGGCCGCGGCGGCGCCGATGACGAGGCCAAGGCGCCAGGAGGCCGGAAGCGCGCGCGCGGCGCTCTTGAGAAAGCGCAGGCCAATGCGTTGCGGATCGCTGCCGCCGCCAAGAATGAGCGCCAGGCGCCCGGGCCCGGGATGGCGCTTCGGCGCGTCGGCGAATTGGCGCCGCAGCGGAATCCAATCGAAGCCGATATGGCGCTCGCCGCGCGCCTTCGCCCAGTCGAGTGCCGCGGCGCTGGGCGGAAAGAACGAGCAATCTGCTGCGAGCCGGCGCGAGCTTGCATCGTCGAGCACCGCGATGCGGCAGCCCGCGCGGCGTAACGCCTCCATCTCCCCGCCATCATCGGGCGTGCGCAGATCGAGCAGGACCAGATCCGGCTTCACGCTGGCGACGAAGGCGGCGAGGCTTGATTTGGGCGCTCGCGCGCTCATGCGCTCGATCGGGAAAGCCGCCGCACGAACCAGCGCGAAAGCCGCCTCGTCGCCGCCAAGCGCAAAGCGCACCGCGGCTGAAAACCGGTCGCGCAGCTCTGCCGCGATGGCAAGGCAGCGCACCACATGGCCAAGGCCGACCGTATGCCCGCCATCGCAGCGGATGACGATGGAGAGCGGCTTTTCGTCGGCGGGGCGCTGCCGCACCTGGGCGTTGATCGCGAGGAGGCTCGGATCGGCGCGCAGCAGCGCCAACGCGTCGGTGAATTTCGCGTCGCCCGCTTGCACCCCCAGCCGGCGATAGATCGTCTCGATGAAGGCGAGATCGGCCGGAGTGTCGACACTGAACCGCGCACTCTCGACCCGGCGATCCTCGCCTTCGAGCGACAGCACGGCGCGGCGCGCGAAGTCCGGGTGGAGCGCGAAATAGCCCGAGATATGCTCGCGCGCGGCCGGATCGTCGCCGCGCTCGGCCGCGAGGCGCAGCAGAATGTTACGCGTCATCGGATCGATGCCGCAATCGCTCACCGGCGCGGAGGTGACGGCATAATCGGCGTCGCTCTCTTCGAGTGCGGCGATCAACCGGTCGATGAGATCGGGATCGATCAGCGGCGCATCGCCGGTGATGCGCAGAATGGTTGAAGCCTCGGTGCGCTCGAGCGCGAGAAGGAAGCGCTGCAAAACGTTTTGCTCGGAGCCGCGCACGACATCGACGACCAAGCCGCGGACGTAATCCGCGAGCGGGTCGTCAGCCGGCTGATCCGAGGTCGCGAGGATGATCTGCGAGACGCGCGCGCACTGCCGCAGCCGGTGAATGACGTGCCAGATCAGCGGCTTTCCGGCAAGCTCCTGCAGCATCTTGCCGGGAAAGCGGCTCGAGCCCATGCGGGCTTGAACGATGGCGCACGCGCTCACCGTTCCGGCGTCCAGCTGTCCCGCAGCGATTTGAACGGCCGCAGCCCGTCGCTGGGATCGGCGCGCCATTCGCGGTCGGCGCGCTCGGCCGGCATGGGTTGCTTGATGCCGTCGCCATCGGCCTTGAAGCCGGCACGGGCTTCGGCGATGACGCGTGCGATGGCGTCGGGCAGCCAGCAATGGCCGGTCTTGAACTCGTCGCCGGTGCCGTCAAGATCGAGGTGGAACTCGATCACGCTCGCGCCCCAGCGATGGATCGCGCGCTGAATGACGCCGGGATTGGCCGAGTGATCGGACCAGCCCACGGGATAGTGATGCGCGCTGCGCAAGGTCTTGATCGCCGCGAGATTGGCGTCTTCGCAAGGATGGGGGTAGCCCGAGACGCAATGGAGGAGCGTCAGGTCGCGGCCGCTCGAGCGGCGGAACGTGGTCACGGCATGGGCGATCTCGTCGAGCGTCGCCATGCCGGTCGAGAGGATGAGCGGCTTGGCCGTCCGCGCGCAGGCCTCGATCAGCGCGGGCCAGGTCAGCTCGTAGGACGCGATCTTGTAGCGCGCGACGAAGGGCCTCAGCTCTCTGACCGCCTCGAGCGAGAACGGCGTGCAGATGAATTCGACCTTGCGCTCGCGGCAGCGCTCCGCGATCGCGGGCAGGAATGCGGTCGGCAGCTCCCAATCCTTGCGCTGGCGATGCGCCGGGCTGCGCGCCAGGATCTCGGGCGCGAACAGATCCTCGACGCGGAAAAGCTGGAACTTCACGGCATCGCAGCCGATCCGCGCCGCGCTGTCGATGAAGTCGAGGCAGCGCCTCAGATTGCGCGCGTGATTGCTCGAAACCTCGGCGATGAAGGTCACGGCGGATTCGTCCCTTTTGCCGAGGAACGGCGCCTTGGTCTTTGTCTCGATGCTGCGCTCGATCGAATCCATGATGTCTTTTCTTGCTAGGCGGCGCTCAAGGTCACGCTCAATCCGACACTGAGCGGCCAATGTTCGGCGCGGCTCGGATCGCTGTTCTTGACCGTGTCGTCGATTTCGCCGGCCGAGAACGCCACGCGGAAGAAGAACCCGTCCTTGAGGCGCCGCCACACCACCATCGGCACAACGGCCGCCTGCTCGCGCAAGGCGGTGACGGTGACCGAGCGGCGGCGATCGCCGAAGCTCAGCCGGTCCTCGGTCATGCCGAGCGCGGTGCTGGCCGAGACGAGATGCGACACCGGCCGGCCGTGATCGAATTCCGTGCCGTTGAGCGCGAAGCGCTCGGACACGGCGCCGCCATTATGGGTCTCGTACCACAGCGCGTCGGCGTCGAAGGCCTCGGGATTGGCCGTGATGTGGCCGAGACGAAGAATGCCAAGCGGCAACGTCGGCCAATCGAGACGATAGAGCATATCGAGCCGCGGCTCGGTCTTGTGCAGGCGAAGCTCCTTCTCGACCGCGCCGAGGCCGGTCTTGATCGTGGCGTGGACCGCTTGCCATTGGGGCTCGTCGATGAGCGTCGCCCGCACCGGCGCGAGGTCGGTCACTTGCGGCTTTCCCGGCTGCTGCATCACGAGATGCGAGCTGTAGAAATCGGCGCCGAGGCGGATGTCGTCGTAATAGCCGAAGGGGATTGTGCCGATGAGCCACTGGTCCGCATGGCCGCCGCGCCACAGCCGGTTGATGGCCAGGCCGCGCTTGAGGTTGAGCTCGACGCCGATCGCCGCATTCTCGAGCCGGACGAGCCCGTCCTGCTCGGGCAGAAGCGGCGAGCCGGAAGGGGTCGTCGTCCCGTTGCGCTGCCGGCGCGGCGCAGCGCTCTGGTTCCAGCGCCGCTCGAACGCGGCGAGTCGTTCGCGATAGGCCGCCCAGCGGCGCAAGGTGATGTGGGTGCGAAAGTCGCTGGCGAAGAGATAGCACAGCTCGCGCCAATCCTCGTCGCTCGCCGACAGGGAATCGCCCAGACGGTGCGCCAGAGCAAGGCAGCGGCTGTTGATGCCAATATCATCGCGGCCGGTCGCGGCCCAGCGCAGCACGTTGTACTTTTCCTGCTTCTTCGTTGGCAGGGGCGCGGCGGCGGTGGCAAGGGCGAGCGGCGGCGTAGCGGGCGAGGGCGACAGCGCCGCCAGCACGTCGGAGGGCAGCGCGCCGGCGATGCGGCGATCCTCGCGCAGCTCTTCGAACAGCGCCTCGATGATGCTCCATTCCGACCGGTTCGATGGCGAGGGCTCGGCCTCGAAGCGCCCGGGACGGAAATCGAAAATCTCGGCGTCATTACAATAGAGATTGAGCGATGGGATCGGCTTCGCAAGCTGACGGTCGAGCCAGAGCCGGTAAGAGGCACGGCTTTCGACGCCATGCGCGAGGCGTTGCAGCTTCTGGAAGGCGACGGTCAGGCTCCACAAGACGGGCAGGGTGCGGCCGGTCGCGCTCGCCGCGCGTTGCGGCGCATAGCGCAGCGCCGGATCCCACTCGGGATTGGCGAGATAGACATTGTCCCAATCGGTGATGAACGCCGAATAGCCGGCATCGATATAGTGATCGATCATCGATCGGCTGAAGCATTGCTCGTTGACGAGCACGAGCTTGGGCCGGCAGCCGAGCAGCCTTTCATAGGTCTCGTTGCCGAGACGGAGATTGGCGGCGTTGACCGCGGCTGGGACGAGCGGACCGATGAGCTGCGCTTCGCCGCTCGCGATCGGCTCGACCAGCTTGGCGCGCATCAGGTCGCAGAATTTCGCGACCCAGGCGGGATCGAGCCGCTTGATGGTCGCGAGGGTATAGCCGGTGAATTCGATGCCAACGGCCAAGCGCGTCGCCTCGATGGCGCGCAGCAGCGGCCAATAGCAGCGCTCGATCACATTGGCGCGCGATTCCTCCTCGATCGAGGAGAACATGAGATTGAGATGAAACACGCTCCAGACCCGGGTCGGTCCGGCTTGCGGTGTCTCGCGCGAGGACTGAGTGAAATACATTGGAACGTCAGGCAACCCGATGGTCCGGCGGCACGCGCCCTGAAGCCGGGCGATGCCGGATGCGCAAGATGCACGCGATTGGTTAATTCATTCTTGCCGGGCGCGGGGCTCGCGCCCATCTCGAAGCGCACCTACAAAAAAGCGCAACCTCATCGAGCGCTTCTTCAACAAGCTCAAGCAGTTTAGGCACATATGCACGCGCTTCGACCGCATCGCCCTCAACTACCTCGCTATGGCAAAGCTCGCTTCCATTCGGCTCTGGCTCAGGCATTATGAGTCTGCAGCCTAGAAACCCGATCGAATTACCCTCTCCGCCCGCTTTGCGGGGGGAGAGGGTGCGACCCGCGGATCGAAGTCCGCGGGGAGCGGGTGAGGTGGGGATCAGTTGCGGGCACCACCTCACCCTCCCGTCGCTGACGCGACGGGTCCCTCCCTCTCCCCCGCTTCGCGGCGGAGAAGGTGATTTCCGTCTCGGGATTCGCTTCTAAGGCCATGACGAAGTCGACCGCGCGCACGGCCTTTTCGGCCGCCGCGGTTGCGGTCGCGCGCGTCGGCGCGCAAGCGATGACATAGCCGACGCGCGAGGGGTGATTTTCCGCCGCCGCAACGGTTGCGCCGGGCTTGACCCAGAGATCGAGCTTGCGGATCTCGGGGATCGCTTTCGCTCGCTCGAGACCGCGGATCGCCTCGATCCGGCCGGGCGGCGGGAAGAAATAGCGCTGCACCGTGGCGAGGTTGCGGTCGGGCTCGAAGCGCTGCGGATCGACCGGATTGCCGACCGCCATATCGACCAGGATGTCGACGATATCGACCCCGGTCGACCACGGCACCTTGTCGTAGCAGAAATTGCCGCCGGAAAGCCGCGCCGCGATCTCGATCACATAGGCTTTGCCGTCCTCGCCGAACACCATGTCGCCCTTGGCCGGTCCCCAATCGATGCCGAGCGCACTGACGGCCTTGTCGAATTCGGCGATGACGCTTTGCCGGTCGCGTGCGCCGAGGATCGTCGGGATGTCGCCGCCATCCTCGACCATGTAGGGGGCGGTGTCGTCGAGCCTTGCATAGTTGCGGTCGGCAAAACCCGTCGTGTGCAGCCGGCCGTCGAGCACCAAGCCTTCGGTGCTGATTTGCAGGCCGGGAATGAAGCGCTCGACCTCGACCCGGCCCGAATAGGAGAATTGCTTCGCGTAGGCGAAGGCCCAGTCGAGATCGATTGCGCGCGTCAGCCGCAACACCCCGCGCGCGCCGGAATTGTCGACCGGCTTGATGACGGCCGGATGGCCGAAACGGGTGATGAAAGCCTTAAGGTCATCGACCGAGGCGATTGCGGCGAATTCGGGAATGTTCACTCCGCCCGCCAGCAGCGCTTGCTTCATGGCGAATTTGTCGATGCAGCGCCGCGCGACTTCGAGGGCGATATGCGGCACGCCGAGCACCTCGGCGACGGCCGAGACGCAATGCGGGATGTCGCTCGCGATCGTCATCACGCCGTCGATCTTCG
Source organism: Allostellaceae bacterium (assembly GCA_035277525.1). GTDB lineage: Bacteria > Pseudomonadota > Alphaproteobacteria > ATCC43930 > CGMCC-115725 > CAIKMD01. The sequence continues at coordinate 29,169 of DATEKH010000105.1, forward strand.
CTTTGTATTCGCCGAGAAAGCCAAGGATGGCGCCGATATCGCGCGTGCTCACCGGACGAAATTCATCGGCGAGCGCGGCGCCTTCTGCCTCGGCGTTCATGTCGAGAACGAGAGTGCGGATGCCCTTGCGCGCGGCCGCTTCGATGGCGGGAACTTGCTCCTTGCCGGCGCCGAGAATGAGAATGCGCTTGCTCATCGTCGCCTCAGAACAGCATGCCGCCATTGACGTTGATGGTCTGGCCGGTGATGTAGCCCGCCTCTTCCGAGCAAAGGAAAGCGACCGCAGCGGCGATCTCTTGCGGAGACGCGATGCGGCCCAGCGGAATTTGCGCGAGCTTGGCGCGCCCGGCTTCGGACTGCAGCTCGCTCTGTGCCATATCCGTTCCGACGAGGCCAGGCGAGACCGCGTTGCTGGTGATGCCGTGCGCCGAATAGAGCCGCGCGAGCGATTGCGTCAGATTGATCAGCCCGGCTTTCGACGCGGCGTAATGGACCTGGCGCATGCCGCCCCATTGACCGCCGATCGAAACGATGTTGACGATGCGGCCCCAGCGGCGCTCGACCATGGGCGGAAGAGCTTCTTGCGCGGCGATGAAGGGCCCTCTCAGATTGGTTTCGAGCACGCGATCCCAATCCGCGTCGGTGATCGTCGCGAACGGTTTCTCATCGGCAATGGCGGCGTTGTTGACGAGAATATCGATCGGACGCCCGAAGCGCTTCGCGGTCGCGGCGAACGCGCCCCGTACCGAGGCCCGCTCGTGAATATCGATCTGGACCGGGAACGCATCGGCACGGCCCGCGGCGAGGGCGGTCGCCAGGCCGTGCTCGGCGCGATAGCCGCA